>NZ_CP023004.1:328750-657500 GCF_003096195.1 Ereboglobus luteus | reverse complement strand
CCGCTACCCGCCCCGGCCTTTATCATCACGATTTCCGTTTGCTGATACAGCTCCTCCCCTCGCTTACGCGCGCGAGTTGAAACGAGGGTTTGCTGGCATCGCCGGTGCGCATGGTGGTGTTCTTTGTTTTATTAAAGTCGGTTTCGTTTTGGGAAGAATTTCGGAGCCGCCCTGTTTTGACGCGTGACTACGTCTGCCGGCAGCGCACCGCCTGGCAGGTGCAGACGGGAACGCAAGAGCAGCCGTGACGGCACCGCGTCGCGACAGACTGGCATGTGCATATTTTGACGGAGCCGGGGACGCAATTGCACCGGCAGGTGGCTCCGGGGGGAAGCGGGGATCCGCATGGCAGGGTGTAAGTGATGGTCTGCCCGTATTCGTTTCGCATGTGGACAGTCGCGCCTTCCCTGTTGGCGGGATTGGCGGCCATGTCCGCCAGGCAGGAAAGTTGTTTTCCGTCGGGCAGGCTCCACAGGCGGATGGTTTGGTCGCTGCTGCCCGAGGCCAGCAGTTTGCCATCGGGGCTTGTGCAAACAGAGGTGACGCCGCCCGTGTGCCCGGTCAGGGTGTTGAGCAAGGCGCCGTCGGGCAGGCTCCACAATTTGATGGTTTTGTCCATGCCGCCTGATGCCAGTAATTGCCCGTCGGGGCTTATGCAAACGGACATGATGGTATTCGTGTGTCCCGACAGTTTTTTAATCAGGGTTCCTTCCGGCAGGCTCCATAAGCTGATTGTTTTGTCGTCGCCTCCCGAAGCCAGCAGTTTTCCGTCGGGGCTTGTGCAAATGGAGTTAATGCCTCTCGTGTGCCCGGTCAGGGTTTTAAGCAGGGCGCCATCGGGTAGGCTCCATAGTTTAACAGTTTTGTCGCTGCTTCCCGATGCCAGCCATTGGCCGTCGGGGCTTATGCAAACAGACGCAACAGTGTCAATGTGCCCCTCCAGTTTCTTGATCAATCCCCCTTTGGGAAGGCTCCATAGGTTGATGGTTTTGTCCCGGCTTCCCGAAACCAGCAGTTTTGAGTCGGGGCTTATGCAAACGGAACGGATGCCCTTTGCGTGGCCCTTCAGTTTTTTCTTCAGCGCCACCTTGGGCAGGCTCCATAATTGTGCGACGGCACCGTCAAGGCTTCCCGCGGCCAAAAGTTTTCCGTCGGGGCTTATGTCGGCAGTGGTAACCCGGTTGCGGTTTTTCTTCGACACCTTGATCAACGCCCCCTCCGGGAGACTCCATAATTTTATAATCCCCTCGCTGCTTCCCGATGCCAGCCATTTCCCATCGTGACTTATGCGAACAGTGTGAACGTGGCCGATATGCGAGACCAATACTGAGCTTGTCCTGGGTTGGGTCGTTCTGGCTGCGTTTGCCGCGACGGTGAACTTATTCAGCAGCGCAACAGCCGCCGCCGCCGTGATGCCCGCGCCAAGAAACCCGCGGCGACTCATCACGCCGCCTCCCGGCCCGTTGTTTATCATCACGATTTCCGTTTGTTGATACAACTCCTCTCCCTCTCCGACGCGCGCGAGTTGAAATTCGGGTTTGTTGCCGCTGTTGGGGTTCATGACGTGGTCTCCTTGGTTTCCATTTCGTTGCAGTTGGGGCATGCGTTTCCATCCTCGTCGTCGCCTGGCATGCCGTGCCAGCACACGCCGCCGGCCTCGGCGATGCGCGCGAGGATTTGATCCTTGGTCAGCTCGCGAATGATGTTGCAGCGGTCGGTGCCGGAAAATCCGTCGTCGCCGCACACGGTGAGCGCCTTGTGCAGGCAGTCGCCGCCGCATGTCCAGCGCGCGAAACAACCCGCGCAATAATCGCGCTTGTCCACGGAGTGACTGCGCAAAAACGCCAGCTTTTCCATGTCAAACTTCCACGCGCCGTCGCTGTCCGCGTTTCCATAAAGAAAGATTTTCGCGCGCGGATTGGCTTCGTCAAAAACCTCGTAACAGGCGGAGGCGGTGCCGTCGGGCGTGAGCGCGAAGAGGTCTTGCGTGGCGCCGCAAAAGTGATTCGTCAGCGTGCCCGTGCGCGCGGCGGAAAAGGTGACTTCGCAGCCGTGCTTTTTTGCGCGACTCTGCGCCTCCCGAAAAGCGGCGATGAACGCGTCGGTTTCCGCCGAGGGCGCGCCGGCCCAGCGTCCGATCTGGTAGGCCGGCTCGGCTTGGATCTGGCCGGGGCGGAAGCGCGAGCAGATAAACTCAATGGAATCCGGCAGGCGCGCAATCATGTCGGCGGTGACGGTCATGCGGATTCCATAGGAGAATCCGGCCTCGTCGAAACGGCGCAGCGTGTGCATGACGCGTTCGCTGGAGCCCTTGCCGTTGGCGGATATGCGGTGCGTGTCGTGCGCTTCGGGCAGCCCGTCGAACGAGACGCTCGCGCCCTGCAGGTGGGCTACAATCCAGTCGAGCTGCTTGTCTGAAAAAACGGCGTTGGTTGCCGTGTAGCATGTGAGTTTCAGCCCGTGCTGGTCGGCGAGGCGTCGCGCGTGGTCGTGCGCGCCGGTGAGCACGCGCCAATTTTGGGTCGGCTCGCCGCCGCCGTGGAAGTTGATGTCGATGAATCCCGTCCGGCGTTTTAACGCGTTCTGGACAATAAAATCGACCCCGCGCAACGCCGTTTCCAGTGACATGGAACGCACGGGGCCGTCCCCGGCCGCCGCGTAGCAATAGGTGCAGCGGAGGTTGCACGCGGTGGTGAGAAAGAGCGTGAGGGAGACCGGGTCGTGTGTGTCGGAAAAAACGGCCTCGGGCTGTTGCTCCGGTCCCGCGTCGAGTATTTCCAACCGGCGCAAAAACTCGGTCGTGGAACCGTCGGCATCAAGGGTCGCGTCGTAATTTCCCTCCTTCAATCCGGCGAGAAAGTTCACCACGCGCGCATTGCCCACAAACGCCGCCTTCCGCAGTGGCGCATAAATAATATACCGGCCCGTCTCCAGGGGGATGACATAAATCTCTGTGGATAATACGGGATGTGGTGGCATGGGGGAGGGCGGGGACGACGAAATGCGGAAACTGCGCAACAGGATGCCACGGCCTGTGGGCGGCGCAAGAGAAAGTGAAAAAGGTGCTCCTGTTCGCTAAAAACCGGGATATTGCGCCGGCGTTCGCGTCTCCGCCGACAGTCACAATCGCGCCCAATTTTGCGATATTGGCAACTTTGGTCTTGAGGCTTCGTTATTTTTTGCTTCCGTTCACCCTTCTTCCTTCGGGAAGCGCAATGGCAAGATAGCTCAGTTGGTAGAGCAGAGGACTGAAAATCCTCGTGTCCTCGGTTCGATTCCGAGTCTTGCCACCACTTTCGACCTCAAAAACTTCTACGGGTTTTGGGGTCTTTTTTTGCCCGTCCAAGAAGGGGCGTTTTCTGACTGATGAAATTTATCGCTTGGATTTTTTTGCCGGAATTTCTTTTGCCTTGCGCGTCGCGTAAACAACCAGCGCCAGTCCGGCGGCGAACAGGAAGATCGAATAAAACGTGCCGCGGCTCAGCCCCCAGATTAGCGCGGCGTCGGGTTCGCGGAAATATTCGCAAACGCAGCGAGCCACCGCATACAGCGCGAGGAATTCGCCGCCGAGCCGCCCCGGTTGTTTGCGCGCGACATCGGTGCGCCAGAACCGCCATTGCACGAACGCGAGCAGCAACGCGCCCTCCAGCGCGGCTTCGTAAAGTTGCGATGGATGGCGCGGATGGGGGCCGCCGTCGGTGGCGGCGAAAACCACGCCCCATGTGCCGTCGGTCAATTTGCCCCAAAGCTCGCCGTTGAGGTAATTGGCGATGCGCCCGAGCATCAGGCCGAGCGATGCGATCGTGGCCACCAGGTCGCCGATGTGCAGGAATGGGATTTTGTTGTGCCGCGCAAACCACACGAGCGCGAGAACGACTCCGATAAATCCGCCATGGCTTGCCATGCCGCCCTCCCACACCCGGAAAAACACAAGCGGGTTTTGCACCAAGTCGCCCGGCCTGTAGAAAATAAAGTAGCCCAGTCGCGCGCCGATGAACACGCCGAGCACCAGCGCGATGATCAAGTCCCACACTTTTTCCGCGGGCAGCAGCGAGCGGGGCGGGGTTGCCTTTGCGTAGCGGGTGAGCAACCACGCGCCGCCGAGAAAACCGAGCACATACGCCAGCCCATACCAGCGCAGGCCGATTCCATCCGCGATTTCAAAAATATAGTGGTGCGGTTTGTGTATCCAGATTTTGGCGAGCAGCAGGTGCATGGGCGTTTTCATGAGAGCACAAAGTGCCCGCCAATAAATCAAGCAGGGAAATCGCCGCCCGCGTTTGTTTGCCGTTTCCTGTGTTGCTCGCGGGTGCCGCCCGCCATGCGTTGCGCCACCAAAAACATGCTAAAAATAATGTGATTCGCGGACAAAGGCTTGCCCGCGGGCGGGGCGCCTCATTCCGTTGTCCAAAATGAAAATCGCCACTCAAATCGCCAAACTGCTCACGGTGCACTGCATCGCGTTTGCTGCCGTCGCGGATGTGCTGGCGAACACGCCCGCCCTTGATGAGCCGTCGCCCATCGTGTTCAGCCTGCTCACGCCGTCCGGGGCCGTGGGTGCCGGCGACACGATTAACGTCAATCTGGTTGCGCTTAATACCGCCGATTACGCGGTGGATTTTGAGGCGCCCGCGTCGCTTCAGGGCGAATTGTCCGTCGCTAAGGGTGCGCCCATTCCTGTCGCGCTCCAGATTCACCCGAAGGATGTTCGCGGCGTCGAGCGCATCACCACGCGCGGATTTGTCTCCTGCACTTACACACTCGCGCTTCCCAATGGCGCGGTTGGCGGGGGATATTGACGTTGCGCGAGCCGCCGTCCGTGCGCGCGGCCATCGAAATAAAACCCGCCTCCGCGCAGGCCTCCGATGCCGACGACTCCGCGCCGCTCGACAGCCTGCAGCCGCCGCCCGTGGTCAAAAAAATCAAGCGCAGTTTCCTTGAGAACTTCTCCACCTACGAGCCGGTTTATTTCATTTACGGCCCCGATGATCCCGCCGCGAAATTTCAGTTCAGCTTCATGTATCGGATACTCGCCGACGAGGGGTATCTGGCGCGAAAGTTTCCCGTGCTCAAGGGGCTGAGCTTTGCATACACGCAGCGCTCGCTTTGGGACATCGAGGGCGACTCCTCGCCCTTTTACGACACGAGCTACATGCCCGAGTTGTTTTGCGCCTACATGATGCCCGCCGAAAAAACAAAGGGCGGCGGTTTTAACTGGCTCGGCTGGCAGGCGGGGATTGGGCACGAATCCAACGGCCGCGACGGCGACGCTTCCCGCAGCATGAACAAGGTGTCGGCGCGCGCGCTTGTGTCCTTTGGCAACCTCGACGGATGGCGGATGATCCTGATGCCGAGAATATGGGGATACATCGGCGACATGAGCGACAATCCCGATCTCGACGATTATCGCGGTTACGGCGACCTCACCGTCACTCTCGGCAAGAACGACAGCGTCAACCTGGTCGTTCACATGCGCGCCGGTCAGCGCCTCAAAAAGGGCGCGGTGCAGGTCGATCTCACCTATCCGCTGGATGCCGTTTTCAAAAACTTCGCCGGCTACTTCATGATTCAATACTGGAACGGCTACGGCGAAAGCCTGCTCAACTACGACAAACGCACCGACACAATCCGCTTTGGCATCTCCTTGGTTCGATGAGCGGATTTGGCGGGCGCGCAACCGTTGACGCGCCGCGCCGCGGACTGCATTGTGCGCGCTTCAATATTCTTTTTTTCTCATACAAATGAGCACCGCCGACATCACTTGGAAACCCGTTAAAAATTATGCCGACATCCTTTATCACAAGGCTGATGGCATTGCGAAAATCACGATCAACCGCCCCGAAAAGCGAAACGCCTTTCGGCCTCAAACGGTGTTTGAAATGTATGACGCCTTCGCCGACGCGCGCGAGGACCAGTCGATCGGCGTGGTGCTCCTCACCGGCGCAGGGCCGCACACCGACGGCAAATACGCGTTTTGCGCGGGCGGCGACCAAAGTGTGCGCGGCCATGCCGGCTACGTGGGCGACGACGGCGTGCCGCGCCTCAACGTGCTCGACTTGCAAAAACTCATTCGCTCGATGCCCAAGGTCGTCATCGCGCTCGTCGCCGGTTACGCCGTCGGCGGCGGTCACGTCCTGCACCTCGTGTGCGACCTCACCATCTCGGCGGATAACGGCGTCTTTTCCCAAGTCGGCCCGAAGATGGGCAGTTTCGACGGCGGCTTCGGATCGAGTTATCTGGCGCGCATCGTCGGCCAGAAAAAGGCGCGCGAAATCTGGTATCTTTGCCGTCAATACACCGCGGCGCAGGCGCTCGACATGGGCCTTGTCAACGCGGTCGTTCCCGTCGCGCAACTCGAGGCCGAGGGCGTGAAGTGGGCGCGTGAAATCCTCACGCACAGTCCGCTCGCCATCCGCTGCCTCAAGAGCGCGTTCAATGCCGACGTGGACGGCCAGAGCGGAATCCAGGAGCTCGCCGGCAACGCCACGCTGCTCTACTACATGACCGACGAGGCCAAGGAGTTTCACAGCGCCCAGCGCGAAAAGCGCAAACCCGACGCCCGCAAATTCCCCTGGCTCCCGTAGCACGGCGAAAAAAACGCATTAGGTAGGGCGAACCGTCCCGGTGAGCCGGGAATGTTCGCCCTACCTAAAACTCTACGCGGGTTTGGCCGTTTGTGCCGCATGGCGGAGAAACATTGCTCCGCAAACAAAGGCCAGAATCGCGGCGCGCGCGAGGCTGACGAGCAGCGCGGCGCGTCCGGTGTCGCCATCGCCAAAACAGCCGCAGGAAATATCGAGGCCGCGTGCCAGGGCGCTGACAATCATCGCGGTGAAGACGACGCTGCACGCGGTGAGGATCGCGAGCGCGCCGCCGCGCAAGCCGCGAATAAAAATCGCGCACGCGCAGCCGATTTCGATCCACGGCAGCCAGAGCGCCGTGATGACGGCGAGCGTGCGCGGCACGACGCGATACAGTTCGATGGCGTGCGCGAAGGCGGCGGGATCGCTGACTTTCGACACGCCCGCGTAAAGAAAAACGCCCGCGATGATGAGAAGCGTGAGCGAGGCGGTGATGCGCGCGGGCACCGTGTTTGCAATGCCGGCGGGGCTGGGATTGTTGTTGTTCATCGCGCGCGCCAGCCTCCCTTCAGGACAAACACGTTTGTGAGCGCGAGTTCTCGCTGGAGTCGTTCGGCCACGGTGCGGCTGGTGTCGCAGAGCGCGTCGTCGCAATAAACAACAACGCGCGTTTCGGCGGCGCGCCCGAGCTCCTCGATGATTGCGGGGAGCTGTTGCTCCCAATGCGCCGGGTTGAGCGGCAGCGCTCCGGGTGCGTGCGAGGCCGCGTGGGATTCCGAGGGGCGCGCGTCGATGAGAAGAATGCGAGGCTGCGATGTCGCCGCGCCGGCCTCGCGCTGCCATGCATAAACTTGCGCCCACGTGGTTTCGTCGCCGGCGAGCGACGGGTCGTCAAAAAGCTCGCGGTGCATGAACCCCGAAATCAGCGCCGGAATGGCGGCGAGCACGAGGAGAATGAGGGCTTGACGGAGGAGCGGACGCATCAGCTATGGGGTGGGGCGAAGCCTCCGTCTGAGCCGATGCCCCGTCCTGCCAAATTGATTTTTAGCGGACTTGCGCATAGGCGGTGAGCGTCGTTCCGGCGGGAAGCGGCGCGGCGGGTTTCAGGGTGATGACGGCGAGGCGCGGCGTGGCGATGTCTCGCGGCGTGATGTCGAGCCGGTAGTGGCGTCCGGGTTCGAGCGCGACAAGCGCGAGGTCGAAGTTGTCGCGGTTGCATGTCGCGTCCGTGATTTCAACGGGCGTGGCGAAGTTGATTTTTATGTCGATGGATTTTGTGGAGGCGGAATTTTCGCTTTTCCAAAAAACGAGTCGCGGCGCGATGGTGAGCGGTTCGGGAAGATTGGCGCGGAGCGTGAGTTCGTAGGTGTTGTTGCGCGATTCGTCGGTCGTGATCGTGATGGTGCGCGCGACTTCGCCGACGAGTCCGGTGCGGTCAAACTTGACGAGCACCTTGCCCGTTTCGCCGGGCGCGAGTGTTTCCCTGTCGATCACGGGTGCGAGGCAGCCGCACCCGGCGCGGGCGTTTGTGATGCTGACGGGTGCCGTCCCTGAATTTTTGAAGGTGAACTCATAGGGAGGGAGCGTCTCGCCGATTTCGGCGCGCTGCTCGATTTCGGTGCGCTCCCAGTCGATGGCGCGGAGCGCGGGGAGCAGAAAAAACACGGCGACGCACAAGCGAACGCCGATGTTTCGTTGCCAGGGTGACACAGGCATTCTTATCCGTGCCGTGGCTCGCGCGCCCCTTCCCGCACAGGCAGGAATGTCTGTGCCACCTTGGCCGGGCGTTGATAAAAAAACCTTTTTCATTTATTGAAGAGCATCGGCGCGAACTCGGCGAGGTAACGGCGCCAGTTGCGGAAGGTGTGGCCGAGGTCGGTGACGACGTAATAGAGCGGGGCGTCGGGCGCCTTGTCTTTCAGCCAGCTCACGGCCTGGTCGTTTGCGGTGAGGAGTTGGTCCGTGTTGCCGCAGGCGAGCCAGAGAAGGCGAATTTGTTTCGCGGTGGTGTCGTTGAAATGTGGATACGCCGCGTCGAGGTCCCCGGGCAGGCCGCCGGAGCTGAATGCGCCGATCCACGCGAATTTGTCGATATGGTTAAGGCCGATGTTGAGCGACTCGGCGCCGCCCATCGAGAGGCCGGCGATGGCGCGATCCTCGCGCGCGGGTGACACGCGGTAGGCGGCCTCGACCCGCGGAAGCACCTCGTCGAGAAGGATCGGCGTGAAGTCGCGGATGTTTTGCTCCCACAGGCCGGGCTTGGCGCGCATGCCCTGCCAGCCGGCGCGGACGACTTCCATCGTGCCGTAGCCGAGCGGCATGACGACGATCATGGGGCGCGCTTTTCCGGCGGCGATGAGGTTGTCGAGAATGATGTCGGCGCGGCCCGCGGTTGTCCATGCGGTGGCGTCGTCGCTGTATCCGTGCAGCAAATACAAAACGGGATAACGCGCGGAGGCGTCGGCGGGATCGTAGCCGGGCGGGGTGTAAACGATGAAGTCCCGGTCGTCGCCGGAGACCTTGGTCTTGAAGGAGTGGCGGTGCAGCGCGCCTCGCGGCGCGTCGGTGCGCTCCCATGCCTTCGGGGGCGCGTCGGCGGGGCTCGGCACGATGAGCTCGCTGGAGTTGTTTATGAGGTTGTATTTGAGGTGCGGATTTGCGGGGTCGGTAACCCGCACGCCATCGACGAGAAGGGAGTAGGCGTAAATGTCGGGCGCGAGGGGCGCGGTTGTGAATGTCCACACGCCGTCGTCGCCCTTGGCGAGCGCGGTATAGGGAATGCCTTCGCAGCGCAGTTCGACCGTGCGCGCGTCGGGCGCGCGGAGTCGAAACGTGGCCGACGAATCGGGATTGATTTCGGGCGCGCCCAGGGTGTCGGGTTGGGAGGCAAGGGCCAGGACTGCTGCGGGAATGAATACCATGGGGAGCGTGCGTTTGATCGTGTTCATGATGCGATTCGCCATCGCGGTGAAGTGTTTTGATTTTGGATAATTCGCAACGCCAAATAAATTTGCCGGATGGCATGGCGCGCATGTGTGTGCTTGCGAGCCGCGCCTTCCGCGCCCTAATTTTTTTGCATACTGAAAACATCCTAACCGCCGTCATGCCCGCCTGGTCGAACATCGCGTTTATTGTCGCAGCCTATCTTATCGGTGGGCTGTCGCCCGGGTATTGGCTGGCCAGAAAGCGCGGCGGAGTCGACATTCGCGAAATCGGCAGCGGGGCGACCGGGGCCACCAACGCCGGTCGCGTTCTCGGTAAGCGCGGTTTTTATACCGTTGTCCTCATCGACATACTCAAGGGTTTCCTTGTCGCGCTTGCCGCGAGTTATTTCATGGCCGACTCGCCCCCTGCATGGCGGTGCGCCGCGGCCTACGCCGTTGTCGCAGGGCACATCTGGCCGGTCTGGCTCGGCTTTCGCGGAGGCAAGGGCGTGGCCACTTTTTACGGCGCATGGTGTCCTCTGGCGGGCGGGCAGGGTTTTATTCCCGCCGCGATTTGCATCGTGCTCGCGCTCGCGCTCAAGCCGGTTTTCCGCCGCTCCTTTTCGGTTTCGTGGCTCGTCACGCATGCGCTTTTTCCCGTGATTGCCTGGTGGCTCTGGCGTGATCCCGCTTCCACGCTCATTTGCGCGGCAATGATCCTCACACTCTGGATTTCCCATCGCGCAAACATTCTTGCCGTGCTCGGAAAAAAAGCGTGACCGGAACGGCGGGTGGGACGGTTGGCAGTCCTTCCGGTAACACTTTTACGCGCATCCTCCGGTGAGAGCGCTTTGTTTTTCCCCTTTCCACCCCGCGCACTTTCCCTTTTATTGCCACACTTTCTTACCACCATGGCCGACAAAAACGACCAAACTGAATATATTTACAAAATCGCGACCGAAGATTGGGAAATTGAGCAAATCCACCGCCTCAATTACCGCACCTTCGTCGAGGAAATCCCCCAGCACGCCCCGAACACCGACGAGCGCCTCGTGGATCGTTTTCACGCTGAAAACACCTACATCATTTGCCTGCAGGATCGCCGCCTCATGGGAATGCTCGCCATTCGCGGCACGCGCCCCTTTTCCATCGACAGCAAGCTCGCCAATCTCGACGCATACCTGCCCACCGGCCGTTCCGCCTGCGAAGTGCGCCTGCTCGCCGTCGAGCCCGATGCGCGCAAAACCGTCGTCTTCCCAAAGCTCTTCGAGCACGCCGTGCGCCACTGCCTCCACAACGGCTACGACATCTGCATCATTTCCGCCACCACGCGCCAGTTGAAGCTCTACCGGCATCTCGGCTTCGTCCCCTTCGGCCCCCTCGTCGGCTCCGAGCAGGCGCAATACCAGCCCATGTATCTGACGCTGGAAAACTTCGGCCGCACCCTTGAAAAAAGCACCGTGCTCCGCAGCTCCTTTGTCGAGGGCCCCGCCCCGAGCAGCACGTCCTCAACTTCCTTCCCGGCCCCGTCCCCACCTCCTCCGAGGTTCGCCAGGCGCTCTCCGGCCCCGCCATCTCGCACCGCAGCAAGCTGTTCATCACCCGCATGGCCGACATCCGCGCGCGCCTCTGCAAGCTCACCGGCGCGGCCGATGTCCAGATTATGCTCGGCTCCGGCACCATCGCCAACGCCACTGTCGCCAATCAGCTCGCCCTTCTCGGCACCACCGGCCTCATCCTCTCCAACGGCGAATTCGGCGAACGCCTCGCAGGCAACGCCCGCAACGCCGGACTCCGCTACGACTGGCTCCAGCTCCCCTGGGGGCACACCTTCGACATGGCCGAGGTCACCCGCCTCGCCGAGCGCCTCCCCGCCGGCGGCTGGATATGGTTTGTCCATCACGAAACGTCCACCGGCATCATGAACCCGCTGGACGAGCTCAAAAAACTCGCCGACCGCCTTAACCTTCATCTCTGCGCCGACTGCATCAGCTCCATCGGCGCCATGCCCGTCGATCTTCATGGCATGTATCTCGCCACTTGCGCCTCCGGCAAGGGGCTCGGCAGCTTCCCCGGCATCGCGATGGTGTTTCACAATTACAAACCCGAGCCGCACCCCGACCGCTTCCCCGGCTATCTCGATCTCGGCCACTGGTTCGAAAACCAAAGCGTGCCCCACACCCATTCCACAAACCTCGTCGCCGCGCTCGACATCGCCGTGCAGCAAGCCACGCCCGAGCGCATGCAACAAATCGCCGACAACGCCAAATGGCTCCGCGAACAACTCCAGAGTCTCGGTTTCCAGCTTGCCGCGTCCGAGGACGTCGCCAGCCCCGGCATCATGACGATCCTGCCGGTCAAGGAAATGTCCGCCGCCGAGCTCGGCGAGGAACTTGAAATGCGCGGTTTCTGGCTCAGCTACCGCAGCCAATATTTGCTAAACCACAACTGGATACAGGCGGCGCTGCTCGGCAACCCGAGCCGCGAATCCCTGGAAAAACTCGTGCACATGCTCAGCGTGGTCTGCCGCCGCACGCCGGAGGCGAAGGCGACAATCGCCGCCGCGGCGAAAGCGGTGAAGAGTTAGGCAGCCCGCAATCATTTCCATAAATACCCCGATGCAAAATTCCGATGCCAGCAACAACGTCCGCATCGAAGACGTGGCTGCTCGGGATTCTGAGATCGAGAATGATCTGGAGTGGATGATTTGCCCCTGTTGCCACCAGCACAACGCTCCGCATGCCAATTTCTGCGTTGCATGTGGCGCCCCTATAAGCGCCACTGCCGCAATTGCGCCATTTGAGCGCATCTTTGCGGAAGGCTTTCTGTTGCGGGAGGCGGCATTCGGCAAACACACCAAACTGTTTACGGTGTTGGCCGTATGGCTGATATTTTTCCCGATGATGGTGAGCGTTATTGGTCTTTTTATATTAGTTCCCCGCTTATATTGGCTGGATCCAGGGCTTCTTGTTGGCGACATCGCAATGCTCTTTATGCTGACATGGATAGCCTTGCTCCTTTACCGCGTGACCCAAAATTACATTGGGCAAAACCAATCCCCGCCAGACAGTCCGCCGCCTTCCGCCTAATGCGCAGTATAACGGCACCGCACATTTCGCCATTGGCGTTGTTTCGGTTTAAATTGTCGCGAGGAAATACCTTTTGGTAGGGCGAACCGTCCCGGTGAGCCGGGGATGTTGCGACTCACCGGGACGGTTTGCCCTGCCTCAAAATGCGACCGAGCAAACCGAAAAACTCCGAACCGTGACCAATAGCCGCCTCACTGCTTGCGCGTGGAGACTTCGATCACGTCGTGGGGGGAGGCTTCTTTTTGGCCTGCCGGGCTCACGCGCATGTAGCGGGCGTTGGCGCGCAGCTCGGGGAGGCTTTTGGCCCCGAGATATCCCATGCCGCTTTGGATGCCGCCAATGAGGTTGCCGAGGACGTCGTCCGTCGAGCCGGAAACTTCCTTGAGCGCCTCAATGCCCTCGGCGGTGAGTTTGCGCGCGGTGTCGTTTTTGTCGTGGCCGTAACGGGCCGCGCTGCCGGCTTTCATCGCGGCGAGCGTGCCCATGCCGCGGTATTGTTTGTAGAACTTGCCGTTGATTTCCATGATTTCGCCCGGGGCTTCGCGGCAGCCGGCGAGCAGTCCGCCGAGGATGACGCTGTCGGCGAGGGTGAGCGCCTTGACGATGTCGCCGGACTTGGTGATGCCGCCGTCGGCGATGATGCGCACGCCCTTGGCGGCGGCGCCCTTCGAGGCGGTGTAGAGCGCGGTGAGCTGCGGGATGCCGATTCCGGCGACGATGCGCGTGGTGCAGATGGAGCCTGGACCCTGGCCAACCTTGATGGCGTTTGCGCCGCAGTCGGCGAGGTATTCCACGCCGGAGGCGCTGGTGACGTTGCCCGCGATGATGGTGAGCTCGGGGAAGGCGTCGCGGACGAGCTTGACCATGTCGCCCACGCCGGCGGTGTGGCCGTGCGCGGTGGAGATGGCGACGACGTCGACGTTTTCGGCGACCAGCGCGGAGACGTGCGAGACGATTTTTTCGCGGTCGAGCGAGCCGTCGGGGTTGCGGACGGGGCCGATGGCGGCGCCGACGACGAGGCGGAAATTGGCGTCGCGGGCGGGTTTGCGCTGCGACTTGGCCTCGTTGGTGATGCTTTCAACGTCGCGGCTGGTGACCATGCCGCGGAGTTTGCCGGCGTCATCGACGACGAGCATTTTGTTGATGCCTATGTGCTGGTTGAAAAAGGTGTCCGCCGCCTTGATGGGATCCTTGGTGACGGCGTTGAGGTGCTCGGTGATGAGGTCGGCGCGCGGGGTCATGACGTCGGCGATTTTTTTCGTCTTGTAGCGTTCCTTGACAACGTTGCCGGAGACGAGGCCGAGGAGGACGCCGTTTTCGTCGGTGACGGGGAAGGTGGAGAAGGAGAATGTCTTTTGTTCGATGCGGGCGAGGAGGTCGCCGATGAGCATGTCGGGGCGGATGGTGATGGGGTCCTGCAGGAAGCCGTGGATGTGGCGCTTGACGCGGGCGACTTCGCGGACCTGGTCCTTTGGCGTCATGTTGTAGTGGATGAGGCCCATGCCGCCGTTGAGAGCCATGGCGATGGCCATGCGCGACTCGGTGACGGTGTCCATGTCGGACGAGATGATGGGGATTTGCAGCCGGAGGGTGTCCGAGAGGCTGGTGGCGAGGTCGGTGTCGCGGGGGAGGATTTGGGAGTAGCGCGTGGCGAGTGAGACGTCGTCGAAGGTAAGCGCAACCGGACGGTTGGATTTGAAGAAGTCGTCGGCGGCCAGATAGAAGTCGGCGTCGATCGTGTTGGTTGATATGTTGGCGGCCTGATTCATGGTTGCCGTGAACGTATTAATGGCGGTCGAAAAAAGTGCAAGCGGTGTTTTGAAAAAAAGAAAAAGCGCGACGCTTTTGAGGGCGTCGCGCTTTGGCGGAGATTGTTTTCCTGTTCTGATTTTTATCAGAAGCGGCAGGCTATGCTGGCGGAAAAGATGTGCGCATGGCCGGTGTGAACCTTAGTTTCGAGGACGCCTTCGCGCGGACGCGCATTAAAGGTGCTCTCCTTGATCTTGATGTAGCCGTAGGCGAAATCGAGGGTGACCGCCTTGCTGATTCGCCAACCGAGACCGGTGCTGAAGATTTGGCGGTCGTTGGAGGGAACCATGTAGTCGGCATACTTGGTATTCACCGGGTCTTTATCGATCACGAAACCAGCGCGCAGGGCGAGAGCGTTGTTGAGTTGGTATTCAGCACCGAGGCTGTAGCGCCAGACGTCTTTCCAGTGTTTTTCCGAGGTTGTGACTTCACCCACTTTGCCTGGCTCACCCGGGAATGCTTGAATCTTGAGTTCGTCGTAGGAGCCCCAGTTTGTGCGGAGGGCCTGGAAACCGATGTTAAGCGGAGCGACGGGCGAGTAGTTGACGCCGAAGGACCAAGAGTCGGGCAGGTCGATTTTGCCCCATGCCTTGCCACCGGAACGTCCGGCATAACCGGCTTGATTGTTGGGAAGAATACGGGCGCTTGCACCGGTAATTTTGGTGTCGAATCCGGAGCGATAAACAATACCGAACGCAAGGTTGTCATTCACTTCATACTGGATTGCGAAGTTGTAGCCGAATTCCCAATCGTCGCCCTCAAGGATGAGGGGAGAATAATGGCTGCCATAGGCAGTATCCTCTTCCATCAAGGCCAAATTAACTTGGCGTTTGATCGTGATATCAGTCCTGAGAATCGCGAGGCCGACGGCGACCGAGAGGCTCTTGGCCCAAGGTTGGTCGTGAACGAGGCGGTAGGCGAAGGTCGGCGCCATCTCGACGGTTTCGATTTCCGTGTAGTAGTTGTTGTAAGCACCAGGCCATGCATTCGCAAACTCTGGGAAATCGCTCTTTAGTCCGTAGGGGACGAAGATGCCCATGCCGACGGCCATGTTGTCATTGATGCGATAGGTGCCGTAGAGGTTAGGGATGACCGCGGTGTAGGAATTCATCGGTGTTTTCCTCCACTCAGTGTTCAGATACGTGCCGTCGATGGATCCCTTTGTCGAAACATCAATGTCAGGCATGATGAAGCTCAGGCCGGCTTTGATTTGGAAGCCGGGGAGCTGGGTGATTGCGGCGGGATTGGAATAGAGCGCGCTGGCGTCGTCGTTGCGTCCGACGTTGGCGTTGGCCATGGCGAAACCGCGTGCATCGGTTTCGTAAATTGCAAAGCCCGCCCCGTGTGCTGTGCCGATCGTGGCGACGAGGGCGAGCGAGAGGGCGAGGGTGGACAAAAGGCTGCGCTTGGCGGCCTTGGCGTTTGGATGCATGGAAGTTTCCATAGTTTGGTTGTCTTGTTGGGTTTCCGTCCGCTGTTGAGCGATGGAGAGAGTTGTGAAGAAAGAGTTAATGCGCCGCTTATTGCAATGCAGAATTTATAACTGCAATTGTTTTGGAAGACGGTGTTTCCGCCTGAAAATAATGCGTTTGCGAACGGGGGCGGTTTTCGGGGGCCACATTATGTTTCCGGGGCGTCAAAAAACCCGCCGGTTTTGAGCCGGCGGGCTTTGTTAATTGAAGTGTGCTTGGTGCGCGACTCAGGCGTATTTGATGATGATGGCGCCTTCCTCGATGCCGTCGCCGACAGTGGCGTGGATCGAGCCGATCTTGCCGGCCTTGGGGGCGTAGATGTAGGTGTTCATCTTCATGGCCTCAATGGTGGCGACTTGGGCGCCCTCGGCCACGTCCTGGCCGACCTTGACATCAATGGAGACGACTTTGCCGGCGAGGGGGCTGGCGATGTCGCTTGCGCCGGCTGCGGGTGCGGCCTTGGGGGCCGGCGCGGGCGTGGGCGCTGTGATGGGAGCGGACATGGGGGCGCTTTGCACGGGTGCCGCGGCGGCGGGTGCGGCGGCGCCTTCATCCATGATTTCGACGAGGACGTCGTATGCTTTGCCTTCTACGGTAACGCGGAGCTTTTTCATATGTAGTTTTCTGGTTTTGGTTAAATGGTTGTTGGTTGATGTGTGAGTGTTTTTCGTTTGGCCAGTTTTTTATCCTCGCGGGTTGTGCGAGGTGTAGATTTGCCGGCGGCCTTCGAGGGACCACATTTGCATGAGGGCCTCGACGGTGGGCGGTTTTGCGGTTTGCACCCCGGCGATCCGCGCCTTGGGGCCGAACACGGTGGCCACCGAGGCTGCGATAACCGCCAGTATTTGGGGCGAGGGCGTGTCGGTGCTGGCATTGGGCACTTCGACAACGAGCGGCGCGGGGGCCGCGGGTTTTGCCTTTGCGCCGGCGGTTTTCTTTTCGTCCGGGTGCGTGGCGGCGAGGATTCGTCCGAAGAGGGCGATGAGCGCGATGAAGATTGCCACGCCGGATAGGATTACCGCGAGGGCGATCCATTTGTTTCCGAACAGGACTGCGTCCTCGGGCGCTGCGGTTTGTGCGAGCAGGATAAGTGTGTTGGTCATGTATTCGTTTTGGAGACCCGCCGTTCGTTGCGCGTGGCCGCGGACGGCGGGTTGTTACGAGCGGGTGACGTGATTATGCGGTGGTCCGTCCGTTTTTAGAGCGGAATGTTGCCGTGCTTCTTGGGCGGGCGGGTTTCGCGTTTGCTGAGCGTGGCGCGCAGGGCCATGGCGACTTTGCCGCGCGTCTCCGAGGGTTCGATGACGTCGGTGATGAAGGCTTTGCTGGCGGCGCGGTAGGGCGCGGCGAACTTGGACTGGTATTCGGCGGCGAGCTCGGCGGCCTTGGCTTTCGGGTCGGGTGCGGCGGAGATTTCCCTCTTGAAGAGGATGTTGGCCGCGCCGGCCGCGCCCATGACCGCGATTTCGGCGGTGGGCCAGGCGAAGACCATGTCCGCGCCGAGGTCCTTGGGGCACATGGCGAGGTAGGCGCCGCCGTAGGCTTTGCGCATGATGACGGTGATTTTCGGCACGGTGGCGGCGGAGTAGGCGAAGAGCATCTTCGCGCCGTGGCGGATGATGCCGCCGCGTTCCTGCTGGATGCCGGGGAGGAAGCCGCCGGTGTCAACGAGGGTGAGCAGGGGGATGTTGAAGACGTTGCAGAAGCGGATGAAGCGGGCCGCCTTGTCCGAGGCGTCGATGTCGATGGTGCCGGCCTTGAAGTTGGGCTGGTTGGCGATGATGCCGACGACGATGCCCTGGATGCGACCGAAGCCGACGACCATGTTGCGGGCGAAGTCGCGCTGCACTTCGAGGAAGTCGGCGTTGTCCACGAGCCTTTCGATGATTTTCTTGACGTCGAAGCCTTCCTTGCCGTTCGAGGGCATGATCTCGTTGAGAACGGGGTCGGGTGTCATGTCGAGCGGCACGTTCAGGTTGTGCGGCGGGTCCATGACGTTGTTCGAGGGGAGGAATGAGTGGAGTTTCTTGGCGATCTGCATGGCCTCAACGCCGCTGTCGGCGATGAAGTGGATGTTGCCGGAAATGGAGGCGTGGGTGACGGCACTGCCGACGTCGTCCATGGTGACGGTCGCGCCGGTGGCGGCCTTGATGACTTCGGGGCCGCAGATGAACATTTGCGCGCCGTTTTTCGCCATGATGATGAAGTCGGTGAGGGCGGGCGAGTAGGCCGCGCCGCCCGCGCAGGGGCCGGCGATCACGGAGATTTGCGGCACGACACCGGAGAGGAGGGTGTTGCGGAAGAAGATCTGGCCGTAGCCGGAGAGCGCCTCGTCGCCTTCCTGAATGCGGGCTCCGCCGGAGTCGTTGATGCCGACGACGGGCATGCCGGATTGCTTGGCGTAGTCGAGCAGGTCGCAGATTTTCTTGGCGTGCATGCGGCCCACGGCGCCGCCGCCGACGGTGAAGTCTTGCGCGAACGCGGCGATGGGGCGGCCGTCAACGTAGCCGATGGCGGTGATGACGCCGTCCGCGGCCATGTGCTTGTCGGCCATGCCGAAGTCGTGGCAGGAGTGTTCGACGTGGAGGCCGAGTTCGAGGAACTGGCCGCCGTCAAAGAACGAGGTGAGGCGTTCGCGAGCCGTGTGAAGGCCTTTTTTCTTGCGGGCCTCGAGTTTTTCCGGGCCGCCGCCCGAGAGGGCGATTTTGCGTTTTTCAGCGAGCTCTTCGAGCAGTTTAGGGGATATTGCCATGGTGAAAAATTAGGTTTGAAGGTTGGAGGGACGGTCCTCAGTGCTGCGCGCCGGGTTTGCTCATGCAGAATTCGGTGAGCACGCCGAAGGTTGATTTCGGATGGAGGAAGGCGACGAGTTTTTCGTGCGCGCCTTCGACGGGTGTTTCGTTGATGAGCCGCGCGCCGGCGCCGCTGGCCTGCGCGAGCTGGCTGGTGATGTCGTCGGTGGCGTAGGCGATATGGTGGATGCCGCCGTGGGGATTCTTTTCGAGAAACTTCGCGATCGGGCTGTCCGGCGAGGTGGGCTCGAGGAGCTCGATATTGACCTGGCCGCATGGGATGAATGCGGTGCGCACTTTTTGCGAGGCGACTTCCTCGCGATGCGTGCATTTGAGGCCGAGGACTTTTTCATAATAGCCCAGTGCGGCGTCGATGGATGTGACTGCGATTCCCAAGTGGTCGATGTTCGTAATCATGGTAGGAAAGGTTCAATAAGATGATATGTTTCGCCGCCTTGTAAACATAAAGTTTAACTGATGCCCTTCCGTGGGCGCATCTTAAAATTTTGCAGGGCAAGATAGAGCGCGCTTGCGCCCGGGAGCGCGGGCGTCCCGCCCGCAAGATGGCGCGCCGCACAAACCTCCAAACCTGCGG
Organism: Ereboglobus luteus; assembly: GCF_003096195.1. NCBI lineage: Bacteria > Pseudomonadati > Verrucomicrobiota > Opitutia > Opitutales > Opitutaceae > Ereboglobus > Ereboglobus luteus. The sequence continues at coordinate 638,238 of NZ_CP023004.1, read as the reverse complement.
GCAGGATGCCCGCGTTCCCGGGGCTCCCCCGCCTGTTCCGCGCCAAAGTATTGCGAAATCTAATAGTGCATTTCTCCGTGGCTTTTAACTTTTTTGCGACGCGCGGCGCCTGTGCGGGGCAGGGGAGGGGAAATCAAGGCGGGGCGGCCTTGCCGCGAAGTCAGATTTTTTAACCGCGAATGGACGCGAATAGACGCGAATTCAGAAAAGAGATGATGTGAAGCAGATTGGTTTTATTCGATTCGTGTTCATTGGCGTCCATTCGCGATTAAATTTGTCTTTGAATTGGGTGAGTCGCGACGAATCCGTGATTAATCCGTGCAATGTCAGGCCACTCGCAGACTCGTAGATGTGGCCAAAATGGCTTGGAGCGCACATTTTTGTTTCATGCGGAAAGGCGCACGTTTTGGCGTGTCATGTTTTGGGAGGCGACCAGCCGCGTGCTCAACATCGGCGTTCGGCCGCGCATCCGATGCCATTTTTCGGCGACTTTTCAGCGACACAGGGCATTTATTTTTAGCTGTTATTTATCTGATTTTTTAATAACTTCCTCCCTTTTCTTCCGGCCATTGCAACTCTCAGCATCTGTAACGGCCGCCCATTCACCCGTCACTTTTCCACACATGAGCAGCACAACCAACGAAACCAATACTCCCGAATCCCTCGACGGCCTGCGCGCCGCCTACGCCGAATGGCGCAAGACCGTCGAAACCGAACTCAAGGGCGTGCCCTTCGAGAAAAAACTCGTCACCAAGACGCCCGAAGGCATTGCGCTCCAGCCGCTTTACACGCGCCTCGACACCGCGGCGCTCCCCGCGCAGGACGCCTCCGCCGCGCGCGGCTCGCTCGACAAGGGCTACTTCAAGACGCCTTGGGAATTCGCCCAGGAAATCGCCCTCGCCGCCCCCGCCGATTTTAACGCCGCGCTCCTCGCCGACCTGAACCGCGGCCAGAACGCCGTCTCCATCTCGCTCGACTGCGCCACCCGCGCCGCCAAGGACGCCGACGCCGCGCCCGCCGCCGAAGTCGGCTGCTGCGGCCTCTCCGTGAGCGACCTCTCCGACCTCGCCGCCGCGCTCAACAACGTCGAGCTCACCGCCGTCCCCGTGCACATCAACGCCGGCGCGACCGCGCTCCCCGTCGCCTCGCTCCTCCTCGCCCTCGCGAAACAGCGCGGCGTCGACGCCTCCAAGATCAACGGCTCCGTCACCGCCGATCCCCTCGGCGAACTCGCCGCCCGCGGCGCGCTTCCCGACTCGCTCGACTCGCTCCAAAACGACCTCGCCCAATGGACGCTCTGGGCCTCGAAAAACGCCCCCGGCCTCTCGACCGTCGGCGTGGACTCCGCCCTCTGGCTCAACGCCGGCGGCAACGCCGTGCAGGACCTCGCCTACACCATCGCCGCCACAGTTGAATACATCCGCGAGCTCGGCAAACGCGGCCTCACCGCCGAGCAAGTTGCCGCGCACCTCCGCGTCAACTTCGCCATCGGCCCTCAATTCTTCATGGAAATCGCGAAGTTCCGCGCCTTCCGCCTCCTCTGGGCGCGCGTCGCAGCCGCCTACGCGATCAAGACTTCGCCGAAAGTCCACGCCCGCACCGGCCGCTGGAACAAGACCAAGCTCGACATCAACGTGAACATGCTTCGCGTCACCACCGAGGCGCTCTCCGCGGTGCTCGGCGGCGTCGATTCGCTCCACATCGCCCCCTACGACGAAGTCATGGGCTCGCCCGACGATTTCTCGCGCCGCATCTCGCGCAACATCCACACGCTCCTCGCCGAGGAGTTCCACGTCACCGCCCCCAACGATCCCTCCGGCGGCTCCTTCTACATCGAAAAACTCACCGACGAACTCGCCCGCAAAGCTTGGGCCGCGTTCCAGGATATCGAGAAACAAGGCGGCTTCACCGCCGCCCTCCGCTCCGGCTCGCTCCAAACCGCCGTCGCCGACACCGCGAAGGCAAAATCCGACTCCCTCGACAAGCGCCGCATGGGCCTCGTCGGCACCAACCTCTTCCCCAATCTCAAGGAAAAGGACCCCGTCGCCCGCCCGCTCGCCACGCCCGAGTTCGTCGCCGCCCGCGCCGCCGAGGTTAAGAAACGCCGCCCGGCCACGATGAGCATCAAGCTCGCCGTCACCACCAAGATCGTCAACGCCGTCAGTCCCGACGTCGCCGCCGATTCCGCCGCCGCGTGCATCCAGGCCGCCGCCCAAGGCGCGACCATCGGCCAGCTCTTCGCCGCCACTCACCCGGATGCGAAACCCGAAACCGGCGTCACGCCCGTCGCGCTCGTTCGCGGCTCCGAAGGCTACGAAGCCCTCCGCGCCGCGGCCGACTCCTACGCCAAGAAAAACGGCGCCCGCCCGAAAATCTTCGTCGCGAAAATGGGCCCCGTTCTCCAGCACAAGGCCCGCGCCGACTTCACCGCCGGTTTCTTCAGCACGGGCGGCTTCGAGATGATCGCCAAGGACGCCTACGAAACCGCCGAGGACGCCGCCAAGGCTGCGGTCGCCTCCGGCGCTCCCGTCGCGGTCCTCTGCTCGACCGACGCCACCTATCCCGAGCTCGCCCCCGCCTTCGCCAAGGCGGTCAAGGCCGCCAAGCCGGAAATCCAAGTCATCCTCGCCGGCATGCCCGCCGACGAAACCCTCGCAGCGACCTACAAAGCCGCCGGCTTCGACGACTTCATCCACGTCCGCGCCAACGTCCGCGGCCTGCTCGCCAACATCCAAAAAACAATCGGCGCGTAATTACACAAAAGCATCGGACCTATCGGCCATATTCGGCCAATGGGTCCCGTTGTTTCACACTTCATCTTACACACTCACCACTTTCAAAAAATGAGCACAACCACCACACCTGATTTCACCAAACTCGCTTACGACGACATCAAGCTCGACACGGCGAACGGCGCGCCCGCCACCGAAACCGTCGAACTCACCGACGAGCAAATCCCCGTCAAGGCCAACTACACCGCCGCCGACCTCGCCGGCTGCTCCACCCTCGACACCATGCCCGGCCACGCGCCCTTCACGCGCGGGCCCTACTCGACCATGTATGTCGCGCGCCCCTGGACCGTGCGCCAATACGCCGGCTTCTCCACCGCCGAGGAATCCAACGCCTTCTACCGCCGCAATATCGCCGCCGGCCAGCAAGGCCTCTCCGTCGCCTTCGACCTCGCCACCCACCGCGGCTACGACTCCGACCACCCCCGCGTTGTCGGTGATGTCGGCAAGGCCGGCGTCGCCATCGATTCCGTCCTCGACATGCAGACCCTCTTCGGCGGCATCCCGCTCGACAAAGTCTCCGTCTCCATGACCATGAACGGCGCCGTCCTCCCCGTGATGGCCTTCTACATCTGCGCCGCCCTCGAGCAAGGCGTCAAACTTGAGCAACTCTCCGGCACCATCCAGAACGACATCCTCAAGGAATTCATGGTGCGCAACACCTACATCTACCCGCCCACGCCCTCGATGAAGATCATTGCGGACATCTTCGAATACACCTCGAAGAACATGCCCAAGTTCAACTCCATCTCCATCTCCGGCTACCACATGCAGGAGGCCGGCGCCACCAACGACCTCGAGCTCGCCTACACCCTCGCCGACGGACTCGAATACATCCGCACCGGCGTCAAGGCCGGCATCCCCGTGGACGCCTTCGCGCCCCGCCTTTCCTTCTTCTGGGCCATTGGCAAAAACTTCTTCATGGAAATCGCCAAAATGCGCGCCGCCCGCACCCTCTGGGACCGCATCACCTCGCAATTTGGCCCCAAGAACAACAAGTCCCGCGCCCTGCGCACCCACTCGCAAACCTCCGGCTGGTCGCTCACCGAGCAGGACCCCTTCAACAACGTCGCCCGCACCTGCCTGGAAGCCCTCGCCTCCACGCTCGGCCACACGCAATCCCTCCACACCAATGCGCTCGACGAGGCCATCGCCCTCCCGACCGACTTCTCCGCGCGCATCGCCCGCAACACCCAGCTCTTCCTCCAAAACGAGTCCGGCATCTGCAACGTCGTCGATCCCTTCGCCGGCTCCTACTACGTCGAGGCCCTCACCCGCGAAATCACCGAAAAAGCCTGGAAGCACATCGAGGAAGTCGAGTCCATGGGCGGCATGACCAAGGCCATCGAAGCCGGCCTTCCCAAGCTCCGCATTGAGGAAGCCGCCGCCCGCCGCCAGGCCAAGATCGACTCCGGCAAGGAAACCATCGTCGGCCTCAACAAATACCGCATGGAAAAAGAGGACGCCCTCGAAATCCTCGAAGTTGACAACACCGCCGTCCGCGAGTCGCAAATCAAGCGCCTCAACGAACTCAAGGCCGCCCGCGACAACGCCAAGACCCAAGCCACCCTCGACGCCCTCACCGAGTGCGCCGCCACTGGCAAAGGCAATCTCCTCGAACTCGCGGTCGAGGCCGCCAAAGCCCGCGCCACACTTGGAGAAATCAGTTCCGCGCTCGAATCGAAATTCGGACGCTACCAAGCCACAATCCGCAGCATATCAGGAGTTTATCGCATGGCCTACGGAGACGAACCCATCATCAACGAAGTCCGCACACTCGTCAAAAAATTCGAAGAAAAGGAAGGCCGCCGCCCCCGCATCCTCGTCGCCAAACTCGGCCAGGACGGCCACGACCGCGGTGCCAAGGTTGTCGCCACCGCAATGGCCGACCTCGGCTTCGACGTGGATATCGGCGCGCTCTTCCAAACCCCGGCGGAAACCGCCCAGCAAGCCGTCGAAAACGACGTCCACGTCGTAGCGATGAGCAGCCTCGCCGCAGGCCACAAAACCCTCCTCCCGCAACTCGTAGCCGAGCTCAAAAAACGCGGCCGTGAAGACATTCTGGTCATCTGCGGCGGCGTTATACCGGCGCAAGACTACGACTTCCTCCTGAAAAACGGCGCCAGCGCCATCTTCGGCCCCGGCACCGTCATCCCCAAGAGCACTAAAAAGATACTGGAATTGCTCTTAGAACGTCTGTAAAAGTAGAAACGAATTACAGCCGCTTTATCTGATGTAGCGCAGGCTGCCAGTCTGTTTCCCAAGAAGGGGCTTCGCGATGCGAAGCCCCTTCTTGGGATTATTCGAAAATACTATAATAACTGTCACTTTACTTATTTTTGCTAATAGCTGATTGCTCAATATACTTTGCATTAGAGTCGGAACACTGAGGCTTTTTATCTTGTTTTGTTAATAGCATGTGGACGCGTTTAAGAATCATAAGGAGTGTAAGTATAAAATTACCTATAATAAAAAATGAAGTAGTGGAAATTATCTGCATAGGAATGCCAGATGACACTATAGCCGTAAATAACAACACAATTAATATTACTGATATTAAAATTGCATAAGATATATTGTAGAATGTCTCGTCCAACACCTTGTGTTTAATTGCATTTTGCATGATGGTGTTGCGGAATCCCACAATTAACACTAATAGATTTAGGAGTAGCCCTACAAAAATGGAAAAAATTGTGATCAATAGATTTATTGTATCACTACTTATGTTTTTATTTAGTAAAAAAACAACTCCAATAGAAATAATAATCGGTAGGGCATAAAATAAAAATATGTCTCGTTTGGATATCTTATCGCGTCCATCATCGCGCATTGTTTTAAAATGATCCAAAAAAATATTTAATATATTTATTTTTGAGCTCATATTCGCAGTGTGTTTATAATGTCATTCATTATTTTTTTGGTCTCGCTTGATATAGATTCGAACTCTGGGTGTCCATTTGGCGCCACCTTAATGTCATCAGTTATGTCTATTATAGCTCGTAGTTTTGTGAGGTTGCTAAGATCTATACGTCTTTTTTTTCCTCCTAATTCTATATCAACTAATGTTTTATCGTGTGCGAAACCCTTGATTCGTATAACGTCATATATTGGAGCATAGTCATTACCGATCAAAATATTTTTTATTTTATTGAGTATGGCACTAAAAACATGCCCATGCTTTGCTGTTATTACTACGTCCATGCGTCCCGCTTCTATGCTTCGTTCATTTAATTGATCACATACATCGCTCGGTAATGTATTCTTTCTTAATGTTATGGCATGTAACCCACCATTCATGAGTTTATCCAAAAGGCCATCGGGAATTAAAGGTGTGATGAATAATTTAACGCCAGAAAATTGTTTTTCAAATTCAGGTAAAAGATTATTACCCAATGTCTTTCTCACACCCGATGTTCCGAATCTTTGTAAAAGTAGAACCGATGAATCCCCGGTTTTAGGAATATAATATCTAAAATAGAACGGGAGCAATTCAGCTTCAGTTGTTGAGCGTTGATAAGGTTTCTTTTTTCCTTTAACATCTAATAATTCTGTTTCGTATCCATATTCTCCAGTTATCACTAAACCTTCAAAGTTGGGGGATTTGGAGGTTACCTGTTTTGCACTTAGGACTTTTTTACTACTCGGGTCGTTAATCTTCTTTGTTTGAAGTTTTCCGAAATAATTTTCAAAGAAAGCATGAACTCCATCTAACATGGGATCATTAATTTTAAGATAAATTTTTTTCGCAGTATCTTGGAAACGTATACGATAACTGGATATAGTAATGGTTGGCATAAAAGTTTGGGTTTTGACGAACGGATAGGAAGTGGAGGTTTTGTTAATTTATAAGTTTTGGCAAATTATATCGCGGTGAAGTTGACGCATTCTTTCATCTTCTTTTGTAAATTCTGGTGCATGAATATTGTAGGTTGTAACGATCATTTCCTGTGGCGTATATGTTTTATAAAGCGTAAACAATTCTTTTTCATTGTTTTCCCATAGTTTGCTTTGCTCAAAAAAAACGTCTGTGTTTTTTGATGCACGGATAATTCCAATCCATATTCTGATACAAAAATCTCGTGCGTCCTCGCGATGAGATGCCATCCTCTCCGCGCGAAGCAACAGGCCTGCCCTCACAAACCAAAATCGTCTCCAATAAGCTATCTTATCTTTAGGCTTGTTTGTGTCTGGATCGGTAAACCTAATCATCTCGTCAAGCGATTTTGGCCCTCCTGGCCATTGTTTCCCTTTCTGAACACATTCAATGTATTGCGCTTCGGATGCTTCCACAAGAATCTTGAATTGTTTGTATGCAACGGCGATTGCAATCTCTCGTCTATAATCTTGAGTTTCAAAATGTTTTTCTAATGCAGGTATAAACGCGTGCTCGGGCTGATTCAATAGTGTGCTTATGGCGATTTTTTCCATTATCCCTTGAGGTGTTGCTATCTCTTCTATACAGGTAGATTGCAAACATTGTGATTTGTTGCTAATTGTAATGTCTGAATTTAGCGCTGTATTTGGGAAAAAATATTCAGGAAGTATTTTGCCCATATTGATATATTCTTCATCTGTATATGGAAATTCTTCATTGTCCATCTCTTGTGTGCACCTTCTGAATTTCTGCATCGCTGATGATAAACAATCATGCGAAGATTTTAGTATGGTCCACATACTGCGAACTTGATCTTTAGGGTCAGGAACCAATCCAAAAGCCAGCGTTGCTAATACAATATGCCAACCATTCAACGTAGCTATTATATGGCTTTTTTTCTCAGCGTTTAAAAGAATAGATGCGTAAGAAGCATTTAGCGTCTGATTCACTTTTTGAGCTAGATTAAGTCGAATGTCATCCAGTAGACTATATATATTGAATAGTTCATTTCTTGAAAATCGTGTTGGATTGTGAAATGTCGGATAAATGTTTATGGTGTCTTTTCTGGATTCAGTGATAAGAAACCCAACCCAGAGGAGCGCATGTGCACGATCCATATTATCTATTTTACACACCACTTCGTGTGTTTTAACAATATGCGCTGCAATTCGCTTATCTTGCATCTTTCTTATCAACCAATCGTTTAAGAATCCCATGGCGTTTTATGTGCGTGATTTATTTGATGTTAATGACAAAGGACGCTCAGGCATCAGTGCAAACAAAACCGATTTTCCGCTTATGAATCGGGCTTCCAAGTATAGTGAGATTGCGAATGGCTTCAACCAGCAGGGCGATTTGCTCGTCATGTTCGCCCAAGCGCGCATCCATTCAGTCAGCTTTGCCGTGAGAGTCTTGTGACTCCCCATCATTTGCCGGAGTTGAATGAACGTTCGGACAACCATCACGCCCATTTTCTCGGCGGTGGCAGAGTTTATCACATTGGCCGCCTGAATCGCCCCATGCTCGGTGAAGGCATAAGGCAATGTATTGCTAAATCGCAAGTTGCCAAGGTGGTCGCATTTTGCGACCACCTCTGTCTTTTCCGCCTTGGTGAGTTGAAAAACAAAATCCTCGGGAAACCGCCGTTGATTGCGTTTCACCTGTTCATTCAGCCGCTTGGTGGTCACGCCGTAAAGCCGGGCCAAATCCCTGTCGATTATGACCCGTTGACCGCGCAGCACGAGGATTCGCGATTGGACATGCTCCACGGGAATGAGGTCGGGAGGGGACATGGTAACATCTTGTCAGGCTTACTGTTCTTGGGATAGCCCAACACAATGCACCTCCTTGTTTTGAACACAAGAATTTTGCTTCACCGAAAATACATAATCGCGGAAACGCGGAAGAGCGGAAGTGCGGAAGTTCGGAAAGCTGAGTCAAATTTCCAGGATTACAAACCGGCAGACTTGGCAGTCCGCGTTACGAAGGCTATTCGATTGAGACAGAGCTTCTTAAATGATTCCGCACTTCCGTTCTTCCGCGCTTCCGCGATCAATTCTTTTTTGCGTCTCTTGTGCCTTTTTGTGGCTATTCCATTTGGCTAATCGCGAAAACGCGGAAGGGCGGAAGTGCAGAAAAGCTGAGTCAAATTTCCATGATTCCAAACCGGCAGCCTTGGCAGTCCGCGCTACCAAGGCTATTCGGTTGTGGCGAAGTTTCTTAAATGATTCCGGCTTTCCGTCCTTCCGCGTTTCCGCGATCAATTCTTTTGCGCCTCTTGTGCCTTTTTGTGGCTATCCATTCGGTTAATCGCGGAAACGCGGAAGAGCGGAGGTGCGGAAAAACTGAGTCAAATTTCCATGATTCCAAACCGGCAGCCTTGGCAGTCCGCGCTACGAAGGCTATTCGATTGTGGCGGAGCTTCTTAAATGGTTCCGATTTTCCGTCCTTCCGCGCTTTCGCGATCAATTCTTTTTGTGTCTTTCTATTTTCTAAAGTGCTTCGATAAAAAAGGCATCCCCTTTTTGGGGATGCCTTTGCTCGGACCAGTCGGTCAAAACCCATGAACCGGCTTAGAAATCGAAGGTGGCCGTCAGGATGAACTTGCGCGGGTCCATGATGCGATACGAGACGGGGGAGCCGTCGTAGTTTCTCGCGACCACTTGCAACTCTCCGTCTTGGAAGACATCGGTCACATTGAGTTGGATTTTCATGCGCGCTTTGTTGTTGAAGACCTTGCATGTGTAGGCGACCCAGAGGTCGGTATACCAATTGGCGCTGTCATACATCGGGCGCGAGGTGTCCGCCATGTCGATCTTGTTGGGCGTGGCAGGGTTGCTGGCTTTGCCATAATAGCCAATAATGGCCTTGTCCTCCCAGCGCTGGGCGCCGCCAACGGAGAAACCTTTCAGGGGACCATGGGTGAAGACATAGTTGGTAACAAAGGAGGCGCGATACTTCCGTTGTCCCGGCGCAACTTGTCCTTGCAGAATCTTGGCCAATTGCTCCTCCGGTGTCACCACGCCTTCGTAATAGTCGCGGGCGTTTCTGTATCCATACGTATTGTTGGGACCGTATTCGGCTATATAACCCGAACTCTTCCAGAACTCATCCAAAATGACCGGTGTCGTCGAATTGAACGGTGTGTAGGTGGCGTATTGCTGCTTGTCCGCGTTGAGGAAGTCGGCGGCGCGCGCATTCTCCATGAATTGGTTTCGGTGATTATACCACGCGTCGAATTCCTTCAGAACGTTGTTATAAACAGATCTTTGTTTTCCCGCGGTGAGCCGCATGGTCCAGTTGGGAGTGGGATTGTAGTTCATCATGACTTCGACACCCTTGGCCTCCAGCGATTGGGAGCCGTAAGGTATTCCGGGCAGGTTCGTGTAGTAATCATAATCCTGTCCCCATATCCTTGATATTTCCGTCTTGAGCGTGTCCTCGTTGATCGAAGCCCGTGCGAGGTTTACCCAGTCGGCGGTGTCGGTGGGAGCTCCCACGACGTTCATATTGGTGAGGTTGAGCAGGGCGATTCGTTCCGCCCAGCCGCGAAATGAGTTGGTGTCAATGAGAGTGACCAGGCGCGAGCCGGCCGAGCTGGGGTTGATATAGTTGTTCTCGCTGGTTGCCTTGAACCAGGAAATGCGCGTGAAGAGTTTGTTTTGGAACAGCGAGAATTGCACGCCGTAGTCCTTGCCGTCGCCGACAGGTTGGGGCAGGGTGCTGCCGAAGTAATCTATGTAGGATGCGGGAGGCGCGTCGAAATTGTCGGATTTGTTGTAGCTGATGCCAAAGTCGCGCACGAACTCCCAAAACAGATTGCCGTCAGCGGCCCGTTTCTCAATGGCATCCCAGTTAAGGAAGGGTTTCAGGACGAAGCCAACCGTCTTTGTGGTGCCTTTGAGTTCGTTCCAATTTGTCCTGAATGAATTCACGAATTCATCCTGGTAATACCCGTCCACAAACTTTTGCTCTTTGGTTGTGGCGCCTTTGTCGGTTGTGCGGGTTTTGTTTTCATCGCGGCGGATGCCGAATGTTGTGATGAGCCTGTCTTTCCACAGGTAGCTGGTGATTGCCGTGCTGTAGGAGAGGAGTCTGCGTTCCTGCCTGTCGGTGCCGGCGCTGTGGGTGGAGAGCCCCATGGTCATGTTGTAGGGTTCCCATTGGTTGGTGTTGTAATTGTATCCCAGAATATCGCCCGTGTAGGAGGTCGCGCCGGACCACGCGCCGGAGGAGTGCGTGACCACGCCGCTGGGATCACCGGGGGAGGAAAGATAATACATGCGATAGGCGGCCCGTCCATCCTCGCTGCGACCAATCCGGGAGCCGTGGCCGTCAGTGTAGGACCAGGTGCTGCCCAGCGTCGGATCGGGCAGGTATCGCAAGGCGCTCGCCTGATTGCCCGCGCCCACGAACATGAGGCGCTTCCGATAGGTCTTGGTCTCGGTTTCCTGATGGGAGACGAGCCCGAGAATGTTGTGGCGTCCCAACCAGCGGGTCCAACCCTTGTTTTTGGTGAAGTCCGGGGTAAAGGCCAGCATGGCTCGGTATTGGTCGGAGTTGATGCTGGTTTCCCATGTGTCCGCGTCCGTGTCCTCCAGATAGACTTGCCCGAAGTATTTGTTTTCCGTCCCGTCCGGGAGATACAGGTTGGTGTCCACATACAGGGTTGCCGCGTCGAGCTGGGCGACGGTGTAGTTTTGCACCGCCCTGTAGTCCTGCCTGAACCAGCCGGCGCTGAAGTGCAGCAAGCCGGGGAGTATTTCCTGCTCGAACTCAACATTGTAGTTGGTGTTCCGGGCCTCGGCGAAGTTCATCTGGTTGGTGTTGATGTCGGTCCAATCATAAATCGCCGAGTTGGAAACTCCCGGGTCCTTGTAGCTGGGCATGGTTGCGGCGTATTCCGCGGCGTTTCCTTGGGAGCGCGTGTAGGATGCGTTATAGGCGTTATACCAGACGGGGTTTGCCCAGATGTCCGCCTCGGCTGGCGTGACTGTTTTGGTCCCCCAGGATGGGAGCACCCGGTCGGCGGCGGTCTCATAAAACCCGACGCTGTTCCCGCCGTCGAGCATCTGGAAAGGTCTCGACGCATGGATTCCAATGCCGGGAATGCGCATGGGGGATTTTATGTTGGTGATGATGTCCGCCGTGAAAACATTCACGCCGTCGTAGGTGGCGCCCGTGAGCCGTCCGTCGGTTCTTTTTTCGGTATATTTTGCGGTGTCGAAGTTGGGCAGTCCCTTGAGGTAGTTCACCATGTTTTCCGCAAGCGGGGAGTTCGCGTTTGTGACATAGGGCACCACGGAGCCATCCGCGAGGACAAACGCGCCGTTTCGCGGATCATAACCGGGTTTCCCCGCATTGACCCAGCTGGTCACATAATCCTTTGGCGTCATAAAGTTGGGGCGGCGGCCGTCGTTTTTGTAGCCTTCGATGCTGGCGGTGATCTTGGTTCTCTTGAACGGCTGGTAGGTGACGGTGGCATACTGCCTGCGAGTGATGTCGTAGGAGGGCTTCCGCTCGAATTGCTCGTCATTATACAAAAGCGCGCCATAGACGGCCAGTTTGTCCTTGATGAGCGTCTTGTTGAAATTGAACGAGGCGCGGTTTGAGCCGCGGTCATCGATGCGCACCATCACTTGCGCCGTGTTTTTGTTTATCAACGCTTGCGCCATGCTCATGTTGACGATGCCGGCGGGATTGCCCATGCCGAAGAGCAGCGAGTTCGGGCCGCGGTTGATTTCGACGGAGGCGGCGTTGTAGGAATCGAACGGAATCTGGGAGAGCGCCGAATAGTAATTCAACGCCATGCTGGGCGCGCCCATGCCGCGCAGCCGGTTGGCGCCCGAGTTGGTTCTGATTTCACCGCCGCCCGTGCTGTTGCCGCTGATGTTGTCCGCATACCCCGTCGCGGCGCGTCCGGGGGCGCTGATTGGCGTATAGGTTGATGAACCCTCCGCGTTGATTTCATACCTGAACACGTCGTTGATATCCAGCGAGGCGGTGTCTTCCATCTGCTGTTTTGTGATCACCGAGATCGCCGCGCCCAAGTCGGAGATATTTGTTCGCATGCGGCTGCCGGCGAGGGTGTTTTCGGCATAATAACCTTTGTCCTTTGTCGCATCCACTTGGAAGGGGGACATCATGACGACGTCGTCATCAATCGGAGCCGGGGTGGCGGCCCGTGTTGTGACGGGGATCGGCGCGGTGTCGGATGTCGGGGTGGTTTCGGGCCTGACTGCCTGCGCCATCGCCAGCGTGCCGGACAAAACAAGTCCGCCGACGGCCATGGACGCAAAACGCAAACGTGATATCTGTTTATTGGTGTTCATGGGTTCTTCAGTTTCTGGGTTCTTTGTGCGGGGGCCTTGGGTCTCGCACGGGGAGCAAAGCGAAAAAATGACAGTGTGTGGGTCATCGTTTTTTTTGCGGGGTGAGGGGATCCAAGGATTAAGCTTTAGCCGCAGACTGCGCGGGGCTGATTACGCGCGCCAGCTTGCCCGAAAATTACAGTAAGACTTTGATTTTTCGTAAGAATACGAAAGATGGGCATTCAGGGGTTACAACTCACCGCGTGGATGAACGCTTATATGCTTTTGTGGAAATCATCAAAATCGCGGAAGCGCGAAAGGGCGGAAATGCGGAAGTGCTGGGTCAAATTTTCCATGGTTCCAAACCGGCATGACAGTCCGCGCCACGACAGCCATTCGGTTGCGGTGGAGCTTCTGCAGGGCTCCGACTTTCCGCGCTTCCGCGATCAAATCGTTTTGCGCCTCTTGCGCTTTTTGGCGGCTATTCCATTTTGTTTAATCACGAAAATGCGAAAGGGCGAAGATGCGGAAATGCTGCGTCAATTTCTCCATGATTTCGTCTCTCCGTTTTTCCGCCCTTCCGCGCTTCCGCGATCCAAGTGTAAGTTTATTTTGAAAAAACCTGACGGGGTTGCATTTTTGCTGTTTTCGGAACCATTTATGGGCGAACTGTTCAATTCAACATCATGACTAAACATACACGGACAATCGTTTCTCTCACTTTTATTGCGGCGCTGTCGCTTTTCGTATCGGCGTGCGCGGACAAATCGGCGAAGCCGGCGGTGGCCGCCGCGGCCACTATCACGCAAACCGACCCGGCGGTGCTGGTGTCGAAATCCTGGAGGCTGGAAAGCCTTGGCGGGGTTGTGCTGAATGCGTCCGACTACAGGGGGCTGCCCACCTTGCAGTTCGACGCGACGAACACCCGCGCGGCAGGCAAGTCGCCGGTCAACAATTACAGCGGCCTGTATAAACTGGATGGCACGAATCTTTCGTTTGGCATGATGGTTTCGACCCGCATGGCGGGGCCGCAGCCCGACATGGAGCTTGAGAACAAATACAACAAAATCTTCCCCTCGGTGACGGGCTGGCGGATCGTGAACGGAAAGCTCGATCTTCTTGGCGGCGAAACCGTGCTGGCGACATTCATCGAAAAAGTGGAGTGATTCCGGTTGCGAGCGCGTTTTAGACCTTAACGGGTGGGGCGCGCTCGCCGAGAATTACGAGCGGCAAACGCGACGGTTGTCATACTGTCGCTGCCGCTCGGAACATCGAAACCGCCCTGCCTAAAAACGCGGCATAACAAGGCGCGCATGCGTCAAAGCCGCTCACTCATACACCGGGTGTTCGTCCAGGAATATCCAGCGGTCCACGTCGATGGCGTGCGCTTTTAATGCGGCGATGTATTCGTTTTTCTTCACGAGGCTGTCGGGGTTGTTCATCACCATCTGGATTTTTTCATTTGGGATGTGCTGCCTCAAAAGGAGCATCGCGGCGTCGTAGTCGCGGCTGTCGTAACTGATGCCGAGCTTGCGGTAGGACTCGTCGGTGGTGCGGGCCTGGCCGGTTTGCGTCATCATGAGGTCGGTGGCGTAGGCCCCGAAGCCGGCGCCTCGTCCGTCGTTGTAGATGAGCAGGAGCGCGCCGCAGCCGTAGGTTATGATGTGCTTCACGGACTGCTTCATTTTGTCGCGGTTGGCGGCGGTGCGGAGCGGGAAGCGGTTGAAGAGCGCCTCGCTGTGGAGGCGCACCACGGGGATGTCGCCGGCGCGCGGCTGGCCGTGCGTGAGGACGACGTGTTCCTGACAGGTGACGATGTCGTAATAAACGTGCGTGCGGAACCAGTAGGGCGCGGCGAGAAGGTCGGTGACGGTGTCGCCGGGGTTGGCCTTGCGGTGCGCGGCGAGGGCGGCGGGGGAGATTTTTACGAGGTGGCGGTTGTCGCGAAGCGGCGTGTGCTCGAGGATGAGCGCGCGGTGGGCGTCGGTTATTTTTTGGTATTGTTCGCCGGTTAGCAGCGCGCAGTCGTCGACTTGTTTTATGGGGAGAAAATAGCTGGCGGCGTAGATGAAGCGGCGTGCGTTGGCGAGGGCGTGCGGGCGGAAGGCGGCGACGGGCTCGGGCGGCGCGGCGCGGCGGACCTTGCTGACGGTGGGGCGCTTGAGGTTGTGGCCGCCGCAGGTGGCTTTCGATGTGAGGTAGGCGAGGTTGAAGGGGGAGGGCTCGACTTCGAGCGGCTCGGTGGCGGCGATGGGGATGCCTTGCGCGCGGAGGGCGGCGACTTTGTCGGGGTTGTTCGTGAGGACGTTGAAAGGCGCGCGGATGCCGAGGAGGTGGCAGATTTGCGAGATGTTGTCGTAGTGGCGGTGGTCTTTTTTGAGCCCCATCGAGGCGTAGGCGTCGAAGGTGGTGAGGCGGTCGCCGGAGGCTTGCACGATCATGCGGTCGCGCGCCTTGGCGGCGTAGCCGACTCCGCGGCCCTCCTGCATGAGATAGAAGAGGATGCCGCGGCGTTTTTTGGCGATGAGCACGAGCGCGCTTTCGAGTTGTTCGACGCAATCGCAATCGCAGCCGCGCAGGGTTTCACTTGTCACGCACGAGGAGTGCATGCGGATGTGGAGAGGTTCGGCGCTGGTGATGTCGCCGTGCGCGAGCGCGATGAGGTAGTGCTTGTCGATGATGTCCTGAAAAATATGCGCGCGGAAACTGCCAAAGCGCATTTCGAGTTCGCAACTGGCGAGGTAGAGCGTCTGGCCGTGCAGCGGGCGGTCCTCGGGCGAGAGTGGCGCGAGGGCGCTTCCCTCGGCGTGGTGAAACTGGCGGATGAGCGCTTCGAAGTCGGGAGTGTTTTTAAGCGTGGTCAAGGCGGCGGTGTGTTTAGCCCGCGTGGTTGAACGGGAAGAGTTGGAAAAATTTCAGGAAAAAGATGACGGCGATTATGTAACCGATGACTGTGATGGATCGCGCCCTGCCGGTAAAGAGCGCAAGCAGCACCGACGCGAGAATCCCGATGCCGATGCCGTTTGCGATGCTAAAGGTGAGCGGGATCGCCATGATCGTGAGCACGGCGGGCGCGGCGGTGGTGAAGTCGTCCATTTTGATCTCAACGACGGACTGCATCATAAAAACGCCGACGATGATGAGCGCGGGCGCGATGGCGGCGTTGGGGATGCACAGGATGACGGGTGTCAAAAACAGCGCGAGCAGCATGAGCACCGCGACGGTGACGCCGGTCAATCCGGTGCGCCCGCCCGCCTCGACGCCCGACGCGGACTCGGCGTAGCTGACGACGGTCGATGTGCCGAAAAGCGCGCTGCATGTGGCGGCGAGCGAGTCGGCTACGAAGACGCGCCCGATGCGCGGCAGCGAGCCGTCGTCGCGCAGCAGCCCGGCGCGCTTGGCGACGCCGATGAGCGTGCCGATGCTGTCGAACATAGAGATCAGCAACAGCACGAGGATGACGGGGACCGCCTTGATAAACGCGTCCCAACTGGAGAGAAAACCGAAGGTGAGCTTGAAAAAATGCGGCTCTGGCGAGGCGGGCAGCCAGCGCGCGGTGGCGAGGTCGAGGTGCGTGATCGCGCGGCCGTTTGCGCCGGTGATGAACGCGCCGGCGACTGTCGTTGCGATGATGCCGATGATGATCGCGCCGGGCACGCGGCGCGTGACCAGAATCATCGTGAATATGATTCCGCCGAGGCAGAGCGCGACCTCGGGGGTGGCGAAGTTGCTCGCCGCGAGAAGCGTGTCGCGGTCGGCGACGACGATGCCGCCCTTTTGCAACCCGAGAAACGCGATGAAAAGCCCGATGCCGCAAGTGATGGCGATCTTGAGCGAGTAGGGCAGCGAATCGACGATGCGCGCGCGCACCTTGGTCACGGACAGGATGAAAAACAGGATGCCGTTGATGAAAACCATGCCGAGCGCGTCGGACCAGCCCGTGCCCAAGTCGCGGCAGATTGTGTAGGTGAAAATGGCGTTGATGCCCATGCTCGGCGCCATCGCGAGCGGGTAGTTTGCGAGCAGCGCCATGAGGATGGTGGCGACAGCGCCGCTGAGCGCGGTGATGGTGACGAGCGCGGCCTTGTCCATGCCCGCGTCGGCCAGGATGCCGGGATTGACGGTGAGCACGTAGGCCATCGCGGCAAACGTCGTCAGCCCGGCCAGGATTTCGCGCGAAATCGTGGTGCGATTTTCCTCAAGCTTGAAGATTCTCTGGAGCGTGCCTTTCACCTTTTTGATTGATGCGCGAAGCATGTCGAAGCGGACGGCGGGCGGGCGAGCTTGTTTTGCGGCGCGGGCAATCCAAATGCGCTTTTTGGGGTTAAATCTGTTGCCAGCTGCGCGGCGCGATTCCTAGCGTTGCGGCATGACAAATCCCACGCCCGCGGAGACCGTCTCCGATGTTTTTGCCCCACGCCATAATTCGCCGACCGAGGCCGATGTTGCGAAGATGCTCGAAACACTCGGGCAGCCGTCGCTCGACGCGCTCATCGACGCCACCGTGCCCGCGGGCATCCGGCTCGGGCGCGAGATGAAACTTCCCGCGGCCGCGGGCGAGAGCGACGCGCTGGCGGAATTGCTGGCGGTCGCGCGCCAAAACGAAATGCGCCGCTCGTTCATCGGCCGCGGTTATTACGGCACGCGCACGCCGTCGGTCATTCGCCGCGCCATTCTCGAAAACCCCGGCTGGTATACGGCCTACACGCCCTACCAGGCGGAGATTTCGCAGGGCCGCCTCGAGGCACTTCTCAACTTCCAGACGCTCGTCACCGACCTCACCGCGCTCGACATCGCCAACGCCTCGCTGCTCGACGAGGCCACCGCCGCGGCGGAGGCCATGACGCTTTGCCATCGCATGGCGAACAACGCCGCGCGAAACACGTTCTTCGTTTCCGACGCGTGCCATCCGCAAACCATCGACCTCATCCGCACACGCGCCGAGCCGCTCGGCATCAACGTCGTCACGGGCGATCACGCGAAAGCCGCGCCCGACGCCACCTGGTGCGGCGCGATCGTGCAGTATCCCGACACGCGCGGAAACATTTGCGACTACGCCGGGTTCTTCGCCCGCGCGCACGAGGCGGGCGCGCTCTGCGTGGTGGCGGCGGACCTGCTCGCGCTCACGCTGTTGCGCGCGCCGGGCGAGTTCGGCGCCGATGTCGCCGTGGGCAGCACGCAGCGCCTCGGCGTGCCGATGGGTTTTGGCGGGCCGCACGCCGGCTACATGGCGACCAAGGACGCCTGCAAGCGCCAGATGCCCGGACGACTCGTCGGCGTGTCGAAGGACGCGCAGGGCGCCCCCGCGCTCCGCCTCGCGCTCGGCACGCGCGAGCAGCACATCCGCCGCGACAAGGCCACGTCGAACATTTGCACCGCGCAAGTGCTCCTCGCCGTGATGGCGTCGATGTATGCCGTGTATCACGGGCCGGAGGGATTGCGCAAAATCGCCCGCCGCGCGCACGCGCACACACTGCGCCTCCAGTCCGCGCTTCAGGCCGCCGGCATCGCCACGAACGACGCTCCGGTTTTCGACACGCTTTGTATCCAAAATGTGGATGCGTCCGTCATTCACGCCCGCGCCTCCGCGAAGCAAGTCAACCTCCGCGCAATCGACGCGAGCACCGTCGGCGTGTCGCTCGACGAGACGACAACCGACGCCGATGTCGAGGACCTCATCCAAATCATCGCCGGAAAATCCGTCTCCCCCATTCCGCAATCCGCAATCCGCAATCCGCATTTCCGCACCAGCGCGTTTCTCACGCATCCGGTTTTCAACAGTTACCACACCGAGCACGAGATGCTGCGCTACATCAAGCGGCTCGAGGCGCGCGACCTGTCGCTCTGCCATTCGATGATCTCGCTCGGCTCGTGCACGATGAAGCTCAACGCCGCCAGCGAAATGCTCCCGATCACCTGGCCGGAGTTTGCGGCGTTGCATCCGTTTGCGCCGGCGGAGCAGGCGCGCGGTTACGAGAAGTTGTTTTCCGACCTCGAAACCTGGCTCGCGGAAATCACCGGCTTCGCCGCGGTTTCGCTCCAGCCGAACTCCGGCGCGAACGGCGAATATGCGGGCATCATCACGATCCGCCGCTACCTCATCGCGCAAGGGCAGGGGCGCCGCAACATCTGCCTCATTCCGGTCAGCGCGCACGGCACGAATCCCGCGACGGCGGTGATGGCGGGCATGAAAGTGGTCGTCGTGGCGTGCGACGCGGCGGGCAACATCGACGTCGCCGACCTTCGCGCCAAGGCCGCCGAGCACGCGGACAACCTCGCGGCGATCATGGTAACCTATCCCTCGACACACGGCGTGTTCGAGGCGCCGATTCGCGAGATTTGCGACATCGTGCACTCGCACGGCGGGCAGGTTTACATGGACGGCGCGAACATGAACGCGCAAGTCGGCCTCACCTCGCCGGGTCACATCGGCGCGGACGTCTGCCACCTCAACCTGCACAAAACCTTCGCGATCCCGCACGGCGGCGGCGGCCCGGGCGTCGGCCCGATCGGCGTGGCAAAACACCTCGCGCCGTTCCTGCCCGGACACTCGCAATACAACACGCCCGGCGCGGTCAGCGCGGCGCCGCACGGCAGCGCGAGCGTGCAGCCGATCACGTGGATGTATATTCGCATGATGGGCGCGGCGGGGCTCACCATGGCGACGAAGCTCGCGATCCTCAACGCCAACTACATCGCGCGCCGGCTCGACGCGCACTACCCGATTCTCTACAAGGGCGCGACGGGCCATGTCGCGCACGAGTGCATTATCGACTGCCGCCAGTTCAAGAAGCACGGCATCGAGGTGGACGACATCGCGAAGCGCCTGCAGGATTACAACTACCATGCGCCGACGATGAGTTTCCCCGTGCCCGGCACGCTCATGATCGAGCCGACGGAAAGCGAATCGCTCGTCGAGCTGGACCGTTTCTGCGACGCGCTCATCGCGATCGCGAAGGAAATCGCGGACGTCGTCGAGGGCCGCGCGGACAAGACGAACAACGTCCTGAAAAACGCGCCGCACACGGCGAAGGTCGTCTGCGCGGACACATGGGACCGGCCCTATTCGCGCGAGCAGGCGGCGTTCCCGACCGCGTGGGTGCGCGAGCACAAGTTCTGGCCGTCTGTTGGCCGCGTGGACAATGTTTACGGCGATCGAAATCTCGTTTGCAGCTGCCCGCCGCTCCCGGCTGATGCCTGAGGGGCGAGGAATATTTTTTCAGAATCCCAACAATTCACAAATCATCCCCATGAAAACAGCCCAAGCCCCGTTGTTGCTGGTGCTCGCGCTCGCCCTGTGCCTGGGCGGCGCGCGCGCGTCGGCGGAATACAATTATCCGAACAATCGTTTTCCGCTGGCGCGGAAACCCTACGTCGAGCTTCCGCTCGGGAGCATCAAGGCGAAGGGCTGGTTGCACGAGATGCTGAAACGCCAGAAAACCGGCGCGACGGGACAAATGGACACGCTGTATCCGCAGGTGATGGGCCCGCGCAACGGCTGGCTCGGCGGCGACGGCGACCAATGGGAGCGCGGCCCCTACTGGATCGACGGACTGCTTCCTCTTGCGCACATTTTGGATGACGAGGCGCTGAAGGAAAAGGCGCGCCCCTGGGTTGAGTGGGCGCTTGCGAGCCAGCGCGAGGACGGTTTTTTCGGCCCCGCCAAAAACTACGGACGCGAGCCGGGGTTGCAGCGCACGAATGCCGAGGATTGGTGGCCGCGCATGGTGGTCCTGAAAATCCTGCAACAGCACCATTCGGCGACGGGCGACGAGCGCGTGATCGGTTTTATGACGCGGTATTTTCAATACCAACTAAAAACGCTTCCCGAGAAACCGTTGGGCAATTGGACTTTTTGGGCGCGGTTCCGCGTGTGCGACAATATTCAAGTTGTGTATTGGTTGTATAATATAACGGGCGACGGATTTTTGCTGGAGCTTGCCGACCTGCTCCACAAGCAGGGGCATGACTTCACGGGGATGTTTCTCAAGGGCGAGGACCTTGCGCGCTTCGCGAGCATTCACTGCGTCAACCTCGCGCAAGGCATCAAGGAGCCCGCGGTGTATTATCAGCAGCATCCCGAGAAAAAATACCTCGACGCCGTGCGCAAGGGATTCGCCGACCTGCGCAAGTTCAACGGGCACGCGCAGGGCATGTATGGCGGCGACGAGGCGCTGCACGGCAGCAATCCCACGCAAGGCTCCGAGCTGTGCTCGGCGGTGGAGTTGATGTATTCGCTCGAGACAATACTCGGCATCACCGGCGACACGGCCTTCGCCGACCATTTGGAGCGGGTGGCGTTCAACGCGCTGCCCACGCAGATCACGGACGACTTCATGTATAAGCAATATTTCCAGCAGGCGAACCAAGTGATGGTGACGCGCCACATCCGTAACTTCGATGTTCTCCAGCACGGCACCAATCTCGTTTACGGACTGCTCTCGGGTTATCCCTGCTGCGCCTCGAACATGCACCAAGGCTGGCCCAAGTTCACACAAAACCTCTGGCATGCGACGCCCGACAACGGGCTCGCCGCGCTGGTTTATTCGCCGTCGGAAGTCACCGCCAAAGTGGCCGACGGACGTCGCGTGAAAATCACCGAGGACACGTATTATCCGATGGACGATCGCATCCGCTTCACCGTGCAAATCGAGGACAAGGGTGTTTCCGAAATCAACTTTCCGCTGCACCTGCGCATTCCCGGTTGGTGCAAAAAAGCGGAGATCAGCGTGAACGGAAAACCGGAGCGCAGTGCCGCCGCCGGCGAAATCGCCGTGATCCGTCGCGCGTGGAAAAGCGGGGACGTTCTCGAACTGAGCCTGCCGATGCAGGTGAGCACGAGCACATGGTATGAAAACTCAATCGCGGTGGAACGCGGCCCGCTGGTGTATGCGCTGCGGATGGAGGAACAATGGACGAAAAAGAAGTTCCCCGACGAGGACGTGACGCGCTACGGCGAGCATTATTACGAAGTCACCTCGCCCGACAACTGGAACTACGGCATAGTCAATTTCAACAGGAAGAAGACAGCGGAGCACTTCAAGGTCACGGTCGATCCATCCAGGCAGAAGGCGAAGTATTTTTGGAATTTGAAAAACGCGCCCGTGCAAATAAAGGTGAAGGCAAAGCGGATTCCCCATTGGAAATTATACAATGAGATGACCGGCCCGATTCCCTTCACGCGGCTCAAGCCGGGCGACGATTACGGGCAGCCCGAGGAGGAAATCACCCTGATCCCCTACGGCTGCACCACGCTGCGAATCTCGCAATTCCCCGTCGTGAAGTGACCGCTTCGCAACGGCGTCGGGGTAGGGCGGTTTCGCCGTTCCGGGCGTCCGCGGTATTCCGACCGCCGCCGCGTTTATCCCTGGATGGGTTCCCGCGCGTTACGTTGATTTACCATAATCGAAAGTCAGGCGAAGCATGTCCCTGAGTTGTATTCCATTTTCGAAAATCGGGACTTGGTAGTTTTTGATGAAAAAATCCCGGTCGATGGATGAAACACGAAAACCCTGTCGTTGATAAAAACTCAGTTGGTAACCAAAGCTGCCGGTGCCGACTGTCAGTTGTTTCGCGCCCAGCTTTCCGATTTCTGCGATGACATGCCGGAGCAACCGCGCGCCGATGCCTTTTTGCTGGTGAGCCGGCGCAACGGAAATGCACATCAGTTCGTAAACTTTTTCGGCGGTGGGAATGACCGCGCATGCGCCAACCGGCAAGCCATCGAGCCACGCGGCAAAGCATGTTGACCGGGGCAGGTAGCCCTTGAGTTTTTCCTCGGATGGGTCCGCCTGCAAAAGCAGATCAATCGGGATTTCCTTGTGCGAGACCTCGGTGATTTCGACTGGCGGGGACATCGGGCCGTTACGGGAAACGAAGCCCCAAGCTACTTCTTCATGAGCTTGTGCGCGAGTTGCGCCATCGAGAAGCGCATGGCGGCTTCGACACGGTCGAGCTCCTCGGGAGTCATGCTGTCGCGGTTTTTCAGCGCGGCCTCGGCCCGCTTGACCGCGGCCTCGGCGGCGTTGGTGTCGATCTCCTCGTCGTTGATTGCGTTTTCAGCGAGGATGGAAACACGGTCGCACTCGATCTCCGCAAAGCCGTCGCCAATGATGATGTAATCCTCCACGCCGTCCTTCGTCACGCGCAACTCGCCGGCGCGCACTTGCGTAAGCAGCGGCAGGTGGCCGGGCAGAATTCCAATCTCACCGGACGTCGTGGGAACGACAACCGTGTCTATCGTTTCGGAATAAACGCAGGCTGCTGGTGTGACGATTTCGAGTGTTAACATGGGAGGAAAGTTCTGAAGACCTGAATGCTTGAAGGCTGAATGTCGGAGATTCTGTGGTGTGAAATTTGAGTGAGTGAATGTATTTTTTCAGCCTTCAGGCTTTTATTTTTTGGCGAGTGCCAAAATCTCGTCGATGCTGCCCTTCATGAAGAAGTCGGCCTCGGCGGCCTCGTCGAGTTCGCCGTTGAGGATCATCTTGAAGCCGCGGATTGTCTCGGCGACGGGCACGTATTTGCCGGGGAAGCCGTTGAAGACCTCGGCCACCGAGAAGGGTTGCGAGAGGAAGCGTTGCAGTTTGCGCGCGCGATACACGGTCACCTTGTCCTCGTCGGAGAGTTCGTCCATGCCGAGGATGGCGATGATGTCCTGAAGGTCCTTGTAGCGCTGGAGCACTCGCTGGACTTCGCGGGCGGTGTTGTAGTGTTCCTCGCCGACGATCGCGGGATCGAGCGCCTTGGATGTGGAGGCGAGGGGATCGACGGCGGGATAGATGCCGAGCTCGGCGACGGAGCGCTCCAAAACGATGGTGGAGTCGAGGTGGGCAAAGGTGTTCGCGGGCGCCGGGTCGGTGAGATCGTCGGCGGGCACGTAAACGGCCTGCACCGAGGTGATGGAACCGTTTTTGGTCGAGGTGATGCGCTCTTGCAGGATGCCCATTTCATTGGCGAGCGTGGGCTGGTAACCGACGGCGGAGGGCGAGCGGCCGAGCAGCGCGGAGACCTCGGAGCCGGCTTGCGAAAAGCGGAAGATGTTGTCGATGAAGAGCAGCACGTCCTGGTGCTTTTCGTCGCGGAAATACTCGGTCATCGAGAGGGCGGAGAGGGCGACGCGCATGCGGGCGCCGGGCGGTTCGTTCATCTGGCCGTAAACGAGCGCGACTTTTGACTTGGAGAGGTCGTCCTGGTTGATGACCCCGGCCTCGGACATTTCGTGATAGAGGTCGTTGCCCTCGCGGGAGCGCTCGCCGACGCCCGCGAAGACCGAGTAGCCGCCGTGCGCCTTGGCGATGTTGTTGATGAGCTCGAGAATGACGACGGTTTTGCCGACGCCCGCGCCGCCGAAGATGCCCGCCTTGCCGCCTTTGAGGAACGGGCAAATGAGGTCGAAGACCTTGATGCCGGTCTCGAGGATTTCGGCCTTGGTGTCCTGCTCGACGAGGGCGGGCGGATCGCGGTGGATGGGATAACGTTTTTCGGCGGTGACGGGGCCGCGGTCGTCAACGGTGTCGCCGGTGACGTTGAAGATGCGTCCGAGCACGCCTTCGCCGACGGGCACGGTGATCGGGGCGCCGGTGTCGATGACATCCATGCCGCGCACGAGTCCCTCGGAGGAGGACATGGCGATGGTGCGCGCAACGCCGTCGCCGAGGTGCTGCTGGACTTCGAGCGTGAGTTTCTCGGCCTTGCCCGCGGCGGTGAACTCGACAGTGAGCGCCTGGTTGATGGGCGGGATTTCGTTTTCGGCGAACTGCACGTCAACGACGGCGCCGAGGACTTGAGTAATTTTTCCTGTTGTCATATAAAAATTCGAATGCCGAGAGGCGTATGGAGGATGCGTGTGTGTTGGATAATTAGAGGCGAAAAATTAAAGTTCTGAAGACCTGAAGGCTGAAGGGCGGTGGTAATTGGTGAGTGATTGGATTGCGGATGGTTTGTTTTCAGGTTTTTCAGCTTTGTTGCGCAAAGCTGGCCGCGGCGATTTCGATGATTTCGTTGGTGATCGCGGTCTGGCGGGCTTTGTTGAATTTGAGCGTGAGGTTGTCGAGGAGCTTGGAGGCGTTGTCCTTCGCGGTCTTCATGGCGACCATGCGGGCGCTGTGCTCGGAGGCTTTCGCACCGAGGAAATACTGGTGGATGACGCGGTTCACATAGAATGGGAGCAGCGCGTCGAGCACGGCTTTCGGGCCGGGTTCGTAAATGAACTCGCGCGTGTCGCATTTGTGCTCGGCACCGCTTTGCTTGCGAAGGTCCTCAACCGCTTGGGCGAGGTTAGCCAGCGGGAGCACGGGGCGGAGCTGGGGCACTTGCACGAGCGTGTTTTTGAAGGTGGCGTAGAGGACTTCGATGGTGTCGATCTCGCCTTCGAGATATTTTTTCACCATGAACTGAACGACGTTGCGGGTTTCCGAGAATGTCACGTGGTCGCTGACGGGGAAGTCGGCGATCATGTCGCGTTTCATCCGGGCGAGGTATTGCGTGCCCTTGCGTCCGACGGAGACAAACTTCGCGGATGTGGTGCGCGGAATGTTGTCGGAGATGAGCTTGAAGAGGTTGGTGTTGAGGGGCCGCAGAGGCCCTTGTCGGTCGTAATGAGAAGGATGCCGCGCGTCTTGATTTCGCGCTTGTCGATGAATGGGTGGAGACTCTCGCCCTCTTCGAAATGCGGGGCGATGTTGGCGATCATCGACACGAGGAGGCTGGCGTAGGGCCGGCCCGAGATCGCGGCTTGCTGCGCCTTCTTCATTTTCGAGGAGGCGACAAGCTCCATCGCCCGCGTGATCTGGCGGGTGTTTTTGACGGATTTAATCCGCCTGCGTATGTCTCTGGTTGATGGCATCGGGTTGGTGTCGGCGGATTAAATCCTAATGAATAATGGATAATGTGGAATGGATAATGGGGCGCGACTGCGTCGCGTCCGGCGGCGGGACGCCGCCGCTCCTTGCACAGGCATGTTTTCGCGCGCGGGCGTGGTCGTGTGGGCCTTTGGTTTCATTATACATTTTACATTCTTCATTAGCAAAAAGCCGTCAGGCTTTTTGCGTAAGCTGCCACTCGTCGGTCGCCGCCTTGATCTTGGCTTCGAGGTCCTTGTCGAGCGCGGCCTTGGTGCGGATCTCGGTGAGGATATCCTCCTTGCGCGTGGCGAAGAATTCGCGGAGCGATTTGGCGGTGGCGATGATGTCCTTGATTTCGAGCGCGTCGTAATAGCCGTTTTGCATGGCCCAGAGGGTCACGACTTGCTGCTCGATCGGAATGGGCGCGCCGGCGGGTTGCTTGAAGAGTTCGACGATGCGGCTGCCGCGGTCGAGCTGCTTCTTGGTGCGTTCGTCGAGGTCGGAGCCGAATTGCGCGAAGGCGGCGAGTTCGCGGAACTGGGCGAGCTCGCCCTTGAGTTTTCCGCCGACTTGTTTCGTCGCCTTGATTTGTGCCGAGGAGCCGACGCGGGAAACCGAGAGACCCACGGAAACCGCCGGTCGCGTGCCTTGGTTGAAGAGGTCGGTTTCGAGGAAGATTTGGCCGTCGGTGATGGAGATGATGTTTGTCGGAATGTATGCGGAGATGTCGCCCGCGAGTGTTTCGACGATGGGAAGCGCGGTGAGCGAGCCCTTGCCGTCGAGGCGAGCGGCGCGTTCGAGGAGGCGCGAGTGGAGATAGAATACGTCGCCGGGATACGCTTCGCGGCCGGAGGGGCGCTTGAGGATGAGCGAGATCTGGCGGTAGGCGACGGCGTGCTTGGAAAGGTCGTCGTAGATGATGAGCGCGTCCATGTTGTTTTCCATGAACCATTCGCCCATTGCGGCCCCGGCGAAGGGCGCGATGTATTGGTTGGCGACGTTGTCGGCGGCGGGCGCGGCGACGACGACGGTGTATTCGAGCGCGCCGGCGGCTTCGAGTGTCGCGATGGTGCGGACGATGTTGGAATTCTTCTGTCCCACGGCGACGTAGATCGAGTAGATGGGGCGGAAGTTCGGGTCGCCCGAGGCGAGGCCGATTTTGTTGATCTTGGCCTGGTTGAGAACGGTGTCGATGGCGATGGTGGTCTTGCCGGTGCCGCGGTCGCCGATAATGAGTTCGCGCTGGCCGCGGCCGATGGGAATCATCGAGTCGATGGCGGTGATGCCGGTGAAGACGGGTTGCGAAACGGATTTGCGGGAGATGATGCCGGGCGCGATGCGCTCGACGGGATAGGTTTCCTTGGCGTCGATGGGGCCCTTGCCGTCCACGGGATTTCCGAGCGCGTCAACGACGCGGCCGAGCAGAGCCTTGCCGACGGGCACGGAGAGGAGTTTGCCGGTGGTCCGCACTTCGTCGCCTTCCTTGAGGGCGGCGATGTCGCCGAGGATGATGCAGCCGACTTCGTCCTGCCCGAGGTTGAGCGCGATGCCGATGGCGTTTCCGGGGAACTGCACCATTTCGTTATACATGGCATCGGAGAGTCCGTCGATTTGCGCGACGCCGTCGGCGAGGGCGCGAATCGTCCCCGTATTGCGTTTGGTGGTTCGAGTGGTGAGTTGTGCTATTTGAGCTTCGACTTGTTCTAGGACGGTCATGATGGGACGATTCTAATGAATAATTGATAATGAATAATGTATAATGAAAAGGGCGAGCGGGGACGTTATTCGGTTTCGTCTCCGTTGTTTTTGTCGTTTTTGGTTTTTTTGATAATTGTTATGAAGATTCGTATAAGCTCCTCGGTCTCGTCGCGAAGCGGTTGTATGCGGGCGGACTTTACCAGTTTGGAATCCTGTATGTTTCGCAACCAAAAGTTAGACTCGGCCAGCTCCCTGAGGCAGTCGCCCATTTTTGCTATAAACTCGGGCTTGGTGCGGCCAAAATCCGCCTCGCTGTAATTCGCGCCGACCGACGTCCCCGAACGCAGCACTTGCATGCCGAGGACTTGGGCGACTTTACCTTCGGGCAACGCCTCAAAGAGGGCGATTATCCGGCGTCCATATTGGTATGTGCGCTCAGGAAGGTCTTTGTCGTTTTTATTCATTATACATTTTCCATTATACATTAGCTTCAGTTGCCGCCGGTGGCGTCCGCAAGCATGCGGAGCGAACCGGCAACTGAAGCGTCATACACGTCATCGCCGACGCGGACGCGGAGGCCGGCGAGGAGTTCGGGCGTGGACTTGGGCACGGGTGCGACGGGGCGCGCGTAGTGTTTTGTCATGGCGGCGGCGATTTGCGCGATGATCGCGTCGCTGACCGGGCCTGCGTGCTCGATGAGCGCCTGCGTGCGCGCGACTTCGATTGCGAGAAAATGGCGGTAGGCCTTGAGGAGCGCGATCGCACCGGCGGATTTCATCTTTTCAACGCAAACGAGCACGGCGGCGACGCGTTCGGACGAGGGGCGTCCGTCGGCGCCGAGACTCAGCTTCACAAGCTGGCGGGCGAACTGGGTTGTTTTTTTGCCGGGCTTCATGGCGCGATGCTAATGAAAAATAGATAATGAATAATGTGTAATGGAAAATGAGGCATTATAATGACAGGCAGGCTGGTTTGTTCATTATACATTATTCATTTTTCATTATTAATTAGGCTCTCCGAGGCTGTCGCGTTATATGCGGCGCGGTCCTCGTCGGAGAGCCGCTTGGCGAGCACGCGCTCGGTGGTGGCGACGACGAGGCGGGCGATTTCGCCGCGGGCGTCGGCGAGCATTTTCTTGTGCTCGAGCTCGACGGCCTGCTGCGCCTTGGCGACGATGTCGGCGGCGCGCACGACGGCTTCCTGCTGTTGTTTGTCGGCGTATTCCTTGGCGGTTTTTTGCGTGTCGGCGATGATTTGCTGCGCCTTGGTTTGCGCCTCGCGAAGGATCGCCTCCTGCTTTTGCTGCGAGGCGGCGAGCTCGGCCTTCATTTGCTCGGCATATTTAATGCCCTCGTCGATTTTTTTCTGGCGCGTGTCGAGGGTCGCGAGGATCGGCTTGAAGGCGAACCTCCAGAGAATATACGCCACCACGCTGAAGCTGACGATCTGCGCGGTGAGGTTCGGCCAGTCGATGCCGAATTTATGGATGATTTGCGTGATGCCCCGGCGGATTCCGGGTGGGGGACTGTTGCCTCGGCTAGAATGAGCAGCGGTGAGAGCATGATGGTTTATGCCGGCTGGCGCGCGTTGTGATTGAGTTTAATAAGGGAGTTGAAACTGCGCCGGAACGGTTTGGTTCCGGGCCGGCGCGGTGGAAGTTTTTTTGCGGCGAAAAAGTCCGGCTCAGAGGAAGAGCGAGTAGAACGCCACGGCCTCGGCGAGCGCCATGCCGAGAATGGATTGGACGAGGATCTTGCCCGAGGCGCCGGGATTGCGGCCGACGGCTTCGACGGCTTTCATGCCGACGAGACCCACGCCGATGGCGGCGGCGAAACAGCCGAGCGCGCCTTGGATGCTGCCTGTGATTTCTGCGATGATGGGAATCATGTTGTGTGTGATGTTTTGTTGTTGGTTGTTGTTCCGCCGTGCGCGCTCATGGCACGCTCCCGGCGGGAAAGTGGAAAATGGTCAGTTCGGCGCGGCGGTTGCGACGGTTGGCGTTGTTGTTGCGACGGTTCCCGGAGCGGGCGCCTCGATGGCGGCGCGGGAGTCTTCTTTTGCCTTTGTCCCGGCTGCGTCGTCATGCGCCTCCTCGTGTCCGTCCTCGTGGTTGCAGATGAGCCCGATGTAAACGCTCACGAGCAGCGTGAACACGAGCGCCTGCACCAAGCCGATTAGCACTTCGAGAAAATAAAACGGTATCGGCAGCCCCCATTTGAAGAGCGCCTGCATGCTGTGGAGTAGGTTTTCGCCGCCGAAGACATTTCCGAACAAACGGAAGGAGAGCGAAACGGGCCGGAATACAATCGAGATGATCTCAATGATGCCCACCAGGAAAAACACGAGATACAGGAACAGGTAGATGGGCAGCGGCACCTCGCGCCGGTCCGCCTTGTTGCCAAACCAGTCCGCGAGCACGGCCTTCAAGCCGGCGTAGCGCAAAATGAAATACGCCCAAGCCGCGGTCGCGATCAATGCCAGCGCGATGGTCATGTTCATGTCGGCGTTGCCGGGGCGGATGATCTCCTTCCAGCCCGCGCCTTCGTCCCACACGCGCAGCGTCCCGACTCCGGGAAACAGG
Source organism: Ereboglobus luteus (assembly GCF_003096195.1). Taxonomy (NCBI): domain Bacteria; kingdom Pseudomonadati; phylum Verrucomicrobiota; class Opitutia; order Opitutales; family Opitutaceae; genus Ereboglobus; species Ereboglobus luteus. Next base: position 608,140 of record NZ_CP023004.1, on the reverse strand, counting down.
CCGCTCCAATTCTGAATCAGGATAAAAATAAACAAACCCACCAGCAGCGGAAACGCCGGCTTGGCCACGCGTTTTCCCACGATCGGCGTAATCATGTTCAGGAGCCCCTCCACCAGACTTTCGACCATCGCCTGTGCGCGCGTCGGCACAAGCTTCGGGCGTTTTCCGATCGCAAGCCTCACCGCCACGATCAACGCCAGCGCGACAAGCCAGCTCGTCACCATGCTGTTTGTGATTGAAATCGGGCCGATCTTGAAAAGTTCGCCGGCGGCGGTGGCGACCGCGGAATGCCCTTCTGCTCCTGATGCAAAAGCCGCCGTCGCAAATGCGAAAACTGAAAGGGCCAAGGTTAGTATTTTGCCACGAGACATGATTGTTTTGGAATACCGAAGGGCGGGTGAGGGCTAAGGTTATTTGAACGTTAAGTGACGTTGGATAATCGAAGCAATCAGGTCGCGTCAACGGCGGAAAATGTTTTATTCGGAAGATGTCGGCGCCGGTTGCGATGCGCTAAGAAAAAGATTCAAGCGGTCAATATTGACATACGAACGGGCGACATTCGGCGGCAAGTGGATGCGTCTCCGCCTCATGCACTGGGTGCCATTTCATGGCGGCGTTGCCGTGGTGCGACGCTAGGCGCGCACCGCCACAAGTGACTGGTGCGCCGCGGCTTTCTGTTGAAACACAGTTGCGTATTCGAACGGCCACGACGCGGCGGGATCGCCCTTGTCCGCCAGCCGCCAGCGCGGGTGTTCACCGACGACTTCGCGCGCCGCGGTGAAATAATCGCGGTCGTCCGTGCGGAAACAAAGCCGCGCGCCCGGCTCCGCGCGTTCCGCGAGCCGGTCGAGGATTTCGGCGCGCATGATCCGGTGCTTGTGATGCCGGCGCTTTGGCCACGGATCGGGAAACAGGATGAAAACATCAGCCAGCGCGACATGCTCCGGAAGCACGGACAAAAATTCCACCGCCTCCGCCTGGACAAACGCAAGCCTGTCGCCAAGCGCGGCGCGCTCGCATTTGCGATTCGCGCGGCGGACACGGTCGCCGATCAGGTCGAGCCCCGCGCAAAACGGCGCTTGCGGATGCGCCTCCGCGTAGGCCGTGAGAAAATGCCCGTGCCCGCAACCGATTTCCAGCGTGATGCGCGACCGCTCGCGCAAAAGCGCGCCGAGCGTTTCGCGAAGCGCGGCGATGCGCGCGTCGCGTTCGGCGAGAAAGTTGGCGGTGCGAACGGGATTTTCCACGAGCGCGACACGATGCGGGCCGCGCGTCGCGATGCAAGGATTGTGTGTTTGCGTAACCGCGCTTTGCGCGCCGCCGTCTCGAAAGGCTTGCGCCAATCCAATTTCGCAAAAATGAAAAAACTCCTTCCCCTCCTGCTTGCGCTTTCGCTTGTTGCCAACGCCGCCCTCGTCATCACGCACTTCCGCGGCGCGTCCGCCCAAGCCTCCTCCATTCGCATCACTCCCGCCAAAAAGACCGGGCACAATGCCCGTGCCGCGGACGCCGCCGCGTCGGTTGCCCTGCCCGAGGATGCGGAACTCGCCACGCTCCACGACAAGCTCGTCGCTTCCGGCATTCCTCCCGAAGTCGCGCGCGATGTCACGCGGGCCTTGCTCTGGAAACCCTTGCAAGACCGCCAGCGCGCCATGATAGAGGCCAAAAACGCGGGCAAGCCCTACTGGCAGCAAACGCGCGCCGGCAAGCAACAGCTCACCGCCTCGGAGCGCGCCGAGCTCCGCGCGATTTCCGAGCAAATCGAAGCCCGCGCGGCCAGCCTTTTCCCGGGCGAATACAACAGCCGCGCCACGACGCGTTACGGTTTTCTGCCCGCCGACAAGGCCGCCGCGATTTACCAACTCCAGCGCGATTACGCCAACATGAGCGACGGCGTCACCGAGGAAACCTCGCTCTTTCGCATCCCTTCCGACAACGCCAGCCGTAAACTCCTTCGCGAGGAGCAGCGCCGCGACCTCGAGGCGATCCTCTCCCCCGCCGAGCTCGCCGAATACGACTTGCGCCATTCGCCCGCCGCCGCCGAATTGCGCAAACGTTTCGCCGCGCTTCCCGATTCCACCGAGGCCGAATATAAAACCGCCTACGCCATTACGCAAAGCCTCAACGAATCCAAGAACGACCCCGCCGCCCAAAAACTCGCCGCGCAGCAGCTTCGCGATCTGTTCGGCCCGGAGCGCTACACTGAATTCCTTCGCGCCAACGACAGCGACTACGCCGCGCTCCAAGGCGCCGCCGCCCGCTTCGACCTCCCCGCGGCCACCGTTGACAAGGTTTACGGCCTGCGCGACCAGGCTGTTTCCCTCTCGCAACAAATCGCCGCCGACAAATCGCTTTCGCAGAGGGAAAAACAACAGGCGCTCAGAACCCTGGCCAGCCAGATGCGCGCCGACGTGCGCAACAACCTCGGCGATGAAATCGGCAACGCCTATCTCGACAAAAACATGACCTGGCTGGAAAGCCTTTCCAGGGGCAATGTCCTGACCTCCAACGCCACCGGAAAAATTTCAAGCAAACCCGTCCCCGCCCCGAAAAAATCCGGCCCGGGAAACAAACAACAGAAGGGCGCAAACAAATCCGCCAAGGGGAAACCCGGAAAAACTAAGAAATAGCCAAGCGGGGCGGTTGGCGGAATGTCGCTGGTGCTTGGAACGGCGAAACCGCCCTGCCCAAAGCGGTTATTTCTGGAGCCGCACCGGGATTGTTTCAGCTGGGCGCGATGTTGTCGCGTCCTGTGATAGTCAGCGAATTGCGAATCCGCTGAACTCCGGCGGGCGCCGGGACGGGATGCGCTCGGTTTTGCGGATGTAACCGTGCATGCGATCCTCGAGCGCGGTGATGAAGCCCTTGACTTCGGACTCGCGGCCCTCGGCCTCGATATGCACTCGTCCGTCGAGAATGTTGGTCACGTAACCGGCGACTTCATATTCGCGGGCGACTTGCATCGTGGTGTAGCGAAAACCCACGCCTTGCACGTGGCCGGCAAAATAAACGGTTTCGTGATAGGTGGTGTTGGCGGGTTCGGTCATGATTTGGAGGTTGTTTCAATAAAACACATTCCGGTCGAGGCTGCGGTATTGGATGGCTTCGAGCAGGTGTGGCGACTCGATTTTTTCGGAGCCTGCGAGGTCGGCGATGGTGCGCGAGACTTTTGAGATGCGGTCGTAGGCGCGCGCGGAGAGGGAGAGTTGCTCCATGGCGTGCTGGAGGAGGTCGCCGAGCGTGCTGTCGATGGCGCAGTGCTTGCGGATTTGCGCGTGAGTCATGCGCGCGTTCGCGGTGGCGGCGGTGCCTTGGAATCGGGCGAGCTGGAGGTCGCGCGCGGTTTGCACGCGGTCGCGGATGGCGGAGGAGGGTTCGCCGGGAGCTTCGTTGCGAAGCTCTGAAATGGAGAGCGCGGGAGCCTCGATGTGGATGTCGATGCGGTCGAGGAGCGGGCCGCTGATGCGCGAGCGGTAGCGCTGGATTTGCGCGGGCGCGCAACGGCATTCGTGCTTCGGATCGCCGAGGTAGCCGCAGGGGCAGGGGTTCATTGCGGCGACGAGAACAAAGGCGCACGGGAGCGTGACTTTGCCGGCGCTGCGCGAGATGGTGACCGAGCCGTCCTCAAGCGGCTGGCGCATGACTTCGAGCGCGGAGCGCTTGAACTCGGGCAGTTCGTCGAGGAAGAGGATGCCGTGGTGAGCGAGCGAGATTTCGCCGGGGCCGGGAATTGCGCCGCCGCCGAGCAGGCCGACGTCGGAGATGGTGTGATGCGGGGAGCGCACGGGGCGGCGCCCGAGTTGCACGGGGCCAGAGATCGTTTGCCCGGCGGCGGAGTGGATGCCGAGGATTTCGAGCGATTCATCGAGCGTGGGCGCGGGCATGATCGTGGGGATTCGTTTTGCGATCATGGATTTGCCGGAGCCGGGAGGGCCGATCATCAAGAGATTGTGGCCGCCGGCGATGGCTACCTCGACGGCGCGGCGCAGGGCGTGCTGGCCCTTGATCTCGGAGAAGTCGCCGATGGCGTCGTCGTGTTGCGGGCTTCTGTCGGGCGGGGGTGTCGGCGGCAGGGAAATCTCGCCGTTGAGGAAGCGGAATGCGCGGTCGAGCGAATCGACGGCGTGGACGTTGATGCCTTCAACAAGCGCGGCCTCGGGGGCGTTTTGGAGAGGGAGCAGAACTCCGCGTTTGCCGAGGCGCTTGGCGAGGCGGGCGATGGCGAGCGCGCCTCGGATGGGGCGCGTGGCGCCGGAGAGCGAGAGTTCGCCCGCGATGAGGTAATCGTCGAGAGGCGCGTCGGGCCGGAGGGTTTTGGCGCTGCCGTCGGCGCGCGTTGCGGCGAGGACGCCGAGGGCGATGGGCAGGTCGTAGAGAGGGCCTTCCTTGCGGAGATCGCCGGGGGCGAGGTTGATCGTCGTGCGCGAGAAGGGTTTTTTGAAACCGCTGTTGCCGAGCGCGGAGAAGACGCGGTCGGTGGATTCCTTCACGGCGGTGTCGGGCAGGCCGACGACGATGAGTTTGAGTTCGCCGGCCTCGCCGGTGTTGACCTCAACGTGGACGAGCTCGGCGTCGATGCCCTGGAGGGTGGCGGAGTTGAGGGTAGCGAGCATGGGGGAGGAAGTTCTAAAAGCCTAAAAACCTGAAAGCCTGAAGGCTGAAAACTGAATGACTGAACGCGCCGGTGACGCAAGGTTGTTTCAGCCTCTCCGGTTTCCCGCCTTTTCGATTTCAGCCTTCAGGTCTTCAGGCTTTCAGGTTTTTCTCGATCCGCCCGATATTGGCGTTGACGGCGTCGACGTAGGGGTTGGGGCCGTCGGGGTAGGGGTGGGCGAGGAAGCGATAAACGCCTAGAAGTTCTTTTTCGAGGCGCGGCTGGACATATTTGCGCCAGAAAACGGGGGTGTCGGTTACAAGCTCCTCCAGTGTTTTGAAGCGACGCTGGGCGGCGGGGATGTTGGCGTAGTCGTCGGACTCCTTGAGCTCGGCAAAGAGCAGGGGGAGCGATTCGGGGTAATCGGGCGCGGCTATTTGCCCGAGGTAATCGGCGGTGGCGACCGCGCACCCCACGATGCCGTCGATGGGTTCCTGAAAACGAAAATGGTGGGAGCCTTGCGTGAACGCCGTGCAGCGGATCATCGCGAGGATGCTGTCGAGCTCGGTGAGCGTGATGCCGTGCCGCGGGAGGTATGACGACGCAAACGAGCAACTGCGAAGGACATGCGTGAATGTGTATTTGGCGCCCGTGCCCTGCGTGTCGGCGCGCAGTTTCAGGTAGCCGGTGTCGTGAAAGAGCACGGCGCAAGCGCCGAGTTCATATTGGCGCGGAGTGAGGCGCGGTTCGGTGCCGGACATGTGCCAGCCCTCCATGATGCCGTTGTAGCATAGAAGGACTTGCATGGTGTGTTGCAAATTGTGGTAGGGGGTGTCGCTGGCTTGGTAATCGGGATGCCGGCCTTCAAACATTGCCTGCACATGGTCGAAAATTTCGGGCACAAGGTGGATCGTTGTGTCCGGAAACATCCGCAGGAAGCTGGTGGTCAGAATGGCCTCCAGTTGGTCAACGGTTATGAGATGCGAGCCGTTGTTCATGTTTTTTTAACAATGTTTGCAATACGGGTGTTATTAATTTTAATCATGAATGCAATTAAGTAATTGCAGTTGTATCCATTTAGCTGATTTTTTTGTGCAGATAACGTATTGTTAATACCGATGATTTTAGGAATCACAGGCGGCATGGGTTGCGGCAAATCGACTGCAACACGCATTTTTGAGGAGATGGGCTTCCGGCGCATCGACTCGGATGCGCTCGTGCGCGACCGGATTCTCACCTCGCCCGAATGTGTGGCGGAGGCCAAACGGCGTTTTGGCGCGGAGGTGATCGTCACCGATGCGGCGGACTGCGGGCAAATCGACCGCCCGGCGCTGGCGCGGGTGCTTTTTGCGGACGAGGCGAAGCTGCGCGCGTGGGAGGATTTCGTTTTGCCGCGGTTGTATGTGTTGTGGCGGGAACAACTTGAGGGCGACCGGGCGGCCAATTGGGTGGTGGAGGCGCCGCTCCTTTATGAAAAAGGTTTGGAAAATTGGTTTGATTTCGTCGTTTGCGTGGCCTCATCTAGCGCAACTCAGTTTGCGCGGTTGGCAGAGCGCGGTGTTTCCCACACGCTCGCCGCGCAACGAATTTCCAAGCAATTGCCCTTGGCCCAAAAAATTGAAAAAGCCGACTTCGTGTTGTCCAACGATGGCAGCACGGATTTTCTCCGAGACCAGATCAAACACTTGGCCGCCCGCCTTGTTTGAACTGCAAACGGAGGCGCGCCCGCTTTCCGCGCCCGTATTCCGTTCCCCGATTTTCACCTTAATCCACAACCTTAAACTCAAACTTTAACCTTAACCTATTTCCATCATGGCAAGATCCAAAAAAGTCACCGACGGCGAGGCGCCCGCCCCGAAACGCAAGCCGGGCCGTCCGCCCCGCGCAAAAAAAGCCGCCGAACCCGCCGCCGCCGAAACCACAATCGTTGAAACCGAAGCCGCGCCCGCGCCCGAAACCGAACCCGCGCCAAAAAAGACGCGCGCCCCCCGCAAGCGCACGAAAAAGGCCGCCGCCGCTGAAAACGTAGACGAGCTTCCCCTCGGCCAGACCGAAAACGAATCCGGGAACGATGCCGCTTCCGCGCCGGAAAAACAGGAGCGCGAAACCTTCAAGCCCGCCGCGAAGACCGAATCGGCGTCCATGACCGACGCTGACACATCCGACGCATCCGATGCAAACCGCGCGGTCGCGCACGACGCCGACGAATCCGTTTCGCGCACCGACTCCGTTTCCGACGCGTCAGCCGGCGACACAAGCGTCGCGCCTGCTGATTCGCAACAAGCCTCCGATGCCGCCGCTCCCGCCGAGGGCGGCCAGGCGGCCCAGCAAAACCAGCAGCAAGGCGGCGACAACGGCGGCGGCCAGCAGCAGCCTTACGAATCCTACTGGAAGCGCATCAAGCGCGAGAAAAAGGAAAAGAAGGCGCGCAAGTGGGCCGAGCAGCAATCCAAGCACGGGCAGCACGTCAGCAAGCATCCTCAGCAACCGCCCCCGCCGAGCCTCAACCCCGTCTTCGGCGACCTGCCCGCGCCCGACCGCTTCGCCGACGTTGCCGCGCTCGACACGCTCGCCGCCGAAATCGCGGACGGCACCGCCGGGCACGAACCGATTTATCTCGAAAAACTCTACGCGCTCACGCTCGCCGAACTCACCGCCGAGGCGCGCAACCGCAACGCCGCCTTCGAGGGCGCGCCCAACCGCAAGCAACTCATCGCCGCCATCTTCAAGGTCGCCGAGGAGCAAAAAATCCCCCTCCTCGACAACGGCTACATCGACCTCACCGACCGCGGCTACGGATTCATCGTGCACGAATCGGTGAACTACCGCCTGTATCCGGAAAACGCCTACCTGCCCGAAAGCCTCGTCAAACGCTACGGCCTCAAGCGCGGCCACCGCGTGCAAGTGCTCGTGCAAGTTCCACGCGAGGGCGAACGCTGCCCGTCCGTCGTCAAGGTCAACAGCGTCATGGACATGCCGCCCGAGGAAATCTCGAAAACCGTGCCCTTCGAGGAGCTCATCCCCTACTATCCGCTCAAGCGCATCCTCCTCGAGGCGCCCGGCGTGCACAAGGACGTCTCCATGCGCGCCGTCGATATCCTCACGCCAATCGGCTTCGGCCAGCGCGGCCTCATCGTCGCCCCGCCGCGCACCGGCAAGACGATCCTCCTGCAAAACATGGCCAACTCCATCTCGGAAAACTTCCCCGAGGTGAAGTTGATCCTCCTGCTCGTCGACGAACGCCCCGAGGAAGTCACCGATTTCAAGCGCCACACAAAAGGCGAAGTCGTCGCGTCCACCTTTGACGAGGCGCCCGAAAGCCATGTGCACGCCGCCGAGATGGTCGGCGAAAAAGCGCGCCGCATGGTCGAGCAAGGCCAGCACGTCGTGATCCTCCTCGACTCGATCACGCGCCTCGCCCGCGCCTACAACGCCCTCGCGTCCAATTCCGGCAAGATCATGTCCGGCGGCATGGAGGCGACCGCGCTCCAAAAACCGAAACGCTTCTTCGGCGCCGCGCGCAACATCGAGGGCGGCGGCTCGCTCACCATCATGGGCACCGCGCTCGTCGACACTGGCAGCCGCATGGACGAAGTCATCTTCGAGGAGTTCAAGGGCACCGGCAACATGGAGCTCCACCTCGACCGCGGCCTCGTTGACAAGCGCATCTTCCCCGCGATCAACATGGACCGCTCCGGCACGCGCAAGGAGGAGCTCATCTACCATCCCGACGAAATGCTGCGCATCTACGGCCTGCGCCGCGCCATGCAGGGCATCCCGCCCATCGACGCCATGGAGATGTTCCTCCAGCGCCTCAAGAAAACCAAGACCAACGCCGAATTCCTCATGGCGCTGAACCAATAAAAAAATCGACTTAAATCGACTCAAGTCGCTTTAAGTCGAACTTCCCCAACACAACCACACCACATGCGCACCACCGTTTTCACCATCGCGAACCAAAAAGGCGGCGTCGGCAAAACCACGACGGCCGTCAACCTCGCCGCCGCGCTTGCCGCGAGAAAAATCCCGACGCTCCTCGTCGATCTCGACCCGCAGGCCAACGCCACCAGCGCCATCGGCGTCGAGAAACAGCAGGGCAAAAGCCTCTACGATCCGCTCCTCGGCGAAGGCTCCGCCACCGACATGATCGTGGAAACGCCGGTGAAAAACCTCTGGCTCATCCCGAGCGAGGAGGACATGGCCGCCGCCGAAATCGAACTCGCGCAAACCGAAAACTACCTCGCGCGCCTGCGCGGCGTGCTCCAGTCGATCAAGGACACCGGCCGCTTCCGCGTCATCATCCTCGACTGCCCGCCCGCGCTCGGCATGCTCTCGATGAACGGCCTCGGCGCCGCCGACCACCTCCTCATCGCGCTCCAATGCGAATACATGGCGCTCGAAGGCCTCGGCCAAATCCTGCGCAACGTCAACCGCATCAAGGAAGCCGGCATCAACGACGCACTCGACCTCGGCGGCATCGTGATGACCATGTATGACGTGCGCACAAACCTCTCCCGCCAGGTCGTCGATGAAGTGCGCAAGCATCTTCCCGAAAAAGTGTTCGACACCGTGATCCCTCGCACCGTGCGCCTCAGTGAGGCGCCGAGCTTCGGCAAAACAATTTTCGACTACGACCCGCTCTCCCCCGGAGCCTCGGCCTACAAAAATCTCGCGAAGGAACTGATCACGCGCTTCGAGCTGATCGAGCCGAAGGAAACGCCCACATCGTAGCGCAGACTGCCAAGTCTGCCTGATTGAGATTTCTGAAAAAGCAGACTTGGCAGTCTGCGCTACCGCGATGATCCGCTCCCTCAACAAATATCGCCACGTCTTTCTCGTCGGGCTGCAAAGCAACCTGATCTACCGGTGGAATTTTCTCATTCGCGCGAGCTTTTCGGCGTTTCACCTCGTCGTCGTCTTCATGCTCTGGAGCGCGGCCTACGAGGGCAAAACCGAGATCGGCGGCTTCAACGTCGCGCAAACCATGACCTACTTCATCGCGCTCATGGTGATCCGTTTTTTCATCAGCGCGTTCAACGAGGACTATCAAATCTCCGAGGAAATCCGCAACGGCCTCATCAACCAGTTTCTGCTGAAACCGATCGACTACTTCATCTACCGCCTGAGCATATTTGGCGCGGCGCGATTTGTGTCGGGGCTGCTGGCGATCGTGCCGCTGCTCGTCGCGCTGCCCTTCGTGCGCGACTACGTGGAGCTGCCCTTCGGCGAAGGCGAGGCGTGGCGCTTATACTTCGGCCTGCCCGCGCTGGCCATGTCCGCGGTGATCCAGTTCACAATCGCGTTTTGCTTTGGGATGCTGACATTCTGGTTTCTCGAAATCCAGTCGTTCGTTGTCCTCTCGTATGCGATCGAGTCGCTCCTCGCCGGACAAATCTTCCCGCTCGACCTGCTTCCGCGCCCGCTTTTCATCATCTCGCAATACCTGCCCTATTATTACCAAATGTATTTCCCCGTGGCGATCCTCACGGGCCGCCTGAACGACCCCGCCGGTGCCGCGCAAGGCCTGATGCTGCAATTCGCCTGGATGATTGTCCTGCTAACCATCGCCCGTCTCCTCTGGACGCGAGGCCTCAGACGCCACACGGCAGTCGGCGGCTGACATGAATTCGAATTAGGTTTGCGCATTACGAATCGAGTCAGTTTCTTATTATAAACAAGGCCAATACCCTCGGATAGCGCTCCTGTTATCATGAAAAAATCCTCAATACTGTCTGCCCTGTCAATCGCCACCCTCATTGTGGCGACGGCGTTCTGGTTTATTACCCACCGCGATGCGCCTCCTCTTGCACGCGTCAAATCTTCCGCCATCCCTTCCGCCATGCCGCCCGAAGCGCAAAGCGCCTCGGGGTTTGCCAGTTTGGGAGCCACTGAATTGGTTGCTGATATCACAGCCCTTTCTGATTCTCTCGCACGCATGCACAAGGGCGACTCTTTCACGCTTGTGTTGCCTGATGGCATTCATGCGAGTGGAACGGTAAATGTCGTCACGCTTCGACCTGATGGCACCCGTTATGTCGGCGGCAAACTCGACGGCTGGCAGCGTGCGTCGGTTTTCTTTTCCCTAACGGACCGTATTATCTCTGGTGATGTAATTATCGAAGACGAGCAGCGCGCCTTTGTCCTCGACGCTTCCATCAATGACTCAGCCGGCGCTGTTTGGCGGGAGAAGCGGCTCGACGAAGTCATTTGTCACCCTTTCCTGCCCGCTATCCACGCCACGCTTCAATCGTCGCCCGACTCCGAGGTTGCCGGCTTGGCTTTGCGGAAAACACCGGTGCCTGCCTACGAGAGTCGTCCTGGTGCGGAGGTTGTTGTTTTTCTTTGTTTTGAGGGAGCCCTCATCGAGGGCACGCAATGGAATGTTGTTTGCACTGACGGTGAGCCCATCGTGGTTGCGCCTAGTGATTATTCTAATTCCGACATCGTTGAAATTTGGCGGAAGGTCAGCGAAGATTATGCGCCGTTTAACATCAATGTGACCACCGATCCTGCCGTCTATGCGCGCGCCGCGTCCGATCATCGTGTCCGTTGCATTTTCACGTCCGACAGCCAGTGGTATGACCCGTCCGGGCAAGTCGGCGGAGTTGCCATCCTCTCTGTTCTCGGGCGCGATGGCGACATGTATCCATGCTGGGTGTTTACCTCCAGCCAGAGTTTCGCGGCTGAATCTGCATCGCACGAAATCGGACACACATTCGGGCTGTTGCACGACGGACAGAAACAGAAAACTGCCAATTCCAGCGAAGGCGGCGAATACTATTATGGTCATGGCGCCTCTCCCATGAGTTGGGGTCCCATTATGGGTAGTTCCGGTCGCAGGCACGTTATCCAATGGAGCAAATGTGAATATGCTGACGCTGTAAACCGGAGCGGCACCGGCAATACCTTCCTGTCTCCCCCGCAGGATGACATTGATCTGATCGCCAATTACAGACTTCCCCGCGCTCCTTACACACACATCGCTCCCGGCTTCGTGGATGACAACATTGGCAATACTCCGGCCAACGCCGTGCCGCTGATATTGTCCAGGGATACCAGCGATCCGCGCCAGACCGGCGTGATTATCTCCGAAACCGACGCCAATTACCATCGCTTCGTGCTTACCGGCACGCGCTCAGTGTCGCTTCGCGCCAACAATAACGCAATCACCGGGGAGGCCAACCTCAACATCCGCCTCGACCTCCTGGATCACAACGGCTCTATTCTTGCGACCAGTGGCACCGGCATCGCAACAGATTCCTTCACCGATCACACGCTTGCCGCCGAGTTGCTTCGGCTGCCCATGACCAGTGGCACTTATTTTGTCAAAATCTCCGGTTGTGGCTATAAGAATCCCGCCACCGATGGGTTCTCCGCTTATGGCAGCATTGGTCATTATACGTTTTGGGGCGCCGTCGATAACATCCAGCCTGGCGCACCTGTCGTTACCATGCGCCCCTCGGGCACGACTCTCGAATATGCCTCCGGAGTTCTCTCCCCCGACCCTCTTTCTCTCACTGTTACCGCCACCGGCGCTGCGCCGCTTTCTTATCTTTGGAGCAAGGACAGTCGGTTTCTCTCCAATACTACTCGCGCCGATGGCACCGTGCTCGCCGGTGTCAACACCGGCACGCTTGTCATCACCAACCCCATGCCCTCTGATGCGGGCAGCTACAGTGTCATTGTCACCGATGCCAACGGTCTCTCCGTTGTCAGTTCCGCCACAGTCGCCCTCACTAAACCCGATGCCCCCGTCATTACCGCGCAACCTTTCTGCCGAGTTACCACCACTTCTGGTGCGCGGTCTGCTGCCTTTTTGGTCATTGTTGCGTCCCATGCACCGGTTTCTTACCAATGGTTCAAGGATGGGGTCCCGCTCACCAATACCGGACGCTACTCCGGAGTCACCACCGATACTCTCATCGTTGCTGATTTAACCGATGCCGATGCCCTCGTTAATTACACCGTTCGCGTCAGCAACATCGGCGGTCACACTATCTCCAACATCGTTAACACCACTATTAACAACACTGTCATCACCATTGAACCCGCTACTCCCATGATCGTTGAAGGTGGCGAGATCACATTGAAAGCGCATGACAGCAGCGGCAGCGCCGATCCGCAAACGCCGCTCGTTTGGCAGCGGCGCGCGCCCGGTGCAACCGCTTGGCACTCGGTCACGGGCAACGATTCCACCGGTGCAAGCCTGCTGCTCGAAAACGTCAGCCTTGCGCAAAATGGAGAGAGTTACCGGATCGTTGTCGGTAATGACAACACTCCTCCTGTCACATTGCGCGTTATCCCTGATTTTATTCCCTCGCCCAGCGGGCTCGGCGCGATGAATACAACCATCTCCTCGACCGCCACCATTTATTCTGTTTCCGACAGCACGCTTTATATTGTTAGCGCGGAGGCGCACACCGTCCAGTCAATGAAAGTTTTTGCCACAAACACCCTCGGGTTGATCGACCTCAAGGCTGGCGCGTCCGGGCAGGCGGGATTTGCCGACGGCACCGGCACCAACGCCCGTTTCAACGCCCCGCTGGGCGCTGATGTCCGTAACTGGAATTGCACGATCGCCGATACGGAGAATCACGTTATCCGCCTTATGAAAGTCTCTTCCGGCAAGATCACCACCATCGGCGGTCTTGCCGGTTCTCCAGGTTTTGCCGACGGCACCGACACAGAGGCTCGCTTCAACGCTCCCGCGGGTGTTGTCAAGGCCACTTGGGCCGACAATTATTTCTATGTGGCAGACACGGAAAACCACGCTGTCCGGCAAATCTACCTCCACATCACCAGTCGCACTCCCATCGTTACCACAGTGGCGGGTTTGCCCGGGCAAAGCGGCTTCGCCGACGGCACTGGGGCAAATGCCCGTTTTGACACTCCGCTGGCCATCACCATGGATCGCAACGGTAATATTTACGTCGCGGATAGTGCAAACAGCGCCGTTCGCAAAATCACTCCCGTGGGCTCCGGCACCACCGCCACCTACACCGTGAGCACACTCGGTCTCGACACCCCCGGAGGGGCGCCCTTTGTCGTTCCGAGCGGCCTTTATGTGGATGGGTCTTATTACCTTTATGTTGCTGACGCCGGGGCTCACGCCATCTTCCGTGCGCCCCTCGCCAATCCTCGTGTTTTTGAGCGAGTCGCAGGTGCGGAGGGTGGATCCGGTTTTCTTGACGGTCCCGCGCTCTCCGCCCGCTTCAACATGCCAAGCGGGCTGACTAAGGATAGTCACAATGCCCTATACATTGCTGACCACGGCAACAACGCCCTTCGCGTTTTAACTTCCAGCGGCACTGTTTTCACCATCTCTCCCACAACGGAGGTTCCTCCTTTGTCTGTTACGCCAGCCAAGCTTACTGTCGGCTCTCAAGCGGTTAGGGCGAGCTTCGATGTGTCCTTCCCGATGGCATGGAGGGCGACAATAGAATCTGGCGCGGACTGGGTCTATTTTAGCCACAATGATATGAAATTTGGCAGTGGCTCTTTAGGCCTGAGCTTCCACGGTCGTCCCGAAGCAGGCAAGACACGAACAGCGCGCATTCGTGTCAGCCAGATCAACGGTCAGGGGAACCCTGTAACTGTGACGCTTGAGCAAACCGCAACTTCTGGAACAGGCGGTAATACAGGAGGAAACGGCAACAATAATGGCAGTCCGAGCAACAGCAGTGGCGGCGGCGGTGGCGGAGCGCATTCGCTGCCCGCTCTCGTCGTCTTTCTCGCGATCTTCCTGTGGCGCGTCCGTCACATGCGGCTGGGGCCAAAGAAAAATGGCCGCTGAACTTATCACCGGCACGATGTTTTCGCATGACGTCGCATGCACATGACTAAATCAACCCAGGCAGAACGTGGGCATATTTCAGGGATATCCAAACCCCGGAAAAGCAAGCGGTCAAATTTCGGCCCGTTAGCCATGCTCGGTTACGCGCGCAAACTGCGAAAAGGGAAACAGCCCAAGACTACATCCGAATGGATGCGCGAAATCCGCGAGGCCTGCGCCGGCACACCGTCGTCGGCGGCTGAGACGCCGATCAAAGAATAGTCCGCCGACCGGTTGTGCGGGCGCGCCGGAAATGCCGGGGCGAATTTAGTTGGTTGCTCCATTCGTGCTCTGGCCCGCCAGCGACTGCGTGTGATTTTTTGAAAAACACGACAATGCCTCGTTTTCAAAACTGGAAACTTTCGCTTCCAGCTCTGTTTCCAACTCAATCTGCTTGTGTGGTAGGGCGAACCCTCCGGGTGAGCCATTCACCATCCCGGCTCACCCGGAGGATTCCTCCTACTTTGAATAGTCTGAAACTATGAGAATATTGGTATGAGGAGGCACTCAAACTTGCCATCAACATGACGTTTTTGCATGACATTTCACGAACGCGACTAAATCCACGCTGACGCCGTCGCGTGGCTAATGCAGAATGAAAAATGTATAATGAAGAATGACCCAGACAACACACAGACACCCGAAGGCCGGACGCCCTGTCCCGCCGACGGTTCGTCCCATTCTTCATTCTCCATTTTACATTCCACATTAGGCCGTGTCGCGGCGGGGCCGCGATATGGCCGCATCTGGCTCGCGTGCGTGCGCTACTCCGTCGTGCGCGCGATGATGTTTCGGTTCGACTTCATCATGTGGTCGATTGTCGAGCTGCTTTGGATGGGCGTGAACGTCGCGCTCATCGCCGTGATCTACGAGCACACCGACTCTATCGCCGGCTGGAACAAATACCAGATGATGCTCCTCATCGGCACCGCGATGATTATCCAGCGGCTCATGATGGGATTTTTCTGGAGCAACGTCTTCG
Source organism: Ereboglobus luteus (assembly GCF_003096195.1). NCBI lineage: Bacteria > Pseudomonadati > Verrucomicrobiota > Opitutia > Opitutales > Opitutaceae > Ereboglobus > Ereboglobus luteus. The sequence goes on along the minus strand of NZ_CP023004.1, from coordinate 592,732 downwards.
AGCTCGGGCGCAATGTGCGCAACGGCAACTTCGACTTCTTCCTCGCGCAGCCGGGCAACGTGCTCTTCATGGTCTCCACGCGAAAGCTCGATCTCGACAGTCTCATGAACGTGTTCGCCGCCATCGCGCTCGTGGTCTATTCGCTCTGGCAACTCGGCGTCGCGCCGAGCGCCTGGCAGGTTGCCACTTATGTGCTGCTGATTGTGTGCAGCCTCGCGATCAGTTACAGTTTCATCCTGCTCGCGGTGTCGCTCACGTTCTGGATCATCAAGACCGAGGGCATCGAAGGCAGTTATTTTTCGCTGACGGAATTTTCGCGCATCCCGCGCGAGGCCGTGAAAAGCGTCATCATCAACGTGGCCTTTGTGTATGTGATTCCCGTCGTGGTGGTGTCGAACATCCCCGCGAACACCCTGCTGCGCGGAATATCGCCGGCGCATGTTCTTTGGCTCGCCGGCGCGGCGGCGGTGTGGTTTTCTATGGCCGTGTTTGTCTTCAACCGCGGCCTGCGCCGCTACGCGAGCGCGAGCTCGTAGCGAGGGCTGACGCCCTCTAATGCAGAATGAATAATGTAGAATGAAACAGGACGAAAACACCGCCGCCATCGCACAACTCCAGCAACGTATCGCCTACACATTTCGCGAACCGGCGCTGCTTGAGCGCGCGCTGACGCATCCGTCGTATCTGCACGACCACGCCGATGTCGCGGAGAGCAACCAGCGGCTCGAATTTCTCGGCGACGCCGTCCTTCAACTCGCGCTGACCGAGGTGCTCTTCGACATGTTTCCCGGCGACCGCGAGGGCTCGCTGAGCAAATATCGCTCAATGCTTTCCAAGGGAAAATTTCTCAGCGACCTCGCGCGCGAGATCGGCCTGTCCGAAGCCATGCTCGTGAGCGCGAGCGAAGAGGCTGCCGGCGGACGCAACCGCGACTCGGCGCTGGAGGACGCGTTCGAGGCGCTCGTCGGCGCGATCTACATCGACAGCGATCTGGCTGTCACGCGACGTGTTGTGCTCGGATTGCTGGGATCGCTGCCGGAGCGCCTTGCATCGATGAAACCCGCCGAAAATCCGAAAGGCCGCCTGCAGGAACTCGTGCAACCCAAGCACGGCAACAATGCGGTGCGCTACGTTGTCGAGCACGCCGCGGGCAGCGACCACGCCAAGGAATACGAGGCGGTTGTTTTCATCAACGACAAGCCGATGGGGCATGGACGCGGCACATCGAAAAAAGCCGCCGAGGAAGGCGCCGCGCTTGAGGCGTTGGAATCCTTCAATGTCGAAACGGACGGCGCGTGACACCGCGTGTGCGTGGGCGCGCCTTGCGCGGAGTCAGGCAAAATGTTTTTGCACGATTCGCCGGTGGGGGCCGGAAAGGGTTATCTTGTCGAGATCGCTCAGGGCGATCCATTGGAGCATGCCGGCGGAGGTTTTAATGCGCGCGTCGATGCGGCGGCGCAATGGCGCGCCGGGTGTCAGCGCGAGAAACTTTTCCGTGATGCGATAGCGCGTGATGCTGCGTTTTTGCTCGGCAACCAGTTTTGCGTTTTTCGTGGTCAGGTCTTTTTCGTCCAATTCGATGTCAGCCGGCGAGGGCAGCTCGAATATTCCGGCCAGCCTGCGCGCGGAAGGCGAGGCGCGGTGAAGCAGCACGGCGTCGCGTTTTGTGCTCAAAAACCAAATGCGGCAGACGCTTTGCTCCTCCGTTTTTTTTGCGGCGAGCCTTGGGAATTGCTCGGGTGAAAGTGTGCGCGCGCCGGCGCAACTGGAGCGGACGGGGCAGATTGCGCACGATGGATTTTGTCTCGTGCAAATGGTCGCGCCGAGCTCCATCATGGCCTGGTTGTGGTCGCCGGGGGCGGCTTTGTTTACAAGCGCGTTGGCGATCGGCGTGAAATATTTTGCGGCGCTGGAGGAATCGCGAAACACGGTGCCGTCCGCCGTCAGCCGCGCGAGGATGCGCACGACGTTTCCGTCCACGCACGCGACCGGCTCGCCGAACGAGATGCTTGTGATCGCCGCGGCCGTGTAGGGGCCGACGCCGGGCAATTCGAGCCACGCGGCGGGCGCGCGCGGCGGTTCGGGCCTGGCGGTGATGGCGAGCGCGAGTTTGTGGAGGTTGCGGGCGCGCGAGTAATAACCGAGGCCTTCCCAGAGCTTGAGCACGCGCGCTTCGGGCGCGGTGGCGAGCGCGTCGAACCCGGGTAGCTCGCGAATCCAGCGTTCGAAATAGGGCAGGGCGGTTTTCACCTGCGTTTGCTGGAGCATGAACTCGGAGACAACGGTTTTGTAGAGCGACGGTTTCGCGCGCCAGGGAAGCGCGCGCGCGCTGGCGCGATACCACGCGAGCAGATCGCTCCGGAATGTTTTTTTGTCGAGGGCCGCGTTCACGTTTTAATGCGCGTGCGCATGGCCGCTTTCGATGACGATGAACAGCGCGCCGAGTGTGCAAAACAGGATGCCGAGCAGGCCCGCCTCCCAGCGTTCGACACGCTTCAAGTTGACTCGCTCCAGGCCCACCAGCGTGAGAAATGTGAACAGGAGCATGCCGGCCAGCGCGCCCGCGGCGAGAATCGCGCTCAGGATGAGGAACCCGCGCCAGCCGAACTGCACCCCGGAAAGATACACGGGCAGAAACGCCTCGCAGGGCGATAGCGTGAGCATCACGAACAGGCCCGATATCACGGTCCAGTCACTCTTGCGCTTGGTGGCGAGCGCGCTTTGCGTCAGCTCCTCCTCCCAGTGGCTCGGGTCGTGCTCGCCCTCGTGGCCGCAATGTTCGCTGGGCTTGTGGGTGGTTTCGGGCACATGGTGGTGGCAGACTCCCTTGCCGCGAAATTGCCGCCAGAGATAAAAGCATCCCACAAGCATCAACGCGCCGCCGATGATCCACGAAAAGGAGTGGCCTAGATGTTCGTCCAGTTCGAAGCCGAGCCACGCGATCGCGAGCCCGAGCAGGCTTGTCACCAGCACGTGCCCCAGCCCGGCGAAGAGCGCGACGAGGAGTGTTTTGCCCCGCGACCAGCCGCGCACGCGCGACACAAGCACGAACGGCAGCCAGTGCGTGGGGATTGCCGCGTGAAAAAAGGCGACGGTAAAACCCGTGGCGGCAATGGTTGTGAGGACGGTTGAGTGCATGTGCGAGCGCGGTGAAACTGGCACATTAACAAAGTCGTCAAGCGGCCTGACGAACAAAATCGCCGGGCCGAGCCGTATTTTTGCGGCGATGGTGTTCACTTGGGACTGGCGGGGCGGCGAAATAATCGCGTAAGGTCGTGACTCAATCATTCGCAGTTTCCATTCCGCATGAAACCCATTGCACAGCCAAAACGCATTGTCATCAAACTCGGCACCGGCGTGCTCACGACCGGCATCGGGAAATTGGATGCCGCGCGCATTGCCGCGCTTTGCTCGGAGATCGCCGAGTTTCGCGCGAGGGGCGTCGAGGTGATTGTCGTGTCGTCCGCGGCGTGCGGCTTGGGCATGGGCCGGCTCGGCCTGGGAAAAAAACCGAGGGATATTTCCAAGAAACAGGCGTGCGCCGCCATCGGTCAGTCGCTGCTCATGCAATACTGGCAGGACGGCTTCGATCCGCACGGGCTGACCGCCGCGCAGGTGTTGCTTACGCACGAGGACCTGCGCGGGCGCGAGCGTTATCTCGGTGTGAAAAAATGCCTGGAGACGCTGATCGACTACGAAACGATTCCCGTGATCAACGAGAACGACGCGGTGAGCGCGGCCGAGTTCAAGTTTGGCGACAACGACATGCTTTCGGCGATGGTCGCGAGCCTGGTCGGCGCGCAATATTTGTTCATCATTTCAACCGCGCCGGGATTGATCGACATGAAGGGCACGGGAAAAATCGTGCCCGTGGTGAACAAGATCACGCCCGAGATCGAGGCGATGGCGGGCGGCACGACAAGCATCACGGCGACCGGCGGCATGATCAGCAAAATCGCCGCCGCGAAGCTCGCCATGAAATCCGGCTGCGGTGTGTTTATCGCCAGCGGAGCGGAGCCTGAAATCATGCACCGGTTGCTTGCGGGCAAGGGCCGGGCACGTTTTTTGTGCCGAGCGGAATTCCCATGGAATCGAAAAAACGCTGGCTCGCGTATTTTCAGCGCCCCGTGTGCGCGATTAGCGTGAAGGACGACGCGGTGCCGGCGCTGCGGGAGCGCGGGCGGAGTTTGCTCGCCGTGGGCGTGACGGGGGCGACGGGTGTTTTTGCGGCGGGTGAGATCGTGAATGTCACCACGTCCGGGGGTGTCGTGATCGCGCGGGGAAAAATTTCGTATGGCAGCGAGGACATCGCAAAAATCGCCGGCAAGCACGGCGATGAAATGCGCGCGTTGTATCCGGCGCGCAAACATCTCGAGGTCATGCATCGCGACGAGATGGTGGTTTTGTGAGCCTCAAGCGTCACGGAGGCGCGCAAGGAGCGCTTTTATGCGCTTGGGTAAAACATCTTGCGACACTCGCAAAATGGGGCGACCAACGGGACTCGAACCCGCGACCCCAAGATTCACAATCTTGTGCTCTAACCAACTGAGCTATGATCGCCGTAAGAAAAGGGCGGCGAATCTCACGACCTCTCGCAAAGCTGTCAATCTCTAGTTCTGAAAAACGCATTCGCCGGGCGGATGCCGTAATTTTATTACGTGCGCGGTAACGCGTGCGCCCGGGGCGGCGCGCCATCCGTCCGTCGTGTTTTTGCACTAAAAAACCCGCTCCTTGAGAGAGCGGGTGAAATGGTTTTGCGGGCGTGATGTCGTTTTTGCGTGCAACGACGGCGGCAAAGGGCGCGTTGCGAATCGCTCGCAACCGCTCGCCCTTACCACGTGCGCTTTTTGTGACGATTTGATTTCAAACGCTTGCGGCGTTTGTGCTTCGACATTTTCAGACGACGTTTCTTCTTCAGATTGCCCATGGTGTTTTATGTGGTGTAAAAGTTGGAAAAGGGCGAAACGTGCATGGCTTTCCAGCCACTGTAAAGCGTTTTAATTCTCCGCGACGGTTTTTTCTTTTTCCAAATCTCCCACGTTGACACACCCGCCTCCCGGTCTAGCGTTTTCCCTTTTTCTACCTACATCCCATGATTACTTGGATTCAGAAAACCTTCCAACAACACTTCCGCATCATCTTCTTCGTGCTGCTGGCGGGTGTCATAATCTCCTTTGTTTTTATCACGAACACGGCCGGCGGTTTTGGCCGCAGCGAATACAAGGCTCCCAAGCGCCCGTTTTTTGACCTCGATCTGAGCAACGAGCAGGACTACTCGCGCATCATGCGCGACGGCTCGCTGAGCGCCACGCTTCTCTACGCTAGGCGCGGCATCGACGTCACTCAATACTCATATGAGCGTTACGCCATGCTTCACACCGCCAACCAGCTCAATGTGCCCCAGGCGACGGACGCCGAGCTCAAGGCCTACATTCAAAGCATTCCCATCTTCATGGCGCAGCGAAGCGAGGGCGACGCCCCCCGGTTCGACGCCGACACCTACAACATTATCCGCAAGGATCCCCGGCACCTTGGCGTGAGCGCCACGCCCGCCGACTTCGCGCGCGTCCTCGCCGAGGATGCCCGCATCGCCGCAACCTCCAGGCTCATCGCCGGCCCGGGCTACGTTCTCCCCTCCGAGGTGCAGCAGGTGCTCAAGCAGTTCGACAGCACTTGGACACTCCAGACCGCGACCATTGCGCGTGACAGTTTCAAGACAACCATCACGCCCTCCGATCTCGAGCTTACCACTTACTTCGAGGCCAACCGCGCCCGCTACACCATTTCCCCGCGCGTTCGTGTTAGCTACGCGGAAATCGCCGCAACGCATTTCATGGCCGGAATCTCGCCTACCGAGGCCGAGATCCGCGCCCATTATGATGCGAATCCCGCCCGCTTCCCCAAGCCCGCGGCCGCCCCGGAGAGCATGGCGCTTCCCGCCGAGTCGACGCCCGACAACGACTACGCGCAGGTGAAACCGCAGGTAGAGCTTTCGCTCCGCCAGCAACTCGCAATTGACGCCGCCTACAAGGCCGCCAGCAACCTCGCGGACAAACTTTACGCCGACAAGATCACCCCCGACTCGCCCGACTTCGCCCGCATCCTCATTCAGAACAACGCCACGATCAACAGCGTGCCCGATTTCTCCGAGGACGAACCTCCCGCCCGGTTTGGCAACAGCCGCTACGCCATCGCGCGCGAGGCGTTCAGCCTGAGCGCCGAAAACCGCGTCTCCCACGCCATCAACACCAACAACGGTGCGGTGATCCTTTTCTGGCAGACCACGATTCCCTCGCGCGAGCCCGGGTTCGAGGAAGTGAGCGTCAAGGTTTCCGAGGATTACATCGCGCAGGAAAACCAAAGACAGTTCGTTGCCCTTGGCCAGAAACTCAAGACCCGGATTCAGGACGCGATCGCCGCGGGTTCCTCCTTCGAGGCCGCCGCCACGAAGGCCGCGACCGCCGAGGGCGTGACCGTGAGCGCCAAGTCCATTCCCGCCTTCACGCTCCGCACCGCGACCTACGAGACCATTGACGGCAACATTGTCGCCGCGCTCGAGCACCTCAAGCAGGGCGAGGTTTCCGACATGTCCATCGTTTCCAGGGACGGCCGCTTCGTTTATGCGCAAAGCTGCGAGCTCCCCGATCTCACGGAGGGCAATCCCAACTACGCGCTCTTCGCCAGCCAGATCGCGAATCGCAAGGCGATGGAATACGCCGGCCAGTATCGTCGCAATCTCGCCAATGCCGAGCGCGCGAAAACCGACCCGACAACGAACCGTTAACAAGCGGGGCATGTTTCGATAAACCAAAAGCAGAAAAGCCCGCAGCTTTTCTGCTTTTGTGCAAAAAAACACATCGCATATCCCAAAAAAAACGCAACCACCGCCCGCGACATGCGTCAGGCGCGAGTCGTCCGAAAACATCAGGAAAATTTTCGACGCCACGCTCAAGCCTCCCATTAACCTGTAACTTTTTGACCAACGCACGTGTTCATAAAACGCACACACCACGCATCCCCGGTTTTCAAAACAGAAACATCCATGCTCAAACGATTTGCCCTCGCGCCCGTCGCCGCCCTCCTTCTCTCCACGCTCGCCAACGCCCAGGCAACACAACCGGCGTCCGAATCCCAGCCCGGTGAGAGCACTCCGCCACGGCTCACCATTGAGCAATGCGTCGCCATGGCGCTCGACAAGAATTTCGACCTTCGCATCCAGCGCATCGACACGGAATCGGCGGTGAACACCCTCGAAATCGCCAGGGCCGAATACGATCCCAGCTTTTCCGCAAACGCCAACCGCTCCTACAGCCGCTCCGATCTTTACGGCGCGGGAAACGCATCCGGCACGCATGAAACCGACGCCAGCGTCTCCGTCTCGCAAAAAATAATCACCGGTGCCACGCTCCAGCTTGGTTACGCCGCCAGCCGCAGGGACTATTCCGGCCCCTCATCCTCCACTCCTGTTTTTGATCCCGCCTGGGGCAGCGGCCTCACGCTCAGGGTCACGCAACCCCTTCTCAAGAACTTCGGTTCCACCGTCAACAAGGCCACCATCGAACGCGCGCGGCTCAGCATCGACCGCTCCAACTACGACCTCAAAAGCACCGTCCTTTCCACCATCCGCTCCGTCGAGGACGCCTACTACAATCTCGACTTCGTCCGCGCGCGCCTTGAAGTCCGCAAGTTCTCGCTCGAGGTTGCGCAAAAGCTCCTTGAGGAAAACAAAATGCGCCGTCAGGTCGGCACCGCCACCAACCTCGACGTGCTTCAGGCCGAGGTCGGCGTGGCCACCGCGCAACGCGATATCATTGTTGCGCAAAAAGCAGTCAATGACGCCGAGGACGCGCTCCTCTCGCTCATCAACCCCTTCCAATTCGAGGCCGCCATCGGCCCGCTTGCCGTGAGCAAAATCGACGACGTTTCGGTTTCCTTCGCCCGCTCCTACAAGCTCGCCCGCGACAACTCGCCTTCGCTCGCGTCGACCCGCCTTGCGATCAAGCAATCCGAAATCGACCTCGCCGTCGCCAAAAGGAACCGTCTCCCCCAACTCGATCTCGTGGGCGCGGCCGGCTACGACGCCACGCGCGGCACCTTCGGACGCGCCTTCAACCAAACGCTCAGCCAGGACGACCACGATTGGAGCGTCGGTGCCACGCTCACTTATCCGTGGGGCCGCCGTCGCGAGCGCGCCAACCTCGCCAACGCCAAGGCCTCTCTCGATTCCCTGCAAGTTGGCTACGAGCAGCTCGACCAAAACGTCCTCGTGCAAGTGCGCACCGCGGTCCGCAGCGTGCAAACAAGCGACGAAGGCGTGCGAATCACCACGCTCGCCACAAAGCTCAGCGAACAGCAATACGAACTTGAAAAGGCCCGTTACGACCAGGGCTTGAGCACTTTCCGCCGCGTGCAGGAAGCCAAGGAGGATTACGACACCGCCCGGCTCGCCGAGATTGACGCCCGCGTGAACCTCCGGCTTGCGCTCGCGGAGCTCGCCCGTCTCGAAACCACATCGCTGAACCGTTACAACGTGCAGCTTGGCGAATAAGCCGGCGGCGGGACGGTCTCCGGCAATCGCCGGAAAAACTTTTGACTCAAATGGCGGGGGCTTCGCCATGCCGTCATGGTTGCGGGCGCTTGCTCGTTTTTTTTGAACTGCACGCTCATTTTACTCCCTTGAAAACGGGCGCGCCACACTTCATTAATTGCGTCCTTTCAACGTGGACGCAAAAAAACAGACATCAGCCAGGGCGCGGCAAACCCCGCTTTCCTTCGAGCAGGCGCTCGAACAACTCGAGTCAATCATTGAGTCGATGGAATCCGGGGACACCCCGCTGGCCGAGTTGCTCGTTAAATTTGAGGAAGGCGGCAAATTGCTCAAAATCTGCGAGGCGCGCCTCAAGGACGCAGAGATGAAAATCGAGCTGCTCAAGAAACAGAAAAACGGCGATGCGGAACTCGCCGATTTTCCCGTTGCCGACCGCGAATAACGGATGAGTCCGCCCACCAACCCTTCCGCATTTTCCCAGCCGGACCGTCCCGTGGCCGACGGCGATGCGCGCGTGCTCGACGCGATCAACTCGCCCGCGGACCTCAAGAAACTGCCGCCGGATGAGCTGCCGCGCCTGGCGCAGGAAATCCGCGATGAGATTATCGCCGTCACCTCGCGCAACGGCGGGCACGTGGGGCCGAACCTCGGTGTTGTCGAGCTCACCATCGCGCTGCATCGCGTTTTCGACACGCCAAAGGACCAAATTGTTTTCGACGTCTCGCACCAGGCCTACGTGCACAAGCTGCTCACGGGGCGGCGCGGCGAGTTTTTCAAAAAACTCCGGCATACCGGCGGAGTGTCGGGCTTCTGCAATCGCGCCGAGTCTCCGCACGACAGCTTCGGCGCGGGCCACGCCGGCACCGCGCTCAGCGCCGCGCTTGGCATGGCCGCCGCGCGCGACCTTAACGGCACCGACGAGCACATCGTCGCGGTTTGCGGCGACGGGGCGTTCACCTGCGGCGTAACCATGGAGGCGCTCAACAACATCATTACATCCACGAAGCGCCTCATCGTCATCCTCAACGACAACGAGTGGTCGATCGCGCGCAACGTCGGCGCCATCTCGCGCTACCTCACGCGCCTGAGCACCAGCCCCACTTACAACAAAATCCACAACGACCTCGAAAAATTCTTCACCTCGCTGCCGCGCGGGCAGGAAATGCACCGCACCTGGATGAAGTGGAAGCGCGAAACGAAGGATTTTTTGTCGAGTCATCCCTTTTCGAAAAATACGGCCTCCGCTACATCGGCCCCGTCAACGGCCACGACATTGACGAGCTTGCCGCCCGGCTCGAGTTCGCGAAGCAGTCCGACTCGCCAATCCTCGTCCACGTCCTCACAAAAAAAGGGCTCGGCCTGCCCGCCGCGATCAATTCGCCCGAAAAATTCCACGGCGCGAGCCCCTACGATCCGGCGACCGGCGAGACGGTAAAGACGGACGCGCCGCCCGCGTGGCAGGAGGTGTTTGGACGCACGCTCACAAAGTTTGCCAAGGCCGATCCGCGCATTGTCGGCATCACGGCGGCGATGCCTTCCGGCACCGGGCTCAACCACCTCGCGGCCGAGCTGCCCCGCCAGTTTTTTGATGTCGGCATCGCCGAGGAGCACGCAGTTGTTTTTGCGGCGGGGCTTGCCACGAAAAACATCCGCCCCGTTGTCGCGATTTACTCGACGTTTCTCCAGCGCAGCCTCGACCCGATTTTGCACGACGTTTGCCTGCAAAACCTGCCCGTCACTTTCTGCATGGACCGCGCCGGGCTTTCGCCGAACGACGGGGCCACGCACCACGGACTCTTCGACATCGCATATCTGCGCCTCGTGCCAAACGCCGTCATCATGCAACCGAAGGACGAGGACGAGTTGGTTGACATGATGCACACGGCGCTCACGGCAAACGCCCCCATGTTCATTCGCTACCCGCGCGGCGCGGCGCAAGGTGTTCCGGTCAAGGCGGAGCCCTCCGCGCTTCCCGTCGGAAAAGCCGAGGTGTTGCGCGAAGGCGCGCACGCGATGATCTGGGCGCTTGGCACGATGGTGCGCGACGCGCTCGCGCTTTCCGACCGCCTCGCGCTTGAAAACAATCTCAGCGTCGGCGTGGTCAACGCCCGCTTCGCCAAGCCTCTCGACAGCGAACTCCTGCTCGCGCACGCCGCGAAAGCGCCGCTGCTCGTGACGATGGAGGACCATGTGCTCACCGGCGGATTCGGCAGCGCGGTGCTTGAGACGCTGCAACATGCCGGCGTCACGACGCCCGTCGAGTGCATTGGCTGGCCGGATGCGTTTGTCGGGCACGGCACCGATGCCGCCACGCTGCGCGCCGCGCACGGCCTCTCGCCGGATGCGATGCGCGACCGGGTGCTGCGCGCGATACGGAGCACGAGCGACTTGGGCGCTCATGAGGAGATGGCGGCGCTTCCCAAGTAGAAATGTCTTCCGCGAAAAAAATCACCTCCGCCACGGTTCGGGACGATTTCAACGATCCTAACACCGTCATCCACTATGCGCGCGCGGCGCATTTTCTCGGGCTTTGGAAATCCGAGAGCATTCTCATCCAGCGTTTTTTCACCAATCCCGACGCGCCGCTCATCGAGGCGGGTTGCGGCGCGGGCCGCGTGACGATGGGGCTGCACGATCTCGGATACCGCAACATCACCGCGTTCGATTTTGCGGAGGAACTTGTCGACCAGGCGCGCAGCCTTGTCGATGAGCGCGCGCCCGGCGCGAACATCCGCGTGTATCTCGCCGACGCCACGCGATTGCGTAAAGCCGGCGGCTTTGACGGCGCGCCGCGGTTCGAGGGCGCGCTTTTTATGTTCAACGGCCTGATGCAAATCCCCGGCCGTAAAAACCGCATCGCCGCGCTCCTTGAGCTGCGAGCCGTTTGCAAATCCGGCGCGCCGTTGCTCTTCACCACGCACGATCGCGAGTGCGGCGGCGCGGGCGAGCACATCCTCTGGCGCATGGAGGCGGATCGCTGGGCCGAGGGGCGGCAGGACCTGTGCCTTGTCGAGTTTGGCGACCGTTATTTTGAGGACGAAACGGGGCGCACCTTCATGCACCTGCCCACGCGCGCCGAGATTCTCGCCGACCTCGCGGTGACGGGCTGGCGGCACACGTTCGACGCGCTGCGCAGCAAAGTGAGCGCCGAGTCGCGCGCCGTGCGCGAGTTCTCCGACGAATGCCGCTTTTGGAGCGCGGTCGCCGCGTAATCATGCGCAAGCGGAGCCATCGCGGGCGCGAGTTTTTTTGAAGAATCATTTGCCAGCCGCGCCGCTCTTCGTTTCACGTTACCCCCAGTTTATGCAAAAAATCACAAGCACCCTCACCGCGTTGCTCGTTCTTGTTCTGATCGCCGGTTGCGGCGGCGGCAAAAAGGAAGTTTCCAAACTTCACCAGGACCAGGCGGCAAAGCACGCCAGCGATGCCAACATGGAAAACTTTCTGCGCAACTACACGGCCGCGGAAAAATCGCTCACGCAGGCGACCACGCTCAATCCCACGATCGATGACTACTGGATAGAGCTCGGCAAGGTGCGCGTCCGCCTCGGCGACAAATCCGGCGCGATCAAGGCCTACAAGGGCGCGCTCGCCGCGTGCGACGCGCAGTTGAAGGAAGTCGCGGAGAATCCCGTTTTCATCGAACGCAAACTGCGCGCGCTTGTGATGCTCGGCCGCGATGACGATGCGCGCAAGGTTCTCGCCAAGGCTGTCAAAAATTATCCTCAAAACACGCACCTCAAAACACTCGACCAGGTCAAGGCGGTGGATCTGTTCAAAAACGACGCCCGGCTCAAGGACTTCATCGTAAAGTAATGCCGTTCGTCCATCAGCGCACGATCCATTTTGCGGACACCGATGCCGCGGGCGTGGTGTATTTCGCAAACTATCTCTCGTTTTGCCACGAGGCCTACGAGGAGTCGCTTGCGGCGGCGGGCATCGAGTTGCGCTCGTTTTTTTCCGACAACGGCATCGTCATTCCCATCTCAAAAAGCAGCGCCGACTATTTGCGTCCGCTTGCTTGCGGGGATAAAATTTCGATCGCGGTCAAACCGGCGGCGCTTTCGGACGACTCCTATCGCATCGACTATGAAATCACCCGGCTCGCCGTCGAGGGCGCGCCCGCCAAGCGCGCGGCGATTGTGAGGACGGAGCATGTTTGCATCCGCTCGGATGATCGCGCGCGCGTCGCGCTTCCCCCCGCGCTGGCTGCGTGGGTTGCCCGGCACGGAGCGGCGGCGTGAGGGGCGCATCTATTTTTGCAACGATGTCCACATTCACTGATTCCCTCTGGCAGGCGGCTTTGCCGGTTTATGAGAAAATTCTGGCGCATCCATTTTTGCGCGGACTAACCGACGGCACATTGCCGGCGGAGGCGTTCAGGCATTACGTGCTTCAGGACGCGCACTATCTGCGCGATTACGGGCGCGGCCTCGCGCTCATCGGCGCAAGGGCTGCCAGCGACGACGAGTTCATGATGTTCGCGCAACATGGCACCAACGCCATCGTCGTGGAGCGCGCGTTGCACGAGGGCTTTTTTTCGGCGTGGAAACTTGATCGCGAGGCGGTTGCCGCCGCGCCCGTCGCGCCCGCGTGCCATCACTACACATCGTATCTTTTGCGTGTGGCGCAGGAGCGTCCGTATCACGAGGCGCTCGGGGCGTTTCTGCCGTGCTACTGGGTTTACTGGGAAGTGGGCAAGGCGCTCACAGCCGCGGGTTCGCCCAACGCGCTTTATCAAAAATGGATCGACACGTATGGCGGCGATGAATTCGGCGCGACGGTTCGCCAGGTGCTCGATGTGGTCAACCGCGTGGGCGAGCGCCTCACGGACGAGCAGCGCGCCGGCGTGGCGCGGCATTTTGTGACCGGCACGCGGCTCGAATGGATGTTCTGGGACGGCGCTTGGAAAATGGAAACGTGGCCGGCGTGACCTCGCATCTGTCACAGTTTTTTCTTTGGCTGTTAAAGCGCGCGATCACGGCCTGTGTGATTGCGGCGCTCGGGCTGGCGGGGTGGGCGTGGTGGTTGTATGCGCACGACGACGGCGATTTTTCGCAACGCCGCGCCCGCGAGCTGGCTTTGTTTTCCGCGGAGCGCGCAAGAATCGCGACATTGTGCGAGGAAACCGACGCGCGCATCGAGGCGTTGCGCGCCGAGCTGGACGCGCAGCAGCAAAAGGTCGTCGAGGCCGAGCGCGCGATCGAGTTGCACAAATCACTCGAGAGCGAATGGAAGCGCTGGACGGGCTCCCGCGAGGAGCAGGAGCTGAACGATCGCAAGCGGGTTGAGCAGGAAAAAATCAAAACCGGGGCGTCCGAGCGCATCGTCGCATTGCGGCAGGAGCTGGTGGACGCGGCGCAGGCGCAGCAGCGCGCCGAGATTGCGCTGGCGCGTGTCGGGCGGCTCATCACGGCAACGGAGGCGGAAACCTCTGAACTCAAATTTTACGCGCTCTTGGTTTGGGAGGGAAAGCACGGGCGCCGGTTCGCGTTTTGGTTTTTCGGTGTTTGGATGGCGTGGCCGTTTGCCGGCAGGTTTGCGCTGTATTATCTTGCCCCGCCGTTTGTGATTCGCCGGAAACCGCTGCGCCTGTCGAAACGCACGGATGTGACGCTGGCGGTTGACGAGGAGGGCAGGGCGGTGACGGTCGAGTTAATGCCGGGCGAGTTGTTGTGCGTGCGACCCGGGCTGGTGGAGTCGGCCGATGAGGAACTGGCGCGGCGCAATCGTTTTTGGCTGAAAGCGCGATTCCCCCTCATGAACATTGCGTGTCGCCTGACGCGTCTGGCGGAGTTGCGCAACGAAGCCGCGGACAATACACGGCGCGTGACTTTGCGTGGCGCGGGCAAGTGGAAGGGCGAGGGCGCGGATTTGCGCGGACGGCGCGCCGAGCTGGCCGTCGTGCGGGTGCCGAAGGGCGGCTCGCTGGTGCTGCGTCCGCGTTATCTTGCGGGTGTCGTGCGCGCGGCGGATGCGCCGCTGGTGATTCGCAGCCACTGGCGTTTTTTCAGTGTGCACGCGTGGGTGACGGGGCAGTTTCGATTTTTTGAATTTGCGGGGCCGTGCCGCTTGATTGTGGCGGGGCAGCGCGGCGTGCAGGCGGAGTTTCCCGAACCGCGCGAGGACGGGCGACGTCCCGTGCAGCGCGCCGAGGCGTGGGCGACGATGGGGTTTTCGGCGGCGGTGCGTTACCGTCCCACGCGGGTGAAATCGCTTTGGCGCTACTGCCGCGGACTGAGCCCGCTTTACGACGACTTGTTTGTCGGCGAGGGAATGTTTCTTGTGCAAAAAACCGCGATGGGGCAGGGGCGTTATGACAAGGGCCGGTTGCGTCAATTCGTCGCCGGAGTCTGGCGGCGGTTGCAGAAAATTTTCGGAATGTAGCGGAGTGGATGCGCGACTGCGGCGCGCAATAACAAAGGTTTGGTTCAGGCAGGCAAATTAAAGGAACATTCCTTTTTCGAAATGTCATTAATCTTAGAGTTATCCCATCATGAAAAAAAGTCTGTTAGTATTGATTGCATTGATTGTGATTCCATTTGGCGGTTGCGCATACAGCTCGTCTGGCGGGGCTGGAATGTCCGGATATCCCAATGAAAAAAAGAAAGCCCAGAAATCCTTTGAGAAGGACTTGGATAAAAGCGTGCCCCGGGAGAAAAAATCTTAAAAATGAACCAAGATGCATCCCTTTTCAGGGGATGGTTCGTGGCAACTGGGCGAACAAAAAAGCCTCCGATTGCTCGGAGGCGGAAAGTGGTGGTAGGACCTGGATTCGAACCAGGGAAGGCGTAAGCCAGCAGATTTACAGTCTGCCCTCGTTGGCCACTTGAGTATCCTACCAGAAACAGGGAGGCGGAAAATCTTCTGTCACGGGACGAAGTTCAAGGTTTTTTTTCACAAACCGGCCAATATGTCTCATGCGGCCATCGTTTGCTCAATAAAACGCAGGATTTCGCCGCGTCCGGCCTTGGTTTGGGACGAACTGAGAAATGTCGGCGGCAATTCGGCGCGCCATGCGGAGAGCGCTTGCTTGAAACGGTCGATGTTGGCGCGGGTGGCGGCGGGCGATTGTTTGTCGGTCTTGGTGAAAATGAGCGCGTGGGGCATGTCGCGCTCGCCGAGCCATTGCAGGAAGTCGATGTCGATGCGCTGGGGCTCGATGCGCGAGTCGATGAGCACAAACACACAGAGCAGTGTTTCGCGTCCCTCGATATAGCCGGCGACGGCCTCGTTGAAATCGGCGCGTTTTTCCTGCGCGACCTTGGCGTAGCCGTAACCGGGCAGATCAACGAGCAGCCATCGGTTGTTGATGGTGAAGAAATTCAGGAGGCGCGTCTTGCCGGGCGTGGCGGAAACCTTGGCAAGGTTGCGCCGCTCGGTGAGCATGTTGATGAGCGAGGACTTGCCGACGTTGGAGCGCCCGATCATGGCGAACTCGGGCCAGTCGGCGCGCGGGCAGTTGCGAAGCGTCGTCGCGCTGGTGAGGAATTCGGCGGATTTGATTTTCATGATGATAGCGAGAAAACTCAACCTTGCGCGCCGCGTCGAGCGGAGAAGACGCGGGCGTTTCGGTTTACGTTTGCCGCCCCGGGCTTATTTGGCGCGCGTTTTTTTGACCTTGGAGGTAAAACCGATCGGTATGCGGGCGCGCGTAATGACGGGTTTCCCTCCCTGGACGGGCGGCTCAAAACGCCAGTTTGCGATGGTTTGCACGGCGATGTATCCAAATGATGGATGCGTGTTGGAGACGATGCGCGGGAGGCGAACCATGCCCTTGCTGTCGATGTAAAACTCCACCACGGCCTCGCCCGAGGTCAGGTTCTCACGCAACGCCGCCAGTGGAAACGGTGCCTGCCGCGAGGCAATCATCTTGGGCATGGCGTCGAGTTTGCCGGCGGGGATGATTTTTTCGGGCGATTTTTTCTCAATGCGAAGCATGTCGCGGTCTTCGCCGGTTATGAACTTGGAGCCTTTGTTAAATTCAAGCGACACGGTTATGATCGCATGGGTCGGCTGGCCTTGCAGGGTGGCGGGCTCGAACTCGAAATACTCGCACGCCGCAAGCGCCGCGAGGCCGAACTCCGGCGCGCTTTGCTTGGAGATCTCCATTTTCCTGACTTTCCCGCGCGCGTCGACCAACACCGCAACGCTGGCCTTGCCCTTGGTGTTGTTTTTCAACTGCTCGTAGGGATAAACCGGATAGATTACGCTGCGCGGCTTCGGCGCGACATCGTAGCGGTAGCCTTCCGGCATTTTGGAGATGTCTTTTTTGGAGGGGCCGGGTGTGGTGTAGGAGTAGGCGTTCCTTCCTTCTTCGCCATCCAAATGGAAAACCAGTGGTATTTGCATGCGCGTCTTGACCGCCTTGCCGTCTTTTATCCCTGGTTTGAACTTCCATTTCAAAACGGCGTCGATTGCCGCCTGCTCAAAGCCGGAGTGGTTTGAGCGTATGATTACTGGATCAACGACATCGCCGGATTCATCCACAAAAAACCGAATGGTCACTTCGCCCGTCATGCCGCTTTCTTTCATGCTCGACGGATAACTCGGTTGCGTTTGTTTGATCACTTCCGGACGGCGATCCTTGGCGAAAACGGCGGGTGCGAAAAAAACCGCGCCCATCATTGCGACGGTCAAAATCATGGCAATGCGAAGGCGCGGTGATTTGAGGGAGAATAATTTGGGGTGCTTCATAAAAGAATTGGGAGCCCGGCAGTGTCTGGACTATGTCACGCGTGTGCAATTCCAGAATGCTTGCGCAATCCGCGCGCCGGGCGTATCCATCCGGCATCAACGAAAAATCGCATCCCTATGAGAAACCACATCATTCGCGCATTACCTCTTCTGGCCGCATCGTTCATTTTCACTCTCGCCCTGCGCGCCGAGCTCGACCTCAACGCCATCGATTCCTCGGTTCGCCCGCAGGACGATTTTTTTGAATACGCCAATGGTTCCTGGCTGAAAACGGTCGAGATTCCCGGCGACCAGCTTGGCTGGGGAAGCTTCTACGAGCTCATCGACCGCACGCAGAAAAACCTGCACGAGATTTGTGAGAATGCCGCAGCCGCTTCCGCGAAGGCCGGCTCGCCCGCGCGCATGGTCGGGGATTTTTATGCGAGCGGCATGAATGAAGGCGCGATTAATGCCGCGGGCGTCAAACCCATCCAGCCGCAACTCGACTTGATCGCGGGCATCAAATCACGCGCCGATGTGATCAAGGTCATCGCCGCGCTCAAGCAGATCGGCGTGCGCAACAGTTTCGGTTTCTACGTCGACGCCGACGAGAAGGACAGCGAGTCCTACCTCGCGCAAGTCACGCAGGGCGGGCTCGGCCTGCCCGACCGCGATTATTATTTTACCGACAGCGAGAAGATGAAAAAACTGCGCGCCGAATACGTCGAGCATATCGCAAAGATGCTTGTGTTCGCGGGAGACTCGCCCGAGACCGCGCGCGTGGCGGCGCAGGCCGTGATGAATCTCGAAACCAAGCTCGCCGCCGCCTCGCGCACGCGCGTGCAGCTTCGCGATCCCGAGGCCAATTACAACAAAACCGCCGTCGCCGACCTCGCCAAAATCACCGGCGATTTCGACTGGGCCGCGTTTTTCAAGGCGATTGGCGCGCGCAATGTTCGCAGTGTCAACGTCGGCCAGCCCGACTTCATGCGGGCGTTTGCCGCGCAGCTCAACGAAACCCCGCTCGCCGACTGGCGCGCCTACCTGCGCTGGAATCTTGTCCGCGGCGCGGCGCCCTGCCTGGGCGACGATTTCGTCAATGAAAACTTCGCCTTTTACGGCCGGGCGCTCAATGGACAAAAGGAAATCAAGGTGCGCTGGAAGCGTGTCACGGAAAGCGTCGACGACGGCATTGGCGACGCGCTCGGGCAGCTTTATGTGGCGAAATATTTCCCGCCCGCGTCAAAGGCCCGCGTGCTCAAGCTCGTCGAGGACCTTCGCTCCGCGTTTCGCGCGCGCATCGAAACGCTTGAGTGGATGGACGCGCCAACCCGCGCGCGCGCACTCGAAAAGCTCAACTCCTTTAGCGTGAAAATGGGTTATCCCGACAAGTGGCGCGATTATTCCACGCTCACGATCAGCCGCGACGCATCGTATGTGGAAAATGTTTTTGCGGCCAACGCCTACGAAATGCGCCGCAACCTCGCGAAGATCGGCCAGCCCGTCGATCGCACGGAGTGGTTCATGACCGCGTCCACGATCAACGCCTACTACAATCCGGTTGAAAACTGCATTGTTTTCCCCGCCGGCATTTTGCAGCCGCCATTTTTCGACGCCAACGCCGACGACGCCGTCAACTACGGCGGCATCGGTTCCGTGATCGGGCACGAAATGACGCACGGTTTCGACGACCAGGGCCGCCAATACGACGCCCGGGGCAACCTGAAGGATTGGTGGACGCCCCAAAGCACCGAGGCTTTCAACAAGCGCGCCGCGGTCATAATTGACCAGTTCAACAACTACACCGTGCTCGACGGCGCGCTCCATGTGAACGGCACGCTCACGCAGGGCGAAAACATCGCCGACCTCGGCGGCGTGAAAATTGCCTACGCCGCGCTCCAACGCGCGCTTGCCGGGCAATCTCGCGCAAAAATCGGCGGCTACACGCCCGAGCAGCGATTCTTCCTCAGCTACGCGAGCATTTGGCGCGAAGTGCGCCGCCCCGAGTATCGCCGCAACCTCATCGTCATCGACCCGCATTCACCCGCCGAGTGGCGCGTGCGCGGACCGCTCTCAAACCTTGAGGAATTTTGGAAGGCTTTCGACGTGAAGGAAGGCGACAAAATGCGGCGCGGCGGCAGCGACATCGTGACGATCTGGTAAGGCCCAACGATCCGGCGCCGAACAGGGCTGTGAGAAACACGATTCGGCAGGGCGAAGCCTCCCGGCTGAGCCGCGCGCACCATGATTTCGGCTCAGCCTGATGCTTTGCCCTGCCGCGGTGCCGTTGCCATTTGCGGATGGGATTTATTCTTTGGTGTCGTCAACGCTTGGGCGGTTTCGCCGTTCCGGGCGTTGGCGACATTCTGCCAACCGCCGTGTTGTTTTCCTCTCGTGATTTTCGGCGCGTCCGGCAAGCACGCACCCTCCCCCTCAGGTCTAAATCTCACTCGCAAGTGGTATTGCAAGCTGGTGCTTGTGCGCAAAAAAGCGCCCGGCGGTTTGGGCCGGGCGCTTGGTGTTGTTGAGTGTTTTTTGCTGATGAATGAAGCGTCCGCTTATTCGGCGGATTTTTCCTTGTCGCCGGAGGCGGCGTCGAGGATGTCGCCGAGGTTCATCATGTCGCCGCTGCTGTCGCGGGTGAGCGCCTCGAGCGTCGCGGTTTCGGACGCGAGCTGCTCCGCGGAGTAGTTGGCGGCCTTGATCGAGAGACCGAGACGGCGCTCGGCGGTGTCAATCTTGATGACGCGGGCGGTGACTTCCTGGCCGGGCTTGAGCACGTCCTTGACCTTCTCGATGCGGTCCTCGCTGATTTGCGAGATGTGCACGAGGCCGTCGATGCCGTCCTTGAGCTCCACGAAGGCGCCGAAGCTGGTGATCTTCGTGACAACGCCGGTG
Source organism: Ereboglobus luteus (assembly GCF_003096195.1). Lineage (NCBI taxonomy): Bacteria > Pseudomonadati > Verrucomicrobiota > Opitutia > Opitutales > Opitutaceae > Ereboglobus > Ereboglobus luteus. The sequence goes on along the minus strand of NZ_CP023004.1, from coordinate 572,610 downwards.
ACAACGTCGCCGATCTTGAAGTGGGCGTCGATGTCGGCCCAGGGATCGGTGGTGAGTTGCTTCATGCCGAGGCTGATGCGCTGCTGCGAGGGATCGACGTCGAGGACGATGGCGTCCACTTCGTCGCCCTTCTTGAGCATTTCGGACGGGTGGTTGACCTTGCGGGTCCAGCTCATGTCGGAGACGTGAACCATGCCGTCGATGCCTTCCTCGAGCTCGATGAACGCGCCGTAGGTGGTCATGTTGCGAACCTTGCCATGGACGCGGGCGCCGATCGGGTAGTTGTGGCGAACCATTTCCCACGGGTTTGCTTCGAGCTGGCGGAGGCCGAGCGAGATCTTTTGCTCGTCCTTCTGGATGCCGAGGACAACCGCGTCGAGTTCCTGTCCGACTTTGAGCAGTTCGGAGGGTTTCGTGATGCGCTTGGTCCAGGACATTTCGGTGATGTGCACGAGGCCTTCGACGCCGGGTTCGATTTCGATGAACGCGCCGTAGGGGACGAGGTTGACAACCTTGCCGTGCACCTTCGCGCCGACGGGGAACTTCTGCTCGATGTCATCCCAAGGATTCTTGGTGGTCTGCTTGAGGCCGAGGGAAACGCGCTCTTTGTCGCGGTTCACTTCGATGATCATGACCTGGATTTCCTCGCCCTGCTTGAGCATTTCGGAGGGGTGCGTGATGCGGCCCCAGCTCATGTCGGTGATGTGGAGGAGGCCGTCCATGCCGTCGAGGTCGATGAACGCGCCGAAGTCGGTGATGTTCTTGACGACACCCTTGCGGACCTGGCCGGGCTCGATGGATTCGAGGAGGGCGCGGCGTTTGCTGGTGCGCTGTTCCTCGATGAGCTCGCGGCGGGAGAGAACGATGTTTTTGCGGTCGAGGTTGATTTTGAGAACCTTGAAATCATAGGTCTGGCCGACGTATTGGTCGAGGTTCTTGGGGGGCTGCACGTCGATGTGCGAGGCGGGCAGGAAGGAGTCAACGCCGATGGAGACGATGAGGCCGCCCTTGACCTTGGCGCGGACGCGGCCGGAGGCGATGGAGCCCTCGGGGAAGCGTGTGAGGATGTTGTCCCAGTTTTTCTTTTGCTCGGCCTTGTCGTAGGAGAGCGTGGGCATTCCGTTTTTGTCTTCCAGTTTCTCAACGTAAACGTCGATCTGGGAGCCGATCTGGAGTTCGCCGATGTCGATGAATTCGCTGGCGGGAATGAGGCCTTCGGATTTGCCGCCGATATCGACGACAACTTCGTTTTGGCGAATTTCGGTGATGGTGCCGGGGACGATCTGGCCTTCCTTGAGCTTGTCGAAGCTGGATTCGGCGAGCAGATCTTTCATTATTTGACTCATGTGTGTCTTTCAGTGCGTCCGTGGGACGCGTCGCGCGGAACCTTCGCCTCGCTTCGGGACGCCGGCCCTTCGCGGGAGGCTTCGTGTGAAGCCGTTTGGTTGAAGGTTAACGGTTACTGAGGCCGGCGGAAGCGATGCGGCGCGCCGGCTTGACATGAGTGAGTGCCGCAAGAGGTCAAAAAGATGGGGAAAGATTGGGGCAGGGCAAGCGGGAATTTTTTAGGAATTTTCGGTCTGCGTGATGCCGAATTGGGAGTCGCAAGCAACGCCCCTGTGAAAAACGGCAACGCGCCGGCTCACTCCTCCAATTCCACGTTCCAGTATGCGAGGTCGAGGTAGTCCTTCCACATTTCGCGGTCGTGGCGGCTCAGCATGAGGCTGATCACGGGGCGCCATTTGGGTTTTTGCGGTTTGCGGATGAGGCGCATTCCAGCCTCATGGGGGAGGCGGTTGGCTTTTCTCGTGTTGCAGCGGATGCAGGAGCAGACGATGTTTTCCCATGTGGTGCGTCCGTTGTAGTGGCGCGGAATCACGTGGTCGAGGTTGAGTTCCTCCCTCGGGAAAATCTTTGCGCAATACTGGCACTGGTTTTTGTCGCGCTCGAAGACGTTGTTGCGGGTGAGCTTGAGTTCCTTGCAGGGGAGCTTGTCGAAAAAGGTGAGCAGGATGACGCGGGGCAGGCGGATGCGGCGGGTGGGTGTGTGGACGATTTCGTTGTCGGTCAGGGGCGGGTTGTGGTGCGAGAAGTCGATCCAGTCCATCATCGAGAAGGTATGGAAGTCCTCTTCGTGATGATGGACGACTTGGGCGTGTCCCCGCGCAAGCAACGCAAAGGCGCGTTTGGCGCCGATCACATTAATCGCCTGCCAAAGGCGATTTAAGACCAGCACTGGTTGTTCGAGGACAGCCTCCATACGGGAAACGTGAATTAAGGCGGAGCGCGCGCGCTGTCAAGAGGGCTGGTTGGGGCGGGGCGGTTTGCGCAAAACAAAGGGGCGGCTAAGCGCCGCCCCTTGTTGCGATTGGCGAAGTCCAAATCACACGAGCGGCGTCACGCCGGGGATGGGAATCACGACTTCGGGCGCGGCGCCGAGTTCGTAACGCGACGGCGTGAGGTCTTGTTTCGAGGCGTTGAGTATCCAGTTGTAATTGATTTCCTTGCCCGTGTAGGCGGAGGTGCGCCCGAGGATCGCGGTGAGCGTGCTCTCGGCAATGCGTTTGGCTTCGTTGAGCGGGTTGCCGTCGCGGATGCTCCTGATGAGGTCAACGTGCTCGTCCTTGAAGGCGTCGGGTGTGTCGCCGTCGTATTTCCATTTGTTTGCGCCGAAGATTTTGCCGTCGGCCATGGCGTAGCCCTTGGTGCCGACGACGCGCTCGTTGACGCGGCGCTGGGCGTTGGGGGTCTGGCGGCAGAGGCTTTGCACGCGCACGCCATTGGCGTATTCAAATTCGACGGAGAAGTGATCGTAGGCGTCGCCGTATTTCGGGTCGGTGCGCGCCTGGCGTCCGCCCATGCCGAGGGCTTTCACGGGAGGGCCGCCGAAGGCCCAGTTCATGACGTCGATGTTGTGGACGTGTTGCTCGACGATGTGGTCGCCGCTGAGCCAGGTGAAATAGAGCCAGTTGCGCAGCTGGTATTCCATCTCGGTCCACTCGGGGTTGCGCCCGCGGTGCCAGAGGCCCTCCTGGAGCCAGTAGCACTGGCCGCCGACGAGTTCGCCGATGGCACCGTCGTGGATGCGGCGCATGGTTTCGAGGTAGTTGGCGGCGTGGCGGCGTTGCGTGCCCGCGACGATGGCGAGTCTCTTTTGCTTGGCGAGCTCGCCGACGGAGATGACTTTGCGCACGCCGGCGGGATCGACCGCGACGGGTTTTTCGGCGAAGACGTGCTTGCCGGCGTTGACGGCGGCCTCGAGGTGCAGCGGGCGGAAGCCCGGGGGCGCGGCGAGGATGACGAGGTCAACACCCGAGGCGATGACTTGTTTGTAGGCGTCGAAGCCGGAGAAGCAGCGTTCGGGTGTGGCAAAAAAACGGTCGGACGGAACCGGGGCGGAGGGCTTGCGGCTTTTCGGGCTGCCCTTGATCAGTTTTTCGCGGGCTTCATCAACGCGGTCCTTGAAAACATCACCGAGCGCCCAGACGACCACGGAGGGATCGGCGGCGAGGCAGTTGCGCATGGCGCCGACGCCGCGACCGCCGGTGCCGATGACACCGACCTTGATGCGGTCCGAGCCGGCTGCAAACGCGGCTGCGGGGAGTTTCGTGAGGAGCGGCACGGCGGAGATCGCGGCTGCGGTTCCGAGGAATTTACGACGTGTTAGTTGTGTCATGAGTTTTAGTTTGGTTGAGTTTATGGCTTAGGGTTTAGAGTTGGAGCGCTGGCGCGCCAAAAAGAGTCTGGTGAAAAGGGAGGATTATTTGAGGGGAGTGAGTATGACGTTGCGAAATTCCATCGGCGCGCCCTCGGACTGGAGGCAGATGTGGCCTTCGCTCACGGTGACGCCGGTGACGCGGTTTTGCTCAACGCCGTTGACGGTGATCGTGACGGTGTCGCCGGCGCAGACGATTTCGTAGGTGTTCCATTCGCCGGCGGGTTTTTCGGAGGACGGGGATTTTTTTGCGAGGCGGCGATTTTTCAGGGCCTTTTGTTTTGCCTTTTCATCGTCTCCTGCGGCGGCGACCGCGGTTTCGCGCGCGGCTTTGTGTTCATTGGTGTCAACGCCGCCGATGATCCAGAAGTCGCCCGCGTTTCCCTCCATGAGCTGCGCCTCGATGGATTTTGGCCAGACGGCGTCCTCGTCTTGCATGTGGAGGAGCACGCCGCTGTTGCGCCTTTTGATTTTGCCCTTGGCATCGACGGGCGCCTCGAGCCAGCGCCATTCGACGGTGAGGCGGTAGTTGGAGTAGCGTTGCGCGGTGCGAAGATATCCGGCGGGTTTGCCGGTGTCGGTGATCACGCCGTTGGCGACGCCCCAAGTCTTGGCGGCGTCGGGATTGTCTCCCTTTGCGTAGGCCGTCCATCCGGCGAGGTCCTTGCCATTGAAGAGATGGATGCTTGCGGGCGTTTTTTTCGAGCAGCCGATGGCACCCAGAATGAGAGCCGCGGCGAGGCCGGCGGATACAACGAGACGTGATGTGCGCATGGTGTTGTTTTGATGAGGACTTGGGCGGGAAGGGCGAAAAACTAAAACAACGAGGATGTGCAAAATGCGGACGTGTGTCCAGCGGATGATTGCCTGTTTTTACGAAAATAAATATGCGCGGAGGTCAGCAGTGTTGCAACGTGCCGGGAGTTTTGTGTTTGAATGGGCGCGACGTGCACACGGTGTCCATTTTTTCCCCGGCAAAAATCAACCTGTTCCTCGCCATCACGGGGCGGAGGGCTGACGGGTTTCACGATTTGCTTTCGGTCGTGGCGCCTGTGTCGTTTGGCGACGAGATACGGATCGAGTTTCTGGCCGAGGGCGTGCCGTTTGAACTGATATGCACGGACGCCACGGTGCCGGTGGATGCGACGAACTTGGTTTTGCGGGCGGCGGAGGCGTTTCGCAACGCAAGCGGGTGGGGGGGGGCGCGCGTTTTTTTCTGCACAAGCGGATTCCTACGGGCGCGGGGCTTGGCGGCGGAAGCAGCAACGCGGCGATGGTTTTGCGCGCGTTGAACGATGCGGCAGGGCGGCCGCTGGGGCGCGCGCAACTGGTGGAGCTTGCGGGCGGGCTCGGGTCGGATTGCGCGCTGTTTTTGCATGGCGGCCCGGTCGTGATGCGCGGACGCGGCGAACGCGCGGAGCCGCTCCCCGAGGTCGCGGCGCGAAGGCTGGCCGGGCGCCGGATTCTGATTTTCAAGCCGGACGTGAGCATCAACACCGCATGGTCTTATCGCCGGATGGCCGCGCGCGCGCCGGAGAGCTACTTGGCGGGGGAAAAGGCGGAATCCCGGCTTGCGGCGTGGCTCGAAAACGCGGCGGCGGGCGCGGAGGATTTATTGTTCAACAACATGGAGCCGGTGGCGTTTGAAAAATTCGTGGCACTACCGGTGCTGCTGGCTCGATTGCGCGGGCGCTTCGGCGTGGCGGCGGGAATGAGCGGAAGCGGAAGCGCGTGTTTTGCGTTGCTGCGCGATGACGCGACAGGGGACGCTGTGCGCGAAATGATGGAATGCGCGCGCGCCGCCCTCGGGCGTGATGCGTTTGTCGCGGAGGCTCGGATTACCTGACGAACGGGGGACTTTTCGCCTCCAAATTTTATTACAAAAATTTCCATCGACTACGCGTAACGAAATATTTATCACTCGCGCCCCGAACCTACACAAATCCTTCCACACACATGGCGAAACGCGACGACATCCACAAAGTCCTCATCATTGGCTCCGGGCCGATCGTAATCGGGCAGGCCTGCGAGTTTGACTACTCGGGCACCCAGGCTTGCAAGGCGCTTCGCGCCTGCGGTTACAAGATCGTCCTCGTCAACTCAAACCCGGCCACGATCATGACCGACCCCGTCATGGCCGACGCGACCTACATCGAACCGCTCAACGTCGAGCGCCTCGAGCAAATCATCGCCAAGGAAAAACCCGACGCCCTCCTTCCCAACCTCGGCGGCCAGACCGGCCTCAACCTCTCCATCGCCCTCTCCAAGGCAGGCATCCTCGCCAAATACAACGTCCGCGTCATCGGCGTGAACCTCGATGCCATCGAGCGCGGCGAGGACCGCGAAGTGTTCAAGGAAACCATGCGCTCGCTCGGCATCGGCCTGCCCGACAGCCGCATCATCCACACCGTCGAGCAAGCCGAGCAAGCCGCCTCCGAGCTCAACTACCCCGTCGTCGTGCGCCCCGCATACACCATGGGCGGCGCGGGCGGCGGCCTCGTTTACAACATCGACGAACTCCGCGCCATCGTCACGCGCGGCCTCGATCTCTCGCTCACGCGCCAGTGCCTCATCGAGCAATCCATCCTCGGCTGGGAGGAGCTCGAAGTCGAAGTCGTCCGCGACGCCACGGGCAAAATGGTCACCGTCTGCTTCATCGAAAACGTGGACGCCGTCGGCGTGCACACCGGCGACTCGTTCTGCACCGCGCCCATGCTCACCATCCCCGTCGAGGTGCAGCAGGAGTGCCAGCGCATCGCGTTCAAGGTCGTCGAGTCCATCGGCGTCATCGGCGGCACCAACGTCCAGCTCGCCCGCGACCCGAAAACCGGCCGCATCGTCATCATCGAAATCAATCCCCGCACATCGCGCTCCTCCGCGCTCGCCTCGAAGGCGACCGGCTTCCCCATCGCGCTCGTCTCCGCGCAACTCGCCGCCGGGCTCAACCTCGCCGACCTGCCCTACTGGCGCGACGGCACGCTCGACCAATACACGCCCTCCGGCGACTACGTCGTCGTGAAGTTCGCCCGCTGGGCCTTCGAAAAATTCAAGGGCGTGCAGGACAAGCTCGGCACGCAAATGAAGGCCGTCGGCGAAGTCATGAGCATCGGCAAAACCTACAAGGAGGCCTTCCAGAAAGCCATCCGCTCGCTCGAAAACGGACGCTCCGGCCTCGGCTTTGCGAAAAACTTCAACGACCTCTCCAAGGACGAACTCCTCGCGAATCTGCGCACCCCGACCAGCGAACGCCACTACGTCATGTATGAGGCGCTCCGCAAGGGCGCCACCGTCGATGAAGTCAACGCCATCACGCATGTGAAGGCATGGTTCATCGAGCAGATGCTCGAGCTCGTGCAACTCGAGGAAAAAATCCTCGCCTACAAGGACAAGGCCGCCGAACTCCCCGGCGCCCTCCTCAAGCAGGCCAAGCTCGACGGCTTCGCCGACAAATACCTCGCGAAACTCCTCGGTGTATCCGAAAAACAAATACGCGAACGCCGCGTCGCGCTCGGCCTCGTCGAAAGCTGGGAGGCCGTCCCCGTCTCCGGCGTGGAAAACGCCGCCTACTATTTCTCCACCTACGGCGCGCCCGACGCCGCGCGCCCCTGCGTCTCGACCGCCAACCCGAAAAAAGTCATGATCCTCGGCGGCGGCCCCAATCGCATCGGCCAGGGCATCGAGTTCGACTACTGCTGCGTCCACGCCGCCTTCGCCCTGCGCGACGCCGGCTACGAAACCATCATGGTCAACTGCAACCCCGAGACCGTTTCGACCGACTACGACACCTCCGACAAACTCTACTTCGAGCCGCTCACCGTCGAGGACGTCCTCCAAATCTACAATAAGGAAAAACCCTTCGGCGTCGTCGTGCAGTTCGGCGGGCAAACCCCGCTCAACATCGCCCGCGAACTCGCCGCCAACGGCGTCAACATCCTCGGCACCAGCATCGACTCCATCGACGACGCCGAGGACCGCGACCTCTTCCGCCACAAAATGGAGCGCCTCGAAATCCCCATGCCCGAGTCCGGCATGGCCTCCACCTTCGACGAGGCGAAAGCCATCGCCGACAAGATCGGTTACCCGATCATGATCCGCCCCTCGTTCATCCTCGGCGGACGCGGCATGGAAGTCATCTACGACGAGGACATGCTCCGCGAATACGTTGCCAAGGCAATCGACGTCTCGCCCGAACGCCCCCTCCTCCTCGACCGCTTCCTCCAGTCGGCGCTTGAATGCGAGGCCGACGCGCTCGCCGACGGCAAGGACGTGTTCATCCCCGCCGTCATGCAGCACATCGAACTCGCCGGCGTGCACTCCGGCGACAGCGCCTGCGTGATCCCGCCCGTTTCGATCGACCCCAAGCACCTCGAAACCATCAACACCTACACGCGCAAAATCGCGCAGGAGTTGAAAGTCGTCGGCCTGATGAACATGCAATACGCCATCGAGAACGACAAAGTTTACGTGCTCGAGGCCAACCCGCGCGCCAGCCGCACCGTCCCGCTCGTCTCGAAAGTGTGCAACGTGCAAATGGCCCGCATCGCCACGCAACTCATGCTCGGCGCCACGATCCCGTCGATGAACCTCGCGCACAAAACCATCCCGCACTACGGCGTGAAGGAGTCCGTGCTCCCCTTCGACAAGTTCCCCGAAGTCGATCCGATCCTCGGGCCCGAAATGCGCTCGACCGGCGAAGTGCTCGGCCTCTCCGCCGACTTTGGACTCGCCTTCTGCAAGGCGCAGGAGGCGGCGCAAAATCCGCTCCCCTCGGCCGGCACCGTGCTCATGAGCGTGTGGGAACGCACGCCGCAAGTCATCGACATCGCGCGCACGCTCATCGCGAGCGGCTTCAAGCTCCGCGCCACCGTGGGCACGCGCGCCTTCCTCGCCGAGCACGACATCGCCGCCGACCTCGCCATCAAAATCGGCGAAGGCCGCCCGGACATTCCCGACGACATCAAGAACGGCCTCGTGCAGTTCATCGTCAACTCGCCGATCAGCAAACGCGCGAGCAAGAAGGACGACTCGTATATCCGCAAAGCCGCGATCAAGCACCGCGTCCCCTACATGACGACCCTCGCCGCCGCCCACGCCGCGGCGAAAGGCATAGCCGTGAAAATCAAAAACCCAACGCGCCCGATCTACTCGCTCCAGGAATACCACGCGAACATCAAGTAATCATCGTAAGGGCGCACCTCGCGTGCGCCCTCGGCACCGCTTGCCAAAAAAATCAAAGCGGCACGGACATCCTCCGTGCCGCTTTTTTTGCATCCCAAAGTCATGTCCCATTTTGCACTGGCACAAATCCAATGGGCAATTTGCATGACACTATGCAAACCATCACATGGCTCATTGTTGCCATCATCGGCCTTTGGTTAGGTTTTCAAATCGTGCGCCTTCTCTCCGTCGTGCGTTTTCTCGGCAAAACCAAATTCACTGGAAACCGCATCACGCCCGTCGCCGAAAATGACACGCCTGTGTGGCTCCGTGAACTCGCCATCACGCAGGAATCCGTTCTTTTGGGCGAGGGTTTTGTCCGGCGTCACGAACACACAATCCAGCTGGCAATCCATGCGGACATTCCCATTCCCTGCATCGAATATATTTTGCCCGGGCAAGGTGTCAGCGCGCTGTTGCGTCCCAACGAACCCACGGTCCGCCCCGGGGAATGCCATGTCACTCTCGTTAGTAAACTTTCCAACGGACAGGTGCTGGTCACGCGCTCAATCGAGCAACATGAGATAATCCCGCCGCCAGCACGCCTCCAAGACGTGGCCCTGCCCGACGCCGACTTAAAAGATCTCATTGCGCGGCATCTCGCGCGCGTTGAGGACGCGGCAAAACAGGGCGTCCTCACCGTCGAGCTGGCCGCCGCTGGCGACTTCGCGCAACTGCTCAATGATCTCACCGGCGAGCACGAAGCCATGTTGCGCGCGTCACCCGTCGCATTCACACGACCCGACGGCACGCTGCAACTGCGGTTTTTCGCACGCCTGAAAATCGCCCGACGCCTCATTCGCGAATCGCTCGCAATCGACAAGCGCGAAGCCGCGCGCATGCGCACGCTGCAATCACCGCCGCCGCTCATGAGCGTTGAAAATCAAGCTGAAATGGATTGGTTTCAACATCACGCCATGATGGAATCTCAAAGGCGCGGCCAGTCATCCGCATGGCTCCCAAAATTGCTCATCATGCTCGGTTCGCTTGCGCTGTTCATTATTGCACTGCGCTGGATCATGTCGTGGGAAACGGTAGTTGTGATTGCGATTGCGCTCACAATTCACGAATGCGGCCACCTGCTCGGAATGAAACTGTTCGGTTACAAGGACACCCAGCTTCTCTTTCTCCCGTTCTTCGGCGGCGCGGCGGTCGCGCGCGACCCGCTTGTGCTCGCGCCTTGGAAACACCTTGTGATCCTTTTTCTCGGCCCGTTGCCCGGCATTTTTGCGGGCATTGCCATGCTGCTTTTTGCGCCCGACGACCCTGCCTCAATGCCGTGGCTGTCCCAAGCCGGGATCATGTTTATTGTGTTTAACGCCTTCAACCTGCTTCCCATCCTTCCGCTCGACGGAGGACAGATCGCCGATGTCGCCCTCGTTTCCCGCGCCCCGCGGCTGCGCGCCGTGTTCACTGCCGTGAGCGCGCTCGCTCTGATTGCGTTGGGACTCGGGGCGGCGGCGCTTATCTGATCGCGGCGCTGGGCGCCTTTATGCTGTTGCGTGTGGTGAACGATTGGAATCTCGCGGGCCTCGTCACGCGCTTGCGCAAGGAAATGCCGCCTGGTTCCGATGAAAAAACCGTCACATGCCGCATACTCGCCGAATTTAGGGCACCGCAATGGAAGCACTTTGCGCTTCCGCAGCGCGCAAGCCTGGCCCGCATGACGCAGGAACAGATACGCCGTCCGAGCCCGGGCATTGGAACCGTCGCCTTTGCCGCGCTCTGTTACACCAGCCCGCTCTGGCTTGGCCTGTCCGCCACGATGGCGGTCAGCCACGCGCGCACTGCGACGATGGCGGGCAATGTCAAAAACCGGGCAGCCGCCGCCGGAGTCGCGGACACGCTTCCGCCCCTGGTCTTCGCGCCAGTGGCCGATGAGGACAACGCAGCCCTGCCTTATCTGCGCGCCTGCGAGGTAAGCAGCCGCCTTTGGGAACAACGGACAACTTCCGATATGCGGCAGACTTCGCCAAACGACACGACCGCTTCTCCTGAGGAAGCCGCCGTGCTTGATGAGTTGCGTGAAGCCGCTCGCAAGCCCGCATTCGCGCTGCCGGAAAAATACTGTTCACGTGACGGTGCTTCGGACTCCCTCAACGCCATGCCTCTCATGATAGCCGCACGGCAAGCCCGCCGAATGCTGCACTACGGCCAGCCAGCCCAAGCATTTTCACTTGCATGCGACGGTTTGCGCATGCTCCGGCACTTGCAAACCGCGCCCGGTTGCTGGCAATGGCCGGCCTACCTCGCCACGAACGATTTACTGTGGGCGATTATTGAGGAAACCCTCGTGCAGGGCGTCGACGCATCACCCGCCCAGCTACAGGAACTCGCGTCATGCGCCGACGAACAATTGCTGCTGGATTATGCGACCGAGGCGATTTTGGCGCAACAATACCAGATGCGCCGCATGTATCGCGAATTCGGCAATGCCCCACTCGATTCCGGGAAAATGACATTTTCCTCAGCGCTTCAGCGTGCAGTTCTTCTGATCAGCAAAATATCGACCGCGGGCCGGCGCATTGAGGCAAATGCGCTGAACCAGACGGCGGCACTGCAAGCATCGCTTGATGACATCCGCAAAGGCCGCTGGCCGCAACCCGCGCCCGATGTGCGGGCAAACGAAAACACGGAACAATCATGGCAGGATGCGCCATTTCAAATCAACGATGGTGTGATAAAAACGCTTGCGGACTGCATTGCCTCAACGCGCCTGCGACGGATCGCCCTTGGCTTATTTTGGGATGCTCATCCGGAAAATAAATCTGGTGGCATTAAGGCGCCTTGGCGCAAAGCTTCACAAATCAGTCATCCGATTAGCGGAGAAAAAATCAGGCTTCAACCTCGCGGAGCGTTTCAGGCATTTGTCGTGACGCGCCAGAGTTCGGCTTACTCCCGATTTTCGGATGCGACGGCATCCACGGAAATTACATGGCGCGTGCCCACTCGCATTGCGAACAATCAATGATCGAAAAGTTTTAAGACATTGGCCGCACGCCAGGTGCGCCCCGCGTTTAGGCGATCACCATGCTGGTGTTGCGCAGCGAGTCGCGCAAGATTTGCTCGATGTGCATTGTCTTCACGGGGCTCCCGCCTTTCGCGGCGAGACCGCCCAGACTCATCAGGCAGCTTTGGTCAATCGACACAATCATGTCGGGCTTCGGCTCGAGGAGGTGGTCGAGCTTGAGCTCGACCATCGCCGTGCCGCGTGCCGTGGTGGATAATTGCGTCGCAAAGGCACGTGGCCATGAACTTGGTATTTTTGCCGGAAGGTTGGGAATCCTCCAACGTGCGATGCGGCAGGTTTGGCAACCTGCCGCTACGACAAACACGCTTCGCGCTCGGCGGTCGTAAGCTCGCGCCACTCGCCGGGCGCAAGCCCGAGCGCGGCGAGGCGGAGAGCGCCAATGCGCACGCGCACGAGTCTCAGCGTTGGATGCCCAACGGCGGCGGTCATGCGCCGCACCTGGCGATTTTTGCCCTCGATGAGTTCGAGCGAGAGCCACGCGTCAGGGATGTTTTTGCGGACTCGAATCGGCGGATCGCGCGGCGGAATCAAGGCGATTTCCGGCGAGGCGGGATCGAGCAACGCAGCGCGACACGGCAGCGCGCGGTGTCCGCCGATGACGATGCCGCCGCGCGCGAGCCGCGCGAGCGCGCCGGACGCGGGGATGTTTTCAACCTGCGCGAAATACTCGCGCGCATGGGCGCGGGCGGGATTGAGCAGGCGATCGACAAGCGCGCGCTCGTCGGCGAGCAGCAGCAAGCCCTCGCTGTCGGCGTCGAGACGGCCGACGGGATACACGCGCGACGGCAACGGCGCGGGCGCGGAGATGTCCGCGAGCGTGCGCCAGCGCGAGCCGGGCTCGGGCGTGAATTGCGAAAGCACGCCGTAGGGTTTGTTGATCGCGAGTAGCATGAAATTCGGAAGCGTGAATTTACAACGCCGCGCGAGTTTCAACAAGTTTCAATGCAATGTTGAGTCTTGCCGCCGCATGGGGGAATGGAGGGTTTCTCCAGGCATTTATTTCCTGCATGAAAGTTCCGCTCCTCGATCTCTCCATCCAACACAAGACGATTCGCGAGGAGGCGTTCGTGGCGCTGGCGGCCACGTATTAAACGACTCGCTTTTGCTTCCGAAAGGATGTCTCGGATATTAAAGAAAACTTCGCCGCGACACTCGTCTGCCCGCGCGTTTTGCCAAACGTCACATAATTTTTGAATGCGCCGGTCCTCGAAAAGCCCGTCTTTTGATTTGATCAATCGCGCGTGTCTCAGCTTTGTTTTTAGGAAAGCCTCCGCCTTTCGCAATCAAACACCGGGCAACCGCACTCCCCGCCGAAACGCCAAGCCAGATAATACCCATGAAAAAGCTGCTCACTATAACGTTGTTTTTGATATCCGGCCTTGCCGTTGCCTTCGGGGCTCCGCCGATTCACCACCTGACCACGGAGCATGAGGACATCCTCGCAAAACTCACAACGCCGCGCTTTCTGACAACGAACCACGAGGTCATCCTTGCGAAGATTCCTCCACCGCCCGCGAACGACTCGCCTGCCGGAATGGCCGACGTGGAAACACTGCTCCAAGTCCAAAAAGATCGCACGCCGGAGCAAGTCGCGCGCGCCGTGCGCATCAACGCGCACGCATTCCTGTCCATTGAGGAAGGTTGCATGGGGCAGGTTGTTTTCGGCTCCGCGTTCACCGAGGAAAATCTGCCCCGCACGGCCGCGATTTTGCGGCAGGCAACGGCGGAGCGCCGCGTGGTCATGATTGCGTCCAAAAACCAATGGAATCGCGTTCGTCCCCACAAGCGCGGCCTCGGAGTCGAGCCTTGCGTGGACGTGCCGCGCAGCGCCTCCTATCCAAGCGGTCATTCCTCCTGCGGCGTGCTTTGGGCGATGTTTTTGGGCGAGGCGTTGCCCGAGTATAAAACGCTCTTCGACGATGCAGCGCGGGAAATCATGTGGAGCCGCGTCCTTGCGGGCGCGCATTATCCGAGCGACACCCAGGCGGGCCGGCTTCTCGGGCAAATTATCGTGGAGGAAATGTTGAAGAACCAGTCCACTCAAAACGCCGTGAAAGAGATGCGGGCGGAATTGCTCGAGTTCCTTGAAAAACATCCGGAGGCCAGGGCAAGGGCTGAAGGACTGAAAGACTGAAGGGCTGAAAGTGGAAAAGCAAAATACCAGAGATCGGTTTCGAGCCAAGCGACAGTCGGCCGCTCTTAGGTTTCATCGTTCAGTTTAAAACTTCGTATCGGCGCGACGGGGTTTCTGCGGCTTGGGCGGGCGCGCCCCACTTTTGATGTTCCGCCGCATCGTCGCCGCCCAGACTTCCTTCGCGCGCGCTTATGCGGGGATTTAACCGTATATTTTACGAAACATTGCAAAATCTTGTGATGCACCCTGCAAAACATGGCACACTTTTGCGTTTAGGTTTTCCCAATAACGAACTAGATATCTTGTGCGAATGAGCATTTCCGCCACGACAACATCCACCGCAGCGCAGGCGCGCGCCGTCCCGGACCAGGACGGCGTTCGACTTGAGCTTGGCGGCTCGTGGCAAATCACCGGCAACACGCCCGAATGGGCCTCGTTCGACACCGCCAGTCTCGCCGCGCTCACATTAAAGGCCGGCAGGCTTCGCCCCGATACTTCGCAGGTGACGGAATGGGACACTTCGCTCGTCCTCTTCCTGCGCGAGGCGGGCGACTGGTGCGAGGGCAACCAGGTGGATTTCGATGAAAGCGCGCTTCCCTCAAACATCCGGCGGCCGCTCAAAGCCATGCGCGAAGCCCGCGTGCGTCCGATCGACAGGCAGCGCCGCCCCAACATTCTCGCCACGGCCGGCCTCGCCTCCGTCTCCGCTTACAAGCAGGCCAAGCAGCTCACGCAGTTTGTCGGCGAATGTGTGATCAGCGCGTTCCACCTCGCGCGTCATCCGAAAAAATTTCGCTGGCGCGACTGCCTTCAGGAAATGCAACGCTGCGGCGCGATGGCGCTGCCCATCGTCGGGCTCATCAGTTTTCTAGTCGGCGTCATCCTCGCCTACATCGGGGCGGTTGTGCTCCGCCAATACGGCGGCGATATCTTCATCGCCACCCTGGTCGCGCTCGCCATGGTTCGCGAGATGGGCGCGATGATGACCGGCATTGTTTTGTCCGGTCGCACCGGCGGCGCGTTTGCCGCGCAGATCGCCAACATGAAGACCGGCGAGGAAATCGACGCGCTTGTCACGTTTGGCATTCGTCCCATCGATTTTCTTGTCATTCCGCGCATCGTCGCGCTCGCGATTATGATGCCGCTGCTTTCCCTCTATTCCAACGCGCTCGGCAATCTCGGCGGCATGACCGTTGCCGCCCTGCTTCTCAAAATCTCGCCCTCCGCCTACTGGATTCAGATGCAGTCCGCGCTCGATATGTCCGACATCACCACCGGCCTCATCAAGGCCGTCACCTACGGCATTATCATCGGGGTTGCCGGCTGCCTGCGCGGACTTCAGGCCCGGCGCGACTCCGCCGGCGTCGGCAACGCCGCCACCTCCGCGGTCGTCACCGCCATGCTCTACATAATCGTCGCCTGCGCCATCTACGCGGTGCTCTTCAACATTCTCGGATGGTGACGCGTGCGCTGATGAATAATGAAAAATGTATAATGTAGAATGAACACATCCGCTTCCAACGTCCCGTCACCGCACAACCCTGCCGCGTCCGCCCCCGTCGCGCAAACTGCCATCAACGTTGAAAACCTGCGCTGCGGTTACGACGGGCGCACTGTGATCGAGAACATCAACTTCACGGTCGGGCGCGGGGAAATCTTTTTTATCGTCGGTGGCAGCGGTTGCGGCAAAAGCACGCTCCTCAAGCACATGATCGGCCTTCACCAGCCGACGGCGGGCCGCGTGGTTTATTTCGGCGAGGACTTCACCAACGCCAGTCTCGCGCGCCGTCGCGAACACCTCAAAACTTTCGGCGTCCTCTACCAAAGCGCCGCGCTCTGGAGCTCGCTCACGCTTCGCGAAAATGTCGCGCTTCCCCTCGAGGAATACACCACGCTTACAAAACAGGAGCGCGACATTGTCGTCGCCCACAAGCTCGCCCAAGTCGACCT
This sequence comes from Ereboglobus luteus, assembly GCF_003096195.1. Taxonomy (NCBI): domain Bacteria; kingdom Pseudomonadati; phylum Verrucomicrobiota; class Opitutia; order Opitutales; family Opitutaceae; genus Ereboglobus; species Ereboglobus luteus. The sequence goes on along the minus strand of NZ_CP023004.1, from coordinate 556,563 downwards.
CAGCGGCTTCGAGGATTATTATCCCTCGGAAATCAGCGGCGGCATGAAAAAACGCGCGGGCCTCGCGCGCGCCCTCGCGCTCGACCCCAAGATCGTTTTCTTCGACGAGCCCTCCGCCGGACTTGATCCCGTCACCTCGCGCAACCTCGACAATCTCCTGCTCTCCATCCGCGACAGCCTCGGCACCACGCTCATCATCGTCTCGCACGAACTCGCCAGCATCTACGGCATCGCCGACCGCATCCTGATGCTTGATCGCGAGGCGCGGGGCGCCATCGCCGAGGGGCCGCCCGCTCAACTCGCCGTCTCAAGCACCGACACCCGCGTGCGCGATTTCCTGCAGCGCGGCGCGCTCGCCCGTCCGCAGCGCGACGAGTTTAGGGTGAAAAACGAAAACTAACTCCCGTCCCTCTCAATGAACCCGAACTTCAAACTTAAACTTTTCCCATGAGAACCAGAGTCAGCCCGACCTTGGTCGGCTTATTTGTCCTAGGCGCCATACTGATCGCCATCGTTGGCATCGTGTCCTTTGGCGGCATCAATTTTTTCTCCAGCCCGAAACGTTTCATCGTGTATTTCGACGAATCGACGCACGGGCTCGACCTCGGCTCGCCCGTGAAACTCCGCGGCGTGCGCGTCGGGCGCGTGGTCGACATGAACGTCGTTTACAACGAGGCCACCAACGCGTCCGTCGTCGCGGTCGTTTGCGAGTTCAGCCGCAACATCATAGTCGACAACAAGGGCACCCTCATCGACGTCAACGACCGCAAGAGCCTGCAACATATGATCAAGCACGGACTCCGCGCCGAGCTCGGCATCCAGGGCCTCGCCACCGGGCTGCTCTTCGTCGAGCTCGACTTCCGAAATCCCTTGGAGTTCGCAAACCAGCCCCCGCCCGCCGTGACGATGCTGGACGATAAAGGCTATGTCGTCATCCCCGCCACGACTTCCGCCATAGCCGCGCTCCAGGCCAACATCACCGACCTGCTCGCCGATGTGAAACGCATGAACCTTCCCGAGTTCACGCATGAGCTCCGCGGCCTCATCAAGGATCTGCGCGGCCAGGTCAACTCGCTCGATCTTGGCGCCCTCAACACCGAGCTCACCCGAGCCGGCAAATCCGTCGCCTCGCTCGCCGAGTCGGCCGAGGTTCGAAGGATGTTCACCGACATGAGCTCCGCCATTTCCGAGTTTCGCCGCACCCTTTCAAGGTTCGATCGTGTTGTCGGGCCGGCCGGCGAGCGCCTCGACACCGTGCTCGTTGACGCGCAATCCGCCATCAACAAAGTCGGCGAGGCGGCGGACGCTGCCAAACATTTGGTCGAGGCGCAGGGCGGACTCGGCGAGGACGCCACGCGCGCCCTTCGCCAGTTCAGTGAAACAGCAGAAACCCTCCAGCAGCTTCTCGACTATCTCGAACGAAATCCCAGCGCGATTATCTCCGGCAAAAAACAACCGTGAACAGAAGCCAGAAGACCAGAGTGCCAGAATCCAGAAAGCCAGAGGTCAGAATCTTAAACTTCCATCTTCAATTTCTCATCGGCGCGAAAGCGCCTCTACGAGTTCGCAAGTGGCTCGATACTGTAAACTGTAAACCGTAAACTGTATAACTCCTCCCCCTCTTCCATGACCATCATCCGATCCTTCCGTTCTCTGGCCTCCGTCCTTCTGGTCTCAGGCACTCTGGCCTCTGTCTTCCTAGCCTCAGGCTGCTCCATCGTGCCCGAGCCCAAGGCCGACCCAACGCGATACTACGTGCTCACGATGCCGTCCAATGCGTCGCAAGCCGGTGCCGGCGAGATAAACAAGGGCAAACCCTTCCTCGCCCTTCGCTCCGTTGAGGTTCCCGCCTACCTGCGCGCGCGCCGAAACATCGCCGTCCGCCACGGAACCAGTGAAATTGTTTATCACGAATTCTCCCGCTGGGCCGAGACGCTTGATGCCGGAATCACGCGCATCGTGAGCGAGCGCCTCATCGCCACCAATTCCGTGTCCGGTGTGGAACTTCGCCCCGGCCGAGTGAAACGCGATTACGACGTGAGCATCCGCATCATCGAATGCGAAGGCGCGGTTTCGGCTGCCGGAGCATCACCCGTCGCGCGCTTCACCGCCGAGTATGAAATCACGGCGCCGGGTGGAAACACGGTCACGGGCATCCGCAAATTCACGGCTCCCGCCGCCGATTGGGACGGCAAGGATTCTTCCTCCCTCGCCGCACTCCTCGGCCAAGCCGCCTCCGCCCTTGCCGACGACATCGCGCGGAATCTCCCGGCGACGCCGCGTCCCGGCGCGGAATAGCGGCGACACCTCCGCGCCCATGCGCCTTGCCGCACATATTTCTTCCGCAACGCCCCCAAGTATGCTCTCATGCGTGACGTGAGGATTCTCGTTGTCGAAGATGATGCAAAAATCGCCCAGTTTGTGGTCAAGGGACTCAAGCAGGAGGGCTACGCCGCGGATCACGCGCCCGACGGGGACACGGGACTCGCGCTCGCAATGAACACGCCTTACGACGCCGCCATCGTCGATGTGATGCTGCCGCGGCTCGACGGCCTCTCGCTTGTCAAGCGCCTGCGCAACCACCGCGCTGATTTGCCGGTGCTATTCCTGAGCGCGCGCGCCACCGTGGAGGATCGCATCAAGGGGCTTCAGGCCGGCGGCGACGATTACCTGACAAAACCCTTTGCGTTTGCGGAACTCTCGGCGCGCCTGCAGGCGTTGATACGCCGCGCCACGCGCGCCCCCGAGGCGATGCGGCTTTCGGTGAACGACGTCGTCATGGACCTGGTGACGCGCGAAGTGACAGTCTCCGGGCAAAAAGTGGAGCTGCAGCCGCGCGAGTTTTCGCTGCTCGAATACCTGATGCGCAACCCGGGCAGGCCGCTCACAAAAACAATGATTCTCGAACATGTGTGGGATTACAGCTTCGATCCGCAAACCAACGTCGTCGATGTGCTCATGCACCGGTTGCGCATGAAAGTTGATCCCGACAAAACACGCATCGAAACGGTGAGGGGCGTCGGTTATGTTTTCAAAGGGAGTCATTAAACGAATACGCCGCTCGGTGGCGATCCGCCTGAGCGTGACGTTCGCGCTGCTGTTCACCGTCGGCTTCACGGCGCTGTTCGTCCTGCTCTATTGGCTGCTCGGAAAACAACTCGCGCAGCGCGACGAGGACGCGGTCAGAAACCGCATCGAGGAATACGCCCACATTTACAACACGCAGGGCGAGCCCGGCCTGCAACTCGCGCTGTATCGCGGCTCAAACACACTGCTCGACCGTCCGCTGTTCGTTCGCATGATCATGCCAAACGGCGCCACGCCCATTTTGATCGTCCCGAACGACTGGATCGACAAGGAGGCAAAGCGCGTGCGGGTGCCCGACAGCTGGGGTTTCTGGACGGAGCAGCAAGTTTACTCGTGGCGCGTGCCGCAGGACCAGCAGGAGGACCTGATTGTGTTTTCAAAAATGCTGCGCGGCGGCTTCCTGCTGCAAGTGGGCGTCAGCACGAACAATCGCGCCACCCTGCTCAAGCCGCTTCAGCGCACGTTCACGTTTGTGGCCGGGGCGGTCGTGCTGGTGGGTTTTGCCGTCGGCTGGTTCGCCGCGCGCCGCGCCGTCAAGCCGCTCCAGGGCGTCATCGACACGGCGCAACAGATTATCAGCACCGGTGCGCTCGACGCGCGCGTGGCCGAGCCCAGGCGCGACAACGACATCGCCGAGCTCGTGCGCCTGTTCAACACCGTGCTCGACAAAAACGCCGCGCTGCTCCGCTCCATGCGCGAGGCGCTCGACAACGTCGCGCACGACTTGCGCACGCCGCTCACAAGCATGCGCGGCACCGCCGAGCTCGCGCTCGCCAACGGCGGCGAGCCGGCCATGCGCGACGCGCTCGCCGACAACATCGAGCGCTCCGACGAGGTGCTGCGCCTATTGCGCGCGCTCATGGAAATTTCCGAGGCCGACTCCGGCATGCTCAAACTGAAGCGCGAACAATGCAACGTGGAGACGATCCTGCGCGCCGCGTGCGACCTGTATGCCGACGTTGCCGACGCGCGCGCGCAGACGCTGGAGGTCGCGCCGTTCGCCGCCTCCCTGTTTGTATCCGCCGATCCGATACGCCTGCGGCAGGTCATCGTGAACTTGGTGGACAACGCGCTCAAATACACACCCGATGGCGGACGCGTGGTTTTGGGCGCGCGCGCAGAAACTCGCGGAGCCCAAAACGGCGCGCTGCTCACGGTCAGTGACAATGGTCCCGGCGTGCCCGAGGCCGAGCAGGGGCGAATCTGGGAACGGCTTTATCGCAGCGACCAAAGCCGCTCGCAAACCGGCCTCGGCTTGGGATTGAGTTTGGTGCGCGCGATTATCGAGGCGCACGGCGGCGTGGTCTCGGTGCGCAATGCCGTCCCGCCCGAACACGGTGCAATCTTTGAGGTGTGGCTACCGGAGTAGGGGAGGGAAGCCGGCGACCGTCAGATCGCCCCCTGGTGTTTCGCCGGCATGGACTGTCGCAAAGGAAAAGCTTTTGGCGGGGCGGTTTGACTCTCTTCGTTTTCCGCCGCGAATCATGCGCAGACTTGCTTCAGCTCTTTCAGAAACTTTTCGTTTTGCGGAGCGGTGCCGATCGTAACGCGAATCCACTCCGGCATCGCATAGCCGCGCAGCGGGCGCACGATCACGCCGCGGCGTTGCAATGCGTCAAACACACGCGCGCCGTCGCCGACCTTGACGAGCATGAAGTTTGCGCGGCTCGGCACGCACTCCAATCCGAGCTCGCGGCAGCCCTCCTCGATTTGCGCCAGGCCGCTTTTGTTTTCCCTGACGCAGCGCGCCGTGAAGTCGTGGTCGTCGAGCGCGGCGATGGCGGCGGCCTGCGCGATGGCGTTCACGTTGAACGGCTGGCGCACGCGGTTGAGCAGCGCGGCAAACTCCTCGCTCGCGTATCCGTAGCCGATGCGCAGCGCGGCGAGTCCGTAGAGCTTGGAAAATGTGCGCAGGCCGATCACGTGGCGGCCCTCGGCGATCAGCGGGCGAATGTCCGGCGCGTCGCCGTCGGCCTCGACAAATTCCGTGTAGGCCTCGTCGAACACAAGCACGACATGCGGCGGCAGCGCGCGCGCGAAATCGAGGATTTCCCCCGCGTTGTTGATCGTGCCGGTCGGGTTGTTCGGGCTGGCGTAATAAACGATGCGCGTCCGCGGCGTGACCGCGCGCAGCATCGCTGCGAGGTCGTGCGTGTGATTGACGAGCGGCACCTCGACCGGCTTCGCGCCGAAGAGCAGCGCGACCAGTTTATACACGGCAAACGCGGGCGCGCCCATCACCACCTCGTCGCCGGGGCGCAGGAACACGCGCCCCACGAGTTCGAGCAATTCGTTGGAGCCGTTGCCGACCACAAACTGCTCCGGCGAAAGCCGCCATTTTTCGGCGAGCTTGGCGCGCAGCGCGACGCATCCGCCGTCGGGATAAAGCTGCGCCTGCGCAAGCGCGCGCCGCGCCGCCTCGATGCCGAGCGGCGACGGCCCCGCGGGATTTTCGTTCGACGCGATTTTGATGATCCCATCGGGATCGAGGCCGAGTTCGCGGGCAACGTCTTCGATGGGCTTGCCCGGTTCGTAAACGGGCTGCGTGAGGACGGACGGGTTGGCGAGTTCCTGAAGCGTTGGCATGGCGGTAATCAATGGTGTGTGCGGTGAGTTTCATGCGGCTCCGGAGAGCCGCATTCCAGTCACTTTACACATGTGTGATTACTTCGCTATCCTCAAAACGCACTTTTGGAATTGACGAGTATTTGTCATCGGCGGCGCGATAACCGGCGGCGCACGCGACAAGCGACATGTAGCTTTCGCGGTCGATCCCCAGAATCTCCGCGTATTTTTCGCGGTCGATGCCCCCGAGCGCGCATGTGTCGACGCCGAGCAGCGCCGCCGATGTCATGAACTGGCCGAGCGCGATGAATGCTTGTTGCGCTTGCGAGATGTCCAGGACGCCGGCTTTCGCCTGTTGCTCGATGTTGCCGCTTATCATCTGGTAAAACGGCTTGAGCGTTTCCGCCGGCACGCCGCGAACCTGTGCCGTGCGCTCAAGATATTTGGTCAAAAATTCGCCGCCGATGTTTTTGCGCGAAACGAACACGACGTAGTGCGACGCATCCACGGGCTGCGATTGTCCGTAGGACGCCTCTGCCAGGCGCGCGCGCACCGCCGGGTCGTTTACCACGAAAAACTTCCATGGCTGCAGGCCGAACGCCGATGGCGAAAGCACGAGCGCCTTCTCAAGGGCGGCCCACGTTTCGGCCGGAATCTTTTTGGATGCGTCGAATTTCTTCGTCGCATATCTCCAGTTGAGCGCGCCCAGGAGCTGGGCGGTTGTGATTGTGTTTGCTGATGTATCCATAACGAAAAAAGAAGATGTGAATATGACTGAGCCCCTCACCACGCGCGCGCGTATTGCCCCGGCGCAAACGCCTTCACATCGGCGCCGAGCTCGCGCGCCGCGCGTTGCGGCCAGTTCGGATCGCGCAGCGACTCGCGACCGATGAGAACGATGTCCGCGCGTCCCTCGCGCAAAATTTCCTCGGCCTGCGCCGCGTCCGTTATCAACCCCACGGCCGCCGTGGCGATGCCCGCCTCGCGCCGGATGCGCTCCGCAAACGGCACCTGATAACCCGGGGCCACGGGAATCTTTGCGTCGGGAGCGCCGCCGCCGGTGCTCGTGTCAACCAGGTCGATCCCCGCCGCCTTCAGGCGTTTCGCGAGCGCCACCGAATCCTCAAGCGTCCAGCCGCCCCGCTCATCCGCCCAGTCCGTCGCCGAAATGCGCACCGTGAGCGGCAGCGTTTCCGGCCACACCGCGCGGACGCCCGCGACCGTTTCCATGAGGAAGCGTATCCGGTTTTCGAATACGCCGCCGTAGTTGTCCGCGCGCCTGTTGCCCAGTGGCGAGTAAAAACTGTGCGCCAGGTAGCCGTGCGCCGCGTGGATTTCCAGCCACTCGACGCCCGCCGCCAGCGCGCGCTTCGCGGCCGCGAAAAACGCGTCCTGAACCGCGCGGATATCCTCAATTGTCATCTCGCGCGGCACCTGGCCAAGTGCGCCGCCAAACGCCACGGCGCTCGGCCCGATGATCTCCCATCCGCCGGGTTCATTTGCGGCGAGTTGCCCTCCATTTTGGGCGGTCGAGATTGATCCCTTGCGTCCCGCGTGCGCGATTTGCATGCCCGGCACCGTGCCCTGCGCCTTGATGAAGCGGTTGATGCGCGCCAGCGGCTCGACATGGGCGTCGCTCCATATTCCAAGATCATTCGCCGTGATGCGGCCGCGCGCCTCGACCGCTGTCGCCTCCACAATGATCAGCCCCGCGCCGCCGATGGCCCGCGCGCCATAATGCGCCAAATGCCAGTCCGACGCGAGCCCGTCTTGCGCATTGAACATGCACATCGGCGATACGCCTACGCGGTTGCGAATTGTGACGGATTTTAACGAAAACGGTGTGTGAAGTATGCTCATAATTCTTAATAGTTGACTGGTTGTCTATTAATACTTGGTTGAATCAAATTCTTCCGGTTCCACATCTCTCGGCACGCTCGGCGGGCGAGCCTCGCCTGCGGAACTGTCGTCACGCGCCAGTATGTGCTCGCACACCTTGTCCCCAAGCGAGGCAAGCATTTCGGCATCATTGTGCAAGCGCGCCTGGGCGAGCAGTCCTTCGAAATATGCCTCGGCGTTTTGAACCTTTTCGGCGATATTTCCCGGACCGACAAGCCCCTCCCGTTGGGCATCGCTTATTGCTGATTCCCAATACTTTGATTTGTTATCTAGGATTTCACAAATTTTGCCGCGGATCGTCTCGTCCTGCTTGCAAATTTCGGAACCCAGCGTGCAAAACGGGCACCCCAGCACGCGCCCCGTGCGCTCCTTGGTCGCGGACTGTTGCCGGTAAACCTCATCGCAGTGTGCGCGGATGCGTTGCATTGGTGCGAGTGTTGATGAAAACTGGCTGTCCCACAAGGGTTTCCGTTCACTCCAATATCGATCCAGTGCCGCGACGGCCAGATCCGCCTTGGAATCGAAGAAATAATAAAAACTCCCCTTCTTTACTTCCGCTTTCCGACAGATGTCATCAATCGTGATGGCACCGTAGCTCCGCTCCCAAATGAGAGAGAGTGCGGCATCCATCAGGCGTTGATCGGCATTACTTGTGCGTCCCATGTGACATAATTTGTTGACTTATTAGTCAACAAACAAGCTTAAAGTTCATTTTTCAACGTAAACAAGTTATGAAGGCATGTTTCAAATTGATTGTCCGCGATTGACGAAAGGCGGTCGATGTTTCCTTTGAGCGCCAGGCTTGCTCCACTGCCGGAACTTTAAGAGGTGGGACAGGGGACTTGACTGGACTTCGCGGGCGGATGTTTCGCTTCCCAATTTTTCTCCTTCTGACGAGCCGTCGTTTGATTTCGACGAGTCACGTCCATCCCGGCTGCGGGCAAACGGGGGACATTGTAGGCGAAGCTGCGCGCATGGCCGGGGGTTCAGCGCGTGTCAGAATTATGGACGGCATGCGTTTCACTATATATTAACAACTCGGTTTATTTGATTATATAATCTTAATAAATATTGTTCCGGGATTGTGATTGCGCGGTGTTGCGAAAATAGATCGTCCGCGTTTGAAGTTTTTATAACTTTATGATGGAAAGCGGAATATATGTGCCAATTTTTGGCGCCTTGTCCCGAAATGCTCGTGGGAGCGCGAGTGCTTCGGATGCGGGATGTTTTTCATACTTATTATACACTTTTTGACGCCACATCCGAAAAAAATATATTACAGTTCACATGTTTTCAGTGATATGGACAGTCAGCTTAGTCGACCCGCCCTCGCAGTGTATTAACCCATAGGAAACTCCCAAAATGTATACATCATTCATGCAAGTAACCCCGGGCTGTATTCGCATTACGCTTGAAGCGGCATGGAGCACGGCAGCCTCAGACTACGCGGAAGCCTGCGCGCTTTATCGCGACATTCCGGTTCCCGGTTTCTCGCCGGGCGAGGTGCCCGCAATCATCACGGCCAACTGTTTTAGCCGCGAGATACGGGCGGAGACCATCCGGCGATGCGCGTCGCGGCTGATCCGCTCGGTTCTTGTTGAAAAGGGAATCCGCACGGTTGGTCCGCTTTTGATTCTTCAGGCCTCGCTTGAGCCCGGGGAGAAATTTGTTTGCACGATCGAACTACTTTTGCGCCCGGAGGTGGCGCTGCCTGATTGCGAGAATTTCGAGCCCGTCGCGGACTGCAAACACACGCGGCGCACGGAGGCCAGGGAATGGCTGGTTGCAAACACGGAATGCACTGTGCCGGAGCCGATCATTCGCAAGGCGCTCAATTCGACGCACCGGGACATTGTGCAGCCGGGGTCAAAGTTGTGGGACGAGGCCGAGCACAACGCGCTCCTGCACATCATCGCGCACGAGGTGGCCGACCGCCACGGCATCACGGTCAGCGAGGAGCGTTTGGAGGAGCACCTCCGGAATGTGGCGGACACGGTTGGCATGAGTCCCGCCAAGCTTCGCGCCGCCTATAACAAAAACGGGCAGATCGAGGTGATTCGCGAAAGTCTTTTGATTGAGGCGGTCCTGGACTTCCTCACGAAACAAGAAGAAGCGTTCCTGGCGCAGGAATCGGCAATCGTCGCATAAGGCCGCGGCCTTGTTGCCGGCGCATTCCGCATCCTGTTAATCCGGGGTGGCGTTCGTGCCACCCCGGTTTAATTTTTTATGGGGCAAACGGGATGGCCGGTCGTTTATTTGATTTTCGTTTTTTGATTTTGCGGACCGGACAGGGCCGGTCCCTCCACTGAGCCGGTGTTTTTTCGGGGGGATCTTTTTACGGCGTGACTGTTGCGAAACTCATGTCCACAAGTCTCGTCTTATCTGATTACCACTCATTTTTTATGCAATCCGTGACTCGTCGTTTTCTTGCCGTCCGTGTCCTTTCGTTGACTCCTATTTTCGCAACCTTGAGTTTTGCGCAGGCCGTTTCCGGCACCGTCGCCGCTTCGGGCACTGCCGCGCGAGATCAGGAACCCGTCGTGCAGCTCGACACGCTTGTGGTCACGGCCGCAACCGAGCTGCCGCGTCCGGAAAACTGGCTGACCACCAGCATCCCGGGCTTTGAGATTTACTCCAGCGCCAGCGAGCGCGCCTCGCGGAAACTGATCCAGGATTTCGAGATGTTTCGCGTCGCGCTCGACGCCGCGTGGCCGATCAATGTCACCGTTCGCAAACCCACCACGCTGGTTTTGTGCGGGCGCTCGGGGTTCGACGATTTCATTCCACGGTCGGACCAGGCCGATTATTCGAAGGCCAGTGCGCGCGCGAGCACCACGCTTATTGGGCCCGAGCAGGCTTTTATTGTGATCGATATGAGCACCTCGAGCGTGACGCTTAACGACACCACTTACGATATCGACGCCTCGTCCCTGGGCGCGACATTCGATGTCGATTATTACAGCCTCCTTTATCGCGAGTATGTGCATTATTTGCTCAGCCAGACGGAGACGCCGCCGCCCGCGTGGTATGAGGAGGGCGTCCTGCAAATTATCCAAAAGATGGAAGTGTATCCAAAATACATCCGAATCGGGGAGCTCAGGTCCGTGCGCCGCAGCCAGGGCAAGAACAACATGGCGGTTGTCGCCCCCGTTGCCGGCGACGGCGAGGATATGGAAGTCAGCGACGAGGAGGATGTCGGCATTCCCGGCATGGAGACCATACCGGACGAGGATTTTAACGTCGCACTGGATCGCCGCGCGCTTCTCGGGTTCAAGGATTTCTTTGGCGTCACGCGCGATTCGCCGCTCGCGCGCAATCCGATCGGCAACAACGTCTGGGCCAAGCAATGCTACGCCTTCGTGCACAGGTGCCTTTACGGGATTCCCAACAAAAACTACAAGACCGCGCTCGAAACCCTTGTGGCGCGCTCGGCGAAGGAGCCCATGACCGAGGAACTGTTCAAGGAGTGCTTTGGCGTGACCTACAAAAGATTCCTCGTCGAACTGCGCGGCTACATTGGCCTCACGGCCTACCAATACACGGATTTCGTCGTCAAGGGGAAGGGCGAGCGCATCGACGCGCCGGCGCGCGAATTCACGCTCGCGCCGGAAGGGGACAGCGCGCGCATGAAGGCCGACGCGCTCGTGCTCGCCAACAATGCCTCCCCCTCGATTCCCACGCTGCGCGGCGCTTACGGGCGCGGGGCGCGCGATCCGGAATTTCTCGCCTCCTACGGCCTCGCCGCCCATGCGGCGGGCCAGACCGAGCTCGCCCGCCGCATGCTCTCGAAAGCCGTCGCGGGAAAGGCGAAACGCGCCGCCGCCTATCCCGCATACGCGCGCATTTTGCTGGACGACGCCAAGGCGCACCCGGAGGCCTCCGACGGCGTGCACATAACGCCCACGCAACTCACGCCGATTCTCGAAGTGCTTTTTGCCGCGCGCAAGTTGAGGCCGGCCCTGCCGCAAACCTACCGGACGATTGCCGACGCATGGATCGCGAGCTCGGCGACGCCGTCCAATGAAAATTTTGTCGTCCTGTCGGAAGGTTTGGTGTTGTTCAGGAATGACCGGGCGCTGCTTTATCAGTCAGCCCGAATCCTGCTGCGCATGAAAAACAACACGGCTGCGCGAGCTCTGGTCGAATTTGCTCTAAAAACATCGAAGGACGACGCGGAGCGCGAGCGTTTCAACGAACTGAAATTGCAACTGCCGACACCGCCGCCCCCGCGGATGCCGCGCAGGATTCGTCCGCGAACCCGGATGATGAAGCGCAGCAAGTGTCCCAGCCGAGCTCTTACGAAGTCAAACGGACCAAGGTCGGCACACCGCCGCAGCAACAACAACAACCGCCGCCGCAACAGCAGCAACAGCCGCAGCAGTAAAAGCGCGTTTGCGAAAGAAAAGGGCGGCTTTTTCGGCCGCCCGTCGAGGCGAAGAACTCGCCCGTTTTCCGGTTACTGCGCGCCCTGCTTGGGCTTGCGATGCAGTATCCAGTAGAGCAATCCCAGGACACCGATCCATATCGGCATGATGATGACGGAGGTTTCCATGCCCGCCCACGCGGCCATGACAAACAGGATGAACGCCACGAAACCGATGCAAATCCAGTTTGTGACCGGGAAACCCCACGATTTGAAACTCGTCGTGTAGCCTTCGCGATTCTTGGCGCGGCGGAACATCAGGTGCGTGAAGCTGATCAGCGCCCAGTTCAGCACAAGCGCCGCGACCACGAGTGCGAAGAGCAGGCCGAGCGCCTTGCCGGGCATCGTGTAGTTGATGAGCACGCCGATGCCGGTGCCGCACGCCGAGGCGATGAGCGCGTTGACGGGCACGCCGCGGCGGTCGGTTTTCTTGAAGAGCGCCGGCGCGTTACCCTTGTCCGCCATGCTGTAAAGCATGCGGCTGTTGCAATACACGCCGCTGTTATAAACCGAGAGCGCTGCGGTGAGGATGATGAAGTTGAGAATGCCCGCCGCGCTCGGCACGTGCATTTGTTTCAGGATGAGCACGAACGGGCTCGCGCCGTATCTGTCGCCGAGGTCGGAGTTGCTGACCGCGTTGATCGCCTTCACCATTTCCGGCCAGGGCTGGAGCATGATCATGACGGTGAGCGCGCCCACGTAGAAAATGAGGATGCGGAAAAACACTTGGTTGACCGCCTTCGGGATGGTTTTTTTCGGATTGGCCGTCTCGGCCGCGCTCACGCCCACAAGCTCAAGTCCGCCGAAGGAGAACATGATCAGCACGAGCGCTATTGAGAAGTTCTGGAACATCGCGAAACCGCTTTCGGCGGGCGCGAAAAATCCGCCGTGCTTCCAAAGATTTGCCACGCCTGCCTCCGGACCCGCGCCGCCGCCGATCAGCAGATACGCGCCGAACACGATCAGGCCGACCACCGCGAGCACCTTGATGATCGCGAACCAGAACTCTGCCTCGCCGAATATCTTCACGTTGGCGAGATTGATTGCGTTGATGAGTATGAAGAACACCAGCACCGGAATCCACTGGGGCATGTCGGGCATCCACCAGTGTATGTATTTCGCCACTGCCGTGAGCTCGGCCATGCCCACGAGCACGTAGAGCACCCAGTAGTTCCAGCCCGACATAAAGCCGGCGAACTTGCTCCAGTATTTATACGCGAAGTGCGCGAACGATCCCGCCACCGGTTCCTCGACGACCATCTCGCCGAGCTGGCGCATGATAAAAAACTCGATGATTCCGCCGATCAGGTAGCCGAGAATCATGGCGGGGCCCGCGAGCTGGATGACGCCCGCCGAGCCGAGAAACAGCCCCGTGCCGATGCAGCCGCCGAGGGCGATAAGTTGGATGTGACGGTTTTTCAGTCCGCGCTTGAGCAAACCTGTTTGCGGCGGCTGGGTATCGGGCGTGACGCTTTGGTCCATAAGAGATTAGTGGGCGGTAGTTGCTGGGAAAGAAGCGTCTAGAAATGAGGGGCGGGGCAAGGGGGAGGCAAGAAACAATATCGTTGGTTTGGAAAATAATATCGACCACGGCCGATGAAATCGCAGAGCATCGAAATTTCTGTCCATCGAAAACACCATGAACAAAACCTCGCTACGTAACATCAGCGCAAGTCTTGCGCTCTTATTAACCGCTGCTCTTCCCTCGACAGCCCAAACCTCGTCATCCGAGGTCGAGCAATTGCGCGCCTCCGTCAAGGGCCTGCAGGAAATGGTTATCAAACAGAACGCGCAAATCTCGCGTCTCGAGCAGCAGCAGGGCGGCAACACGCGCCCGGCCCCGGTTGCCGTCGCGCCAGCCGAGCCTGTGGCCATCGGCCTTCACGACATCGGCGACGGTTACATCTTCGTGCCCGGCACCAACACCAAGGTCCGCCTCAACCTCAGCCCGCGTCTCGACGTCATCGCCGACAGCCGCAACCCCGGCCTCAACAGCCGCTTTGCCGTCGCGCTCGTGCCTGTCAAAAACAATAATGTCCCTGGCTCCGAAGTCGGCGGTTATGACAGCTCGAACCACACCTACGTCACCGGACGCGGCTCGAACATCACCTTCGACGCCATCACCGTGGCAGGTGACAACGAGATCACCGTTTTCTACAACAACGACTTTTACGACACCAGCAATGGCCGCGACTTGGGCTACCGCATCAATCACCTCTATGCCCGCATGAAGACCCGCTTCGGCAAGTTCACGCTCGGCAAGACGGTCTCGCCCTTTGAGAACGTTGACTCATGGCCCGCGACGCTCGACTACAGCGGCGCCAGCGCCAAGGTCTTCTCGCGCCCTTCCATGCTGCGCTACGACACGCCGACCTTTGGCCGCGGCTTCAGCACCGCCTTCGCGATCTCCAACCCGGACGCCTCGCTCTACAGCGCCACGGGCAACGACGGCAGCGTTAGGGATCGCCTTCCCGACGTCTCGGCCAACATTCGCTGGGAAAGCGAAAAATGCGGCAGCGCCCAACTCGGCGGCATCGTGCGCAAACTCGCCGTTGACGGTCCTGTTGACGACGACGTTCTCGGCTGGGGTTTGAGCCTGAGCCTCTGCCCCAAGTTTGGCGAAAACGACAGCATCCAGCTCGAAGGCACCTACGGCGAAGGCATCTTCAGCCACATCAATGACTTTTTCCGCGACGGTGACATGGCGTTCAACAGCAAGGGCGAACTCAAGGCGCTCACCTATTGGGGTTTTGTTGCCGGCTACACGCACCGCTGGTCGCCGAAGTATCGCTCCACGGCTTCCTACAGCGTGTCCAGCATCAAGAACATCTCCACCCAGGCCGAAGACGCCTACCACCGCGTGCAATACGCCTCGGTGAATTTCGTGTGGACGGTGATGCCCCGCTTCGACGTCGGCATCGAGGCCCTCTACGGCAAGAACAAGGTGAAGAGCGGCTCCTCGGGCGAAAACGTCCGCGTGCAGATGACCTTCAGCTATTCGCTGTTCTAAGAATTGCGAAAACGTTGAATCACAAAAAAACGGACGCCCGAAAAGGCGTCCGTTTTTTTGTGGGGGCGCGCCTTGCGCGCGCCCTCGCGTCATCCCGCTTTTTGGCTGCCCGCGCAAACAGTCGTTCGCACATGAGGGCGCACGCAAGGTGCGCCCCTACGAGGCCAGCACTTTTTTCAAGAACATGCGCGTGCGCTCGTTTTTCGGTGCGGTGAAAATTTCCTGCGGCGGGCCTTGCTCCACGACCTCGCCCTTGTCCATGAAGACAACCCTCGTCGCCACGTCGCGTGCGAAACTCATCTCGTGCGTCACCACGACCATCGTCATGCCCTCGGTGGCGAGGTCCTTCATCACGTTGAGCACCTCGCCGACGAGCTCGGGATCGAGTGCCGATGTGGGCTCGTCGAAAAGCATGATTTGCGGCTGCATGGCGAGCGCGCGCGCGATGGCGACGCGCTGCTGCTGGCCGCCGGAAAGGCGCGAGGGATACTCGTCGCGCTTGTCGGCGAGGCCGACCTTGACGAGCAGGTTTTCGGCGAGGGCGATCGCGGCGGCCCGGTCCATGTGTTTCACGCGCATGGGCGCCTCGATCAGGTTTCCGAGCACGGTCATGTGCGGGAAGAGGTTGAAGCGCTGAAAAACCATACCGAGCGAGGCGCAGTGCGCGGACACCTCGGACGCGGTGAGCTTGTGAACGTCACGGTCGTTCTCGCGCTTGTCGAAAAGCTCGCCGTGGATGGTGATCTCTCCGGAGGTGATACGCTCGAGATAATTCAGGCAGCGCAGGAGCGTGCTTTTGCCGGAGCCGCTCGGCCCGATGATGCACACGACCTCGTCCTTGTCGACGTGCAGGTTGATGCCCTTGAGCACTTCGAGTTTCCCGAAGTTTTTGCGGACGTTTTTGATTTCAATTATTTTTTCGGACACGGCGGTGAAAGAAATTTTTGGGAGTTTTTATTAACCACGGATTTCACGGATTTGCAGGGACGCGGATTCCGGCGCCTTTGCATTTATTCGTGTTAATCCGTGAAATCCGTGGTTCAGAAAAGCGGCGAAAAAAGCGGCTCATTCGTATTTCGCGTGGCGCTCCTCGATCTTGGAAAAGATG
Organism: Ereboglobus luteus; assembly: GCF_003096195.1. Taxonomy (NCBI): domain Bacteria; kingdom Pseudomonadati; phylum Verrucomicrobiota; class Opitutia; order Opitutales; family Opitutaceae; genus Ereboglobus; species Ereboglobus luteus. The sequence goes on along the minus strand of NZ_CP023004.1, from coordinate 540,471 downwards.
TAGGTGAAGAGCGTCGTCATTATCAGGTAGATGAGCGCCGAGGGCAGATACACGAGGCTTTTGCCGCCGGAGCTTTGGATCTGCGAGGTGATTTTCATGAGGTCGGTCAGGCCGATGAACGCCACGACGGAGGTGTCCTTGAGCAACATGATGATTTCGTTGCCCACCTGCGGCACGAGTCGGCGGATGGATTGCGGGATGATGATGCGCCCCATCGTCTGCCAGTAAGTGAGCCCGAGCGCGTGCGCGGCCTCATACTGGCCCTTGTCGATCGACTGGATCGCCGAGCGATACATCTCGGCGAGATACGCGGCGGAGTTGAGGCTGAACGCGATCAGCGCCGCCTGCAACGCGTCGAGATAACGCAGGTGAAAAATCAGCTTCGGCAGCACGAAATAAATAAAGCACAGTTGCATGAGCAACGGCGTGCCGCGGATGAACCATGTGTAGAAACCGCACACGGCGCGCAGAATCGGGTTCTTGCTGATTTTGCCGAGGGCGATGAAAAAGCCCAGCACGAGCCCGCCGATCAACCCCACAAAGGCAATGAGCAAGGTGTAAACGGCGCCGCGTGCCAGCTGCGGCATCATCGGCCAGATTTCGTTAAAAATATCAGTCATGTTGAAATTTTCGATTTTCGATTCTCGATTTTCGATTGGGAGCTACCGCTCCGTTTTCGATTTCGGGCACGCGCGGAAGCGCGCAATCGAAAATCGAGAATCGAAAATCGAAAATCAACTCACTCTGGGTATTCCTGCTTCACGTTGGAGACGATGTCCTCGTTGAACCATTTTTTGGAAATGGCCTGGAGCGTGCCGTCGGCGCGCATGTCGGCGAGGATCTTGTCCACCTTGGCGTGCAGCTCGGTGTTGGTTTTCTTGAAGGCCGCGCCGATGGGCTCGTAGGCAAACGAGGCGGGCGCGTAGGCGAAGCCGCGCTTGGCGTCGTTCACATAGTAGCTGCCCACGACGAGATCGACGACGACGACCTGCAGGCGGTCGAGCTCAAGATTGTCGAGCGCCTGCGTGGCGCCGGGATACGATTCGAGCGTGAATTGCTTGCTTTTGTTTTCGTCGAGAAACTTTCGGCAGGCGGAATCGGCCGTGGTGCCTTTTTGCACGCCGACCTTCATGCCGGCGAGGGCGTCGAGGCTCGTGATTTTGTCGGCGATGGCCTTCTTCGCGACGATCACCTGCTTGTTGGCGATGTAGGGTTTGGTGAAGAGGTAGTTTTTCAGGCGCGCCTGCGTGATGGAGCACGCCGAGATGGCTGCGTCGTAACGCTCGGTGTTGAGCCCCTCCCAGATGCCGTCGAACTCGATCTCGACAATCTTGAGATCCTTGCCGAGGCGTTTCGCGACCTCGCGCGCCATGTCGATGTCGAAGCCGACCGTTTTGCCGCTGGCGTCCTTGAATTCCATCGGAGGATAGCTGGCCTCGAGGCCGATGCGGAAAGTGTTTTGGGAGTCGCCGCCGCCACCGCAACCGGCGAGGCCGAGAGCGAGGACAAGCGCCGAAACCAGCGCGGTGAGTTTGGCAGGGAGGGACAATGCGGGTGTTTTCATGAGTGTGGATTTTGCGAGGAAAACCATCACGCATGGGCAAGTTTTGCGCCGGGGTCAATTGAGGCTTTGCATAATTTATTCCGGACGCCGCCCCGCCCGTCACACAATTCTTGAAGCGATCCGGAGATGCATCTCTACTAGGGGCACCATGCCAGCCCTCATTATTCGCAATGCCCGCATTCTCACCCTGTCCGGATCACCCGTCGCCCGCCGCGGCGCGGAGTTGCGCGCGCTGGGAGTGATTCCGCTGGGCGAGGTGCTGGTCGGCGACGATGGGAAAATCGCCGCGGTCGCCGAAAAAATCGACACGGCGCCCGCTGACGCGCAGGTGATCGACGCGGCGGGGCGCGTGCTCATGCCGGGTTTTGTCGACTGCCACACGCATGCGTGCTGGGCGGGCTCGCGGCTCGATGAGTGGCGGGCGCTGCTCAACGGCGAAACGTATTCCGATCTGCTCAAGAAGGGCGGCGGGATGCTTGCCACGGTGCGCGCCGTGCGCGAGACCACGCGCAACCAGCTGGCCGCAAACCTGCGCGGGCGGCTCGACGAATTTTTGCGCAACGGCACGACGACGCTCGAGATCAAAAGCGGCTACGGCCTCACGCTCGAGGCCGAGCTAAAAATGCTTCGCGCGATCCAGCGCGCGGCGGGTGACTGGCCGGGCACGGTCGTGCCGACGGCGTTGCTCGGGCACGGTTGCGAGGGCAGCAGTCTCGACGACTATGCGAAAATGGTCGTGCGCGATATTTTGCCGGAGGTGTTGCGCGAGTTTCCGGGGATCGCGATCGAGGCGTTTTGCGACCAGGGCGCGTGGACGGTTGAGACGTGCGTGCGCCTGCTCGAAAAGGCGCGCAAGCACTTGCCGATTCGCGCGAGCGCCGACCAGTTCACGCCGACCGGCATGGTGCCGGAGGCGGTGCGGTTGCATGCGGGCTGCGTGGCGCATCTCGAGGGAACGCCGAAGGAGCAGCTTCGCGAACTTGCCGAGTCGCCCGTTGTCGCCGTGCTCACTCCGCTGACCGGATTGCATCTCAACCAGCGTTTCGCGCGCGGCGGATTTCTGGCGGAAAACGGGGGCGCGGTTGCCATCGCCACGAATTGCAATCCCGGCACGTCGCCCTCGTGCTCGATGCCGCTTGCCATCGCGACGGCGGTGCGTTTTTGCGGGCTCGACATCGAGGAGGCGATTGTGGCCGCGACGGTGAATCCGGCGCTTGTGCTCGGCCTTACGGATCGCGGCACAATCGAGCCGGGCAAGCGCGCGGATTTGGTTTTGCTGCACCACAAGGACGAACGCCTGCTCGCCTACGAACTGGGCGGCAATCCCGTCGCCCAAGTCATCTGCGGCGGAAAACTCGTGTGAGCAGTCGGGGATTCGATATCCGGGGAGTGCCCCCATTTGCGAACGCGATTTATTCTTTTGGTGCGCGCCAAGGGTAGGGTGGTTGGCAGCCTGTCGCTATCGCTCGAAACATCGAAATGGAAAATGCGTGTATTAAGTAGATTGGCCGGTGAATGTAATGCAGGCAAACACGCTGTGAAACACCCGTAATGGTTGAGGTCGCAAAGAAAGGTCCGGGGTGTTTATCGATTGTCAGAATTTTGAGATGTATGAATGGGCGCGTGTGCGAGGAGCGGCGCGCGTCCCGCCGCCGGACGAGGCCATCGGCCTCGCCATTCGGCTGTGCGCGTGCGAATGCGAAAGCGCCGTAGAGAAGCCGTTTTGAATTCGAAAAACAAACACGCGCGGGCGCTCGCTTTGCTCGCGTCCGGCAGCGAGACGCAGCCGCTCCGTGTCGCACGCGTGATTTCGCGCCGAGGCGTCGCATGGTGATTTGCTTGCGCGCGCCGTGTTTGTGTCCAGTCTCAGAGCACGCACATGAAACCCTCGCCCCCTATGCGTGCCCTCATACTGACCTTGTTTTTCTTGTTATGCGCCATTGTCACCGTGGCGCAGCCCGAGCCCTCCGACGACGAGAACTGGCTGAAGTTCACCAGCGAGCACTTCGAGATGCTCAGTTCGGCAAGCGAGCGCGGATCCATGCACGCGCTCGTCCAGCTTGAGCAATTTCGCGAATTTGTCCTGCGCACGATTCCGCACATGCGGGACTCCGCCTGCGAACCCAAGCCGCTAATATTTATATTTAACTCCCATCAACAACGCTCCCGCCTCTTATTCAAGAATCCAGATGCAGGAGCGCGCCAGGCCGCGACCCCTTATTTGGAAGGACGATTACGGCCGCGCATCATGATAACAGTCAATCGCGGGCGGCTGCCCGTCCACATTAGTTATCACGGATATGCCTGCTCGTTGATCAACGCGCGACTCGGACCGGATGTTCCCCTCTGGCTGGAAGAGGGGCTGGCCGGAGTTTTCGAAACGCTCAGCGCCAATGGCGACACCGTTACTTTTGGCAGAACGAACGCGATACGACTCCAGACAATAAGCCGCCCGCCCCTGATACCGCTCGACACCCTGTTTACCGCCAATCGCAACAGCCCACACTACAAGGAAAACGACAGGACGGGCAAGTTCCGCTCACAGGCGTGGCTTCTTTTGCATTACGCGATGCTCGGCGAAAACAGCGAATCCTGCACACTGGAAAACTTGCTGCGCTTTGCCGACGAGTCATCGCGTCCAGGTGCGATCACTTCCGAAGTTTTTGAAAAAGTTTTCGGCTTCGATTATAAAACGTTGGAAGACGCTCTCGATTCTTACTTGCGCGCCGGGGCATACGAGAAGTCAACGGCCAGAATCCCCACAAGCCCCATTCGGAATAAAATCACCTCCCTAGCCGTCACGGACGAGGAGTTCGAGCTCGAGCGTGCCGGTTTATCCTGGCGCGTCAACAAGGCCCCCGATGCCATGGCCGCCCTGCGCGAGTTGGAGAAAGAGCATCCGGAAAACCCGCGTGTTTACGAACTCCTGGCGGAAATGCAAACGGGCAAGCGCGACAACCAAGCCGCCGCAAATTACCTGGCCAAGGCGGTTGAGAAAAACACCGCTAATCCGATGACATATATCGAGCTCATCGGGACTCTAATCGACCAGGGAAAACCCGGGCGCCTGGTGCCGGAAAAGACGGCCGCCGAATGCAAAGCGCTTGTTGACCGCGCCATTGAACTCGCGCCCGATTGCATGGAGGCGTATGAAATGCTGGCGATCATCGAGTCGCAAAGCCCGGTTATGCGCGTGGAAAAAACGAGACCCATCATGGAGGCGCTTCCGCGCATGCGCGAGCGCGGCAAAACACGCGTTGCGCTGGCGACGATTTACTGGCGCCTGAAACGCCATGACGAAGCGCAAGCGATGTTAAATGAAACGATGGGTGATACAAAATCGTCCGATGACATGAAGCGCCTCGCGCACGAGTTGCAGCGGCGCATCGCAAAGGAAACCGGTGCGCCCGCCCCGGCCCCGCTTCCGAAATCCAAACAAGCGCCTCCGAAGCCCGCGCCCATGGAACCTGGCACCAAGGAGAGATGGCTGAAACTCTCCAGCGAGCATTTCGACATATTCACTTCCGCCCACGAATATGCGTCCCTTCAATTGCTCATCCAACTCGAACAATTCCGCGAATTCTTTTTTCGCACGATTCCGCAGGGCCGCATCTATGATCCCAAGCCGCTGATATTCATATTTGATGACAATGAACACTACGAACGCTATCGGCCCGACGGTCCCGACAGAAAGGCGCACACACCTCCCGGCAAGTATTTTGGAGGACACCTGCAATCGCGCATCATGATGAGACACGCGGGCCGGTTCGGCCAGCGACTGATCATCCACGAATACATCCACTCCCTGATTTCCACCCGGATGGGACCGAGGGTTCCCCTGTGGTTTAGCGAGGGCATGGCCGGAGTTTATGAAACGGCCTCCATCCGTGGAGACACCGTGACTTTTGGCCGTGTGGAGGAAATGCGTCTCAAGACAATAACCCGCACTCCACCGTTGCCGTTGGGCACCCTGTTCAACGTCGGCTACCGCAGCCCCTATTATCAGGGAGGAGGTCCCGAGACGGCCAAATTTTACGCGCTCTCGTGGCTCCTCCTGCATTATGCGATGCTCGGCAAAAACAACGAACCCTACACCGTGCCAAACCTGATGCGTTTCGCTGCCGAAACATCGCCCCCGCGAGGCGACACCGCCAAGGCTTTTGAAAAGGTTTTTGGTTCCGATTACAAGGGACTGGAACAAGCGCTCAATTCCTATATGCGCGCCGGGGAATATGTGGCCACCACCACCACAATTCCCGCCGATCCCATCAGAAACAAAATCACAACCCGGCTGGCGGACGATGAGGAAATCGAAATTGAGCTCGCCGGCCTGGCCTGGCGCGCCGGCATGACTCCCACCACCGTGTCTCTCGAGGCCCTCGACGTCATGTTCAAGTTGGAAAAGAAATACCCGGAAAATCCGCGCGTTTATGAAATTCTTGCCGAGGCGCAAATGCGCATGAACGACGCCAAAACCGCCGCACATTACAAGGCCAAGGCGATCAAAAAAAACGCGGCCAATCCGAAAGTCTATGTCGAGCTTCTAAAATACGACGACATCAAACCCGACAAACCGGGTCGCCTTATGTCCGCCAGGGCCGCCGCCAAATATGCGGCGCTTGCTGACCGCGCCATCGAACTCGCGCCCGATTACATGGAGGCGTATGAAATGCTCGCGATCATAGAGTCGCAGAATCCAAATATACGCGTCGAAAAAATGAACGCCGTGCTTGAGGCGCTTCCGCACATGCGCGAACGCGACAAAACCCACTACGCGCTGGCGACAGTTTACTGGCGCCTGAAACGCCACGAGGAAGCGCAAGCGGTGATAAACGAATTGAAGAATGATCCGAAATCGTCCGACGCGATGAAGCGCCGCGCGAGCGAATTGCAGCGTCTCATCGAAAAGGAAGCCGGCAAAAAAGCATCCGCTAAAAACAGGCAACGATAACAAAGGCGGTTGAGTTTGCGCGCCAAACGCGGCGGGTTTGGAGTTTCGAACGCTAGCGACAGTCTGCCGACCGCCCTGTCAAAAACGACCACAACTATTTATAAAAACGCTCTATTGGTTCCAATTTAAGTGAGCCGGTTTTTGCGCTTGAAAACCACCATGCGCAAAAAAACGGCGTCCGTTTTTGCGGACGCCGTTGAAAGTGCGGAAGAATTTTGCTTGTTGCGCGGTTGCCCCTCTTAGAGCAACTCGGCGACCATCGCCTTCTCTTCCTTGAGCTCGTTCTCGGTGGCGGTCATTTTCTCGCGCGAGAATTCGTTGATTTCCACGCCTTGCACGATCTTCCAGTTCTTGCCGTCGCTGACGATCGGGAACGAGTAGATGAGGCCCTTCTCGATGCCGTAGCTGCCGTCGGAGCAGACGCCCACGCTGAAGCAGGTGCCGGCGGGCGTCGGGTTGACGAGGTTGCGCACGGTGTCGACGACCGCGTTGGCGGCCGAGGCGGCGGAGCTGAGGCCGCGGGCCTTGATGATGGCGGCGCCGCGTTGCTGCACGGTCGGGATGAAGGTGTCCTTGAACCAAATCTCGTGCTTGATGACCTCGGTGGCGGGTTTGCCGCCGATCTTGGCGTTGAAGTAGTCGGGATACATCGTCGAGCTGTGGTTGCCCCAAATGGCGAGGTTCTTGACCTCGGTCGTGTCGACGCCGGCCTTCATCGCGAGCTGCGTGACGGCGCGGTTTTGGTCGAGCATGGTCATCGCGAACCAGCGGTCGGAGGGGATCGACTTCGCGTTGTTCATGGCGATGAGGCAGTTTGTGTTGCAGGGGTTGCCGACGACGAAGATGCGCACGTCCTTGGCGGCGTTGGCGGCGATCGCCTTGCCCTGGCCGGTGAAGATCTTGCCGTTGATGCTGAGCAGGTCCTTGCGCTCCATGCCTTGCTTGCGGGGAACGGAGCCGACGAGCAGCGCCCAGTTGACGTCCTTGAAGCCGGCGTTGAGGTCGGCGGTTGCGACGATGCCCTTGAGGAGCGGGAACGCGCAGTCTTGCAGTTCCATCACCACGCCGTTGAGCGCGGGAAGCGCGGGCTCGATCTCAATGAGATGGAGGATGACGGGTTGCTCCGGGCCGAACATCGCGCCAGAGGCGATGCGGAAGAGGAGCGAATAACCGATTTGTCCGGCAGCGCCGGTAACAGCGACACGAATGGGTGTTTTCATAATTGGAACCTGTCAGGTTGCGGGATTTGGCGCGCGAGTCCACGAGTTTTTTAAAAAATAACGTCAACAAATCACAAAAATCACGCCGCGCATTCGCATTTTCGGCGCATTCCGTTTTTTTATTCGCGAAGGCGCAAGTCGCGTGCATTTTTATGCGCGGATGAAAAAAGTAAGAATAGGCGTTGTCGGATTGGGCATGGGCGGGGTTCACGCCCAAAACATCATCGACGGCAAGGTGCGCGATCTCGAACTCGCCGCCATCGCGGATACCGATCCGGGCAAGCTCGCGCGATTTCCCGGCGTGCGCGGTTTTGCCACGGCCGACGAGATGATCGCCTCCGGCCTCATCGACGCCATCCTCATCGCGACGCCGCACTATTTTCACGTTCCCGTCGGAATCGCCGCGCTCAAGGCGGGACTGCATGTGCTGGTTGAAAAACCCGTCGCCGTCCACAAGGCCGATGCCGCGCGCCTCGTCGCCGCGCACACCGACGGCAATCTTGTTTTCGCGGCTGTTTTCAATCAGCGCACCGATCCGTATTACCTCAAAATCCGCGAACTCATCCGCGGCGGCGACCTCGGCGAAATCCGCCGTGTGAACTGGATTGTGACTCACTGGTTTCGCACCGAGGCCTACTATGCGTCGAGCGCGTGGCGCGCCACGTGGGCGGGCGAGGGCGGTGGTGTTTTGCTCAACCAGTGTCCGCACAATCTCGATTTGCTCCAATGGTTGTTCGGCTTGCCGGTGCGCGTGACCGCCCACGCCGGGTTCGGCCGCTACCACCAGATCGAGGTTGAGGATGATGTCACCGCTTACATCGAGTTCACGAACGGCGCCACGGGCGTCTTCATCGCGTCCACCGGCGAGGCGCCGGGCACGCACCGGCTCGAGATAGTCGGCGAGCGCGGGCGTATTGTTTACGAGGACGAAAAAATTGTTTTCCGCCGGAATGAAACCGGCATGACGCGTTTCAGCCGCACCGCCACCGAGGGCTTTGCGCTGCCGGCGACGACCGAGTCCGTTTTCACCTTTCCCGATCACGGTCCGCAGCACGTCGGCATCATGCAAAACTTCACCGACGCGATTCTGCGAGGCGAGTCCCTCGTCGCGCCCGCCGCCGAGGGGATGTATTCCGTCGAACTCGCCAACGCCATGCTCATGTCCGCGTGGACCGGCGAGAGCATTCCATTTCCGATGGACGCCCGGCGCTATGAACAACTTCTCAAGCAGCAAATCGCCACCTCCAGAATTGAGAAGGTGCAAAAGAGTGTTCCCGTAACAACCGACTGGTCAAAATCCTTCCGTCCGTGAGTGCGTTTTGAAACGGTGCGCTGAATTCCAAGTTCTGAAATTCAAAAGAAATTCCAAATGAGAAAATCCCAAAAAATCGGAATGCGCGGTGCCATGTGCCGTCTTTTTGGCATTTGGTTTTTGGGCTTTGGAATCTGCGGCGCCGCCGATGACGGCGAGTTTCCCCGTCCGCCGGAGGATGTTCTCGAAGTCCAGATCGCGCTTGCGCGCCGCAATATTTCCAGCGGGCCGATTGACGGCAAGTTTGGCGCGCAAACTCGCGCCGCGTTGATCGCGTTTCAGGAGGAGCAGTCACTCGACGCCACTGGCAGGCTCAACGAGGAAACACGCGCAGCGCTCGCGCTTGCCGCGCCTTCGCTCACCACGCGCATTGTCACTGCCGGGGATATCGCCTCGCTCCGTCCCGTTCCGCCGACCTGGCTCGGCAAATCGCAACAGCCCTCGCTCGACTACGCCACCGCGCTCGAAATGGCGGCCGAGCAGGCCCGTGCGCATCCCGCGCTTCTCCGCCAGCTCAATCCCAACATGGTTTGGGAAAAAATCGAGCCCGGCACGATCATCGTCATCCCCGATGCGAGCCCCGCGACGCGCGCCGCCACGATTCACGCCGGTGAAAAAGCAGCGCGCATCATTATCAGCCTTGCCGAGCACACACTTCAGGCACGCGCTGACGACGGCCGCCTCCTTGCGCATTTTCCCGTGAGCATCGCGCGCAAAATCGAAAAGCGCCCCGTCGGCACACTGCGTGTCAAAACCATCGCGCCCAACCCCAACTACACATTCGATCCCGAGATTTTCACCGAATCCGAGGAGGCCCGCGAGCTCGGGCGAAAACTCATCATCCCTCCCGGCCCGAACAATCCAGTCGGCCTCGTCTGGATCGGCCTCGACAAATCCGGCTACGGCATACACGGCACGCCGGAACCGGAAAAAGTGGGCCGCACTGAATCGCACGGTTGTTTCCGTCTCGCAAACTGGGACGCGCTTGCGCTCGTTGAACTCGTCGAAATCGACACCGAGGTGATCGTGCTGCCATGACGGACGGACGTTTTTTTGTGGCGCGGCGGGGAAACCAAATGCGCGTGAAATGATGCGTTTTCCATCAGCGGATATTGTTTCGATTGGACAATCACGGAGCTGTGAGGCATCTCGTCCGCGCACACTTTTTTAATCATGACCAAACCCGACGCCTGTCCCGCCTGCACACTTGAAGATATTCTCGAGCATCCCTCCCACTGGGAATGCTCCACCTGCGGACACGAATGGCCCAAGGAGGCCGCCGCCGAGGAGAGTGGTGCGCGCGTCGTGAAGGATGCCAACGGCAATGTGCTCGCGGACGGCGACACGGTTGTGCTCATCAAGGATCTGAAATTGCGCGGCTCGTCGGGAGTTTTGAAACAGGGCGCGAAGGCGAAAGGCATCCGGCTGGTCGATGGCGATCACGAGATCGATTGCCGTATCGACGGAGTGGCGATGGCGCTGAAAGCGTGTTTTGTGAAGAAGGCGTAGGCGGGATTTCCCGGAACACGGAGTCATCGCCAGACCGGTGGCCGTGTGATGTTTGGGGTTGTAAACTCATGGGGCGCGGTTTGAATGGAGTGGAACTCCACGCCCACCCCAACCCCATATCCCCATGTGTCTGCGTTCACCCGGCTCCGCACGAAAGTTAAGACAAATTGTGTGTGCCTGCGTTATCGCGTGGTGCCAGCAGGACGAGCTTCATGCGCAAATGGAAACGACGGCGGCGCTTGGCGGCACGGTTTTGGGCGGCGGTATGAAAACTCCGATTGGCGGTGCGCGCGTGATGTTGCGTCATGCGGCGACGGGGGATGTTTTTGAGACGCGCGCCAATCACGCCGGCCAGTATTTGTTCACCGGATTGCGTCCGGGCGAAAGCCTCTCGATAAGGGTGAGCGCGCCTGGATATGAAGCCGCTGATATCCCCGAAATCGTGCTTTCGCTTGGGGAGGATCGCCGGCTTGACGTGGCGCTTTCCGATTCAGCGGATGAAATTGTGCATCTCGAAACTTTCGTGGTGGCCGCGCGCCGCGAGCACCCGCAACCCGGCTCCTCGACCGCGCTCACGCAACGCGAAATCGAGGAGCGTCCGTCGATCGACCAGACGATCAACGATTATGCGACCGCTGATCCGCGTGTCACGATGCTTGACGAGGAGAACAGCGTCATCGCGGCGGCGGGGCAGCATCATTTGTTCAACTCGCTTCAGATCGACGGCATCCGGCTGGACGACGGTTTTGGCCTGAGCGCCAACGGCCTGCCTTCGCTCGGGAATCCATTTTCGATGGAAACCATTCAAGCCGTTTCGGTTGATCTTGCGCCGTATGACGTGCGGCGCAGCGGGTTTACCGGCGCGTCGATAAACGCCGTGACGAGGAGCGGTGAGAACGCCTTTTCCGGTTCCGCTTACTACAAATACGCCAACGAAAAATTTCGCGCAAAGGATCCCTCCACCGGCCAGCGCACGCGTTTTACGGACGAGACGTATGGTTTCACGCTTGCCGGTCAGATCATAAGAAACCGGCTGTTTTTTTTCGTGAACTGGGAGCGCAAGGAGCGCACTGATCCGTCGCGCGAGGCCAGCTTCATTCCCGCTTCCAGGGCGCTTGACAGAATTGTCAACATCGCGAGGGAGAAATACGGCATCGAGCCGGGCGTGTTTTTTGACCCGGGCGAGCGAAGCCAGAAAAGCGATTCCTACATGGCCAAACTCGACTGGCGCATCAATGCGAGGCATCGCTTGTCCGCGCGTTACTCATCGTCGTATGGCGACAATCCTGTTTATCAAAATTATGCCAGCACGACGTCCACGTCCCTGAGCAGCCATTGGTATGTCAACTCGCGCGACTTGAAAGCATGGAGCGCGCAAATGACCTCGCAATGGCATCCGAATTTTCAGACCGAGATCAGTTTTGCGAACCAGCGATATTCCTCCGATCGCCAGCCAAATTCTCGTCTGCCGCAAATCAGGGTGAACGGTGTTGACGCCGCCGACGGCAGCGGCGCCGAGACGCTGTGGCTGGGCGCATGCAGCACGAGCCATTTGAACTTTTTGACGACAAAAAAGCAGCAGGCCAAAATCTCGGCCACATGGCTGCTTGGCAGGCACACGATTCAGTTTGGCGCCGAGCGCGTCCGCAATGATTTCGACAACAAATACCTCGATTACGCCTGGGGGCACTACGCCTTTGCGTCCATCGACGATTTTGAAAGCGGAAAGATCAGCTCCTACATTTACCAATACACAGCCGATGGCGGCGCGCCGGGTTTTGCCTGGGGCTACGCGATCAACACCGCGTTTTTGCAGGCCAACTGGCGCTTTTTCCGTTCGCTCACCATCACCACCGGCCTGCGTTTCGATTACCCCGCGATGAACGAAGCCCCGCGTGAAAACAAACAGGTCGAGCAGACCTTTGGCGTGCGAAACGACTCGACGATTGACGGAGTTTACACGTTCAGCCCGCGAGTCAGTTTCACCTGGATGCCGCGCAATCTGCGCAAGGTGCAAGTGCGCGGCGGCGTCGGCATTTTTCAGGGGCAGATTCCCGGCGTCTGGATGGGCAACTCCTACATCAACGACGGCATGACGGCGTTTCGCACCACGCAAAAACCCGGCAGTGTGATCGTGGATGCCGATGCCCAGCCCGAAGGCGAGCCCAGCTCGAAACGCATGCGCGTGGACATGATGGACAAGGATCTGCGAATGCCCAGCCTGCTGCGCGGAAACATCGCCGTGGATTTCCAACTGCCCTGGCAGCGCATGAGCGCCTCGATTGAATGGCTCTTTTCGCGCGCGGAAAAAAGCCTCGTCTATCGCAATCTCAATTTGAAGGAGCCCGTTGCCGGCCCCGACGGGCGCCCGCTCTACGGCCAATGGGAAATCAAAACCGACAAGTATGGAAACGTCACCGGCATTCCGCACATCACCGACAGCCAACTCAACCACGGGGCGTTTGATGATGTGTATTGGCTCACCAATGCCGACAAAGACAAGGATTCCTCCCGCAGCTCGCATCTCACATTCAGTCTCAGTCGTCCGATGCGCAACCATTGGAGCGCGAGGCTCGCCTACACTCGCGGGCACGCAACCGAGGTCAGTCCCTTCACAAACAGCAGTGCCTCGGCCAACTTTACCCGCCGCATCGGCATCAACCCCAACAGTGATGAAACGGGCGCGTCGGCCACGGAAATACGCGACCGCGTCATCGCAAGCGTGACGACCAGGTTTGCCCTCATCCGCGGCTTCAACACTATTATGACGCTCACCTACGACGGCCACAGCGGCCGCCCCTACAGCTTCACCTTTCGCAACGACGCCAACGGCGACGGACAGTCCGGCAACGATCTTTTCTACGTTCCCGCCGGGCGCAATGATCCAAAACTCTACTGGGCGAGCAAAACCGACGAGGACGCATTTTTCGCCTACCTCGCCACCAATGACGCCCTCCGCCGTTACGCCGGAAGAATCGCTTCCCGCAACAGCGAGCGCAGTAAATTCCAGCACCGCCTCAACCTGAGTGTTACGCAACAAATCCCCTTTTGGCGCACTTTGCGCGCGGAAGTGTATTGCACCATCACCAACCTTGCAAATCTGTTGAACGAAAAATGGGGCCGCGTTTACCAATACAATTCCCCTACAATCTCGGCATCGCCTATGGTTACTACGATCCCGAAGCGGAAGTGTATCGTTATTCCATGACGGATTCATCCGGCACTTTGGTCCAGCCCCGCTCGCAACCTCTCCAAAGTAGCAACAGCCGCTGGCGCATTCAAACCGGAGTAAGGGTGAAATTTTAACCGGTCTGGTTTCTTGGTCTTGCTCGCGTTATTTGATGCTCGGGCGGCGTCAGAAAGGGCGCGACCTTTGGGGTAGGGCGGTTGGCTGACTGCCAATCGCCGTGTTTGATTTACGTGATTCTCGCCGTGCGCTCGGCGGGCACGCCCGACCCGTTAAAACTCATGATTGGTTTAAATCGCGCAATGGGTTTTAGAAAAGCAAAGTGTTCCGAAGCTTGCCCCGGAAAAGCTTCACTCGGTTGAAATCCAGGCATTGCGCAGTTCGATTGGCGCGCCGCGGGTTTCGATTTTTAGCGGCGCGGGCGTTGTGGACTCTGCGATCTTTACGCTGTCGTGGATTCTCACGCCGTTTAAAAAAATGGTCGCGCGGTCGTCGCGCGTTTCAATGTCGAGCGCCTGCCATTCGAGGATGGCGCGCTCGGCGCGTATCGTTGGCGGCGTGTCGCCGAGCGCTCCGCATGCCGGCGCCGCGCCAGCGCGCCCGTAGCTGGCCGGGAGAGCAATCCACTTGTCCTTCCAAAGCGTGACGGCGGCCGCGCTTTGGTCGCTGAGCAGACGGAACTCAATGTGCGCGCGGACGTTTTTTCCGGCGATTGTTTCGCTTACGAGGATTGCGGAATCAAGTGTCCTTACGCCGTCGCGCATGCGATTGGTGAACACCATGCGCGTGTTTGCGCCTTTCGGCGGCTTTACTTGCAACCGCGGATTCGGGCGCATGTATTGGGCGAGACGTATTTTTTCCCCCGTCTTGGAATTGACGATTTCCATTTGCGGACTGCCGCAGCAGTCGGGACGAAGCGCGCTCGTCCAATCGCCACCATTTAGGGAAACCGGCGACTTTTCGTCGGGGCGCGTGCCGCGCAAAACAGCGACCGGTTCCGCGCTGCTTTCGTCGTCGAACGCGAGAAGGATGTTTGCCTGATATGCGTTGTCGCCCGTTGCGAAGACTTGCGCGACATGATCCCCCGGATTCTTCGGCAGCCAGTCACCAACAAAGGGATCGTGTTTCGTCGGGACAAACTTTTCGGGCGCGGCGAGGCCAATCGACGAAAGGCAGCACGACAAAACGATGAGCGGAAGAAAACGCATGATATTCACTTGGATTGCCGCAAACAGGCGCAAAAGGCGCAAGCGTGATTCTGGAATAGCGACGCCTCGTCCGGACGGAATAAATCGCAAATCCAAAAAAGCCCGGAGTGAATCCGGGCTTCGTTAATCAAATGTTTGTCCTTGCCGGTTCTCAGCGGACGACGCGGGCGCCGCCGCCGGCGATTTGTTTTTCGACTTCCTTGCGCGTGGCCATCGAGGTGTCGCCGGGCGTGGTCGAGGCGAGCGCGCCGTGGGCCGCGCCGTATTCGACCGCCTTTTGCGGGTCGTTGTGCTCGAGGAAACCGAACGAGAGGCCGCTCGCGAAGCCGTCGCCGCCGCCGACGCGATCGAGGATTTCGAGGTCGTTGTATTTGCGGCTTTCGTAGAACTTGCCGTCGTGCCAGCAGATCGCGCTCCAGTCGTTGACGGTGGCGGTCTTCACGACGCGAAGCGTGGTGCCGGCGGCCTTGAAATTCGGGAATTCCTTCACGGCGGTTTCGATCATCGCCTTGAACGCGTCGACTTCGATCTTGCTGATGTTGTGGTCAACACCCTTGACCTCGAAGCCGAGCGAGGCAGTGAAATCCTCCTCGTTGCCGATCATCACGTCGATGTATTTGGCGATCTCGCGGTTGACCTCCTGCGCCTTCTTGAGTCCGCCGATGGTCTTCCAGAGCGAGGGACGGTAGTTGAGGTCGTAGGAAACGATGGTGCCGTATTTGGCGGCGGCCTTCACGGCTTCGATCGTGAGCGCGGCGGTGGATTCGGAGAGCGCGGCGAAGATGCCGCCGGTGTGGAACCAGCGCACGCCGAGCTTGCCGAAAATGTGGTCCCAGTCGAAGTCGCCCGGCTTGAGCTTGGAGGCGGCGGTGTTGCCGCGGTCGGGAACGCCGACGGCGCCGCGAATGCCGAAGCCGCGCTCGGTGAAATTGAGACCGTTGCGAACGGTGCGGCCGATGCCGTCGTCCTCGCTCCACTTGATGAAGTCGGTGCAAACGCCGCCCTGCATGACGAAGTCCTCGAGCAGGTGACCGACCTCGTTGTCGACAAAAGCGGTGGCGACCGCGGTGCGCAGGCCGAAGCATTTGCGAAGGCCGCGCGAGGTGTTGTATTCGCCGCCGCCCTCCCAGACTTTGAACGAACGCGTGGTGCGGATGCGGCCCTCGCCCGGATCGAGGCGGAGCATGATCTCGCCGAGCGAGATTTGGTCAAAGGCGCATTCCTTGGCTGATTTGATTTTGAGGCTCATGATATTTTGTTTTTTAGAGGTTTGAGGAAATAGTTTGCCTATTAGGAAACAGGCGGTCGAGGTGTGTCCAATCAAAAATCGCACGCGTGTCCGAAAATCTTGCAGGGAGCGTAAGAATGGCTGTTTTTCGAGGCGGATGCGAATCAATTTGGCGGGGCGAATTCTCCATGCTCGCAGTTCACCGTTTCGGCGCGCCAAGAGGGTTTGTCCGACCAAAAAGCCCCGGCGTTATTAACACCGGGGCCTCATGGTTATGGCTAAAAATGTTTTTGATGCGTAATCAGACCACGCCCTGCTCGATCATCGAGTCGGCGACCTTGCGGAAGCCGGCGATGTTTGCGCCGAGCACGAGGTTGTGCGGTTCGCCGAATTCCTTGGCGGTTTCCGCGGCGGTTTTGTAGATGCCGCGCATGATGCCCTGGAGCTTGAGATCGACTTCCTCGAAGCGCCATTGCTGCATCGAGGCGTTTTGCGCCATTTCGAGCTGGCTCGTGGACACGCCGCCGGCGTTGGCCGCCTTGCCGGGGCCGTAGCCGATTTTCGCGGCGAGGAATTTTTCGACCGCATCGGGGGTCGAGGGCATGTTCGCGCCCTCGGAGACACAGACGCAGCCGTTCTTGAGGAGCGCGTCGGCATCCTTGCCGTTGAGCTCGTTTTGCGTGGCGCTCGGGAATGCGCAATCGCAGGGAACGGTCCACACGCCGTTGTGGCCCTCGGGATATTTTTCGACGGGTGTGTAAACGGCGCTTTTGCGCTCCTTGGCATATTCGGTGAGGCGTTCGCGGCGCACTTCCTTCACGTTTTTGAGGAGCTCGAGGTCGATGCCTTCCTTGTCGTAGATCATGCCCTTCGAGTCGGAGCAGGTCACGGGCTTGGCACCGAGTTGCTGGAGTTTTTCGATAGTGTAGATGGCGACGTTGCCGGAGCCGGAGACGGTGCAGACCTTGCCTTCGAGTCCGTTGTGGGCGGCCTTCATCATGTGCTCGGCGAAATAAACGGAACCGTAGCCGGTGGCCTCGGTGCGCACGAGCGAGCCGCCCCAGTTGAGGCGCTTGCCGGTGAGCACGCCCTCGTAGTGGCCGGTGAGTTTTTTATACTGGCCGTAAAGGTAGCCGATTTCGCGTCCGCCCACGCCGATGTCGCCGGCGGGCACGTCGATTGTCGCGCCGATGTGGCGGTAGAGCTCGTTCATGAACGACTGGCAGAAGCGCATGACCTCGTTGTCGGACTTGCCCTTCGGGTCGAAGTTGGAGCCGCCCTTCGCGCCGCCGATGGCGAGGCCGGTGAGCGAGTTTTTGAAAATCTGCTCGAAGCCGAGAAACTTGATGATGCCCGCGCGCACGCTCGGATGGAAGCGGCAGCCGCCCTTGTAGGGGCCGACGGCGGAGTTGAACTGGATGCGATAGCCCTTGTTGACCTGCACCTCGCCCTTGTCGTCAACCCAGCACACGCGGAAGAAAATCTGGCGCTCCGGCTCGACGATGCGCTCGATGATATTGTGTTTCAGGTATTTTTTCTCGCGCTCAAAAAGCGGGCGCAGGGAGTGCAAAACTTCCTCGGCGGCTTGGTAGAACTCGGCTTGCGCCGGGCTGCTGAATTTAAGGGCCTCGATGGTTTTTTGGACGTATGGCATGGCTGGAAATGTGTGATACGGAGAGAGTCAGCGCCTTGGGCGCGGAGCAGACCTTGAATCGCCATGCCCCGCTGCACAAATCGGAAATTGATGAAATGCCCAAGAATAAACACAGCTAATGAAGATGGTTCGTTGATGAAAAGAATCTTTCTTCAAATAAAAATCAATGGATGGCATTTAAGCTGATGTTTGAAAATAAATTACGATAATCAAATGCGTTCATTTATTCTCTTTGAATACTGTTAAGTCAAAAACGGCGTGCGAAAAATAAAAATGACCAGCTTAACCAATTCTAATAATCTTTGCGGTGTTTCCGGTTGCTCAAGGCCGAGCGGCGGGCTTGGACTTGCGAGTGCGCCACATCTTTGTGCGCTTGCCTCTTGTGTTAATCTCGAGATCGACGAAATTATTGGAAACAAAAACCCAAAAACAGAATCTCTTTCAGCGTAATGACCATACAACTTTTTGCCTTCGCATTTCTTTCGCCGCCGATTGTCCTGGGGCTGTTGCTCTTCTCGATTATTTTTGCGGGTTATGCGCAGTATCGTGTGTCGAGCGCCTATGGCAAAAACGTCCGCATTCCCTCGCGCGGGCGCATCACGGGGCGCGAGGCGGCCGAGGCGGTGATGGCGCGCGCCGGCATCCGCGATGTCGAAATCGTTCAGACGCCCGGACACCTCACCGATCATTACGACCCGACGCACAAACGCCTCGTGCTCTCGACAGAAAACTATCAGGGCACCAGCCTCGCCGCGCTCGGAGTCGCGGCGCACGAGGCGGGGCACGCCATTCAGCACAAGGTCGGTTATTCGATGCTCCAGACTCGCATGGCGCTCGTGCCCATCACGCAAATCACTTCGCGCATTTTGCCCTTTGTGATTGTTGGCGCGTTTTTCTTTCGCGGTTTCGGCGGCATCATGCTGGACGTTGGCATTGTCTGCTACGCCGTGCTGACGCTTTTCCACCTCGTCACGCTTCCCGTTGAATTCGACGCCAGTCGCCGCGCCAAGGCCGAGCTCGCGGGGCTCGGCATCATCGCGCCCGAGGAGAGAAAAGGCGTGAGCGAAACCCTCAACGCCGCCGCGCTCACCTACGTCGCGGCCTTCCTCAGCTCGCTGATAAACCTTCTCTGGCTCGTCTCCGCCCGGCGGAATTGATGCGCAACGCGACGGGTGCGCGGGCGATATCCGGCGGGCGTCAACCATGCGGCGCGCTTTTGCCCGACGCTAGTTGTTCACCGTCCGCCACGGGCAATGTGAACAATTTCCCGCGTGTGTGTGAATTTTCCGTTTGCCGAGCAAGAAAGCGTCCGCTCCATTAGCGGGCTTCATTTTCATGTATCTCAAGGCACTCAAACTGCACGGCTTTAAATCTTTTGCTGATCCATCCACACTCGACTTCGAACGCGGCGTGACCGCCGTCGTCGGTCCCAACGGTTGTGGCAAGTCCAACATCGCCGACGCCATCCGCTGGGTTCTCGGCGAGCAAAGCGCAAAGGCTCTCCGCGGCGGCAAAATGCAGGACGTCATTTTCGAGGGAGCCGACACCCGCAAACCTTCGCAAATGTGCGAAGTCTCGCTGCTTCTCACCGACTGCGAAAAACAACTCGGCAGCCAGTTTCACGAAATCGAAATCATGCGCCGCGTCCATCGCGACGGCGGCAGCGAATACTTCTTCAACAACACCCCCTGCCGGCTCAAGGACATCCACAAGCTTTTCATGGACACCGGCATTGGCCGCACGTCCTACTCGATCATGGCGCAGGGCCAGATCGACCAGATCCTCTCCTCAAAACCCGAGGAGCGCCGCGCCGTGTTTGAGGAGGCCGCCGGCATCACCAAATACAAAAGCCAGCGCCGCGAAGCCCTCCAAAAACTCGCCCTCACCGACACCAACCTCGCCCGCGTCTCCGACGTCATCGCCGAGGTCGGCCGCCAGATCGGCTCCCTGCGCCGTCAGGCCTCGAAGGCCCTTCGCTACAAGCGCGTCTCGCACCGCCTCCGCCACCTCGCGCTCGCGCACAGCGGCCACCAGCACGGCAAAATCACCGCCACGCTCGCCGATCTCGACGAGCAAGTCATCAAGCTCCGCGCCGCCTCTGAAACCCGCCGCGTCCACTACTCGCAACAACAGCAGGACCTCGAGGAGAAAAAAGCCCACCGCTCGCGCCTCAACCAGCGCGTGCAGGAAGCCCAGCAAGCCGTTTTCGACCTGCGCACCGAGCGCGAACAAATCCTCAACGCCGCCAACCTCGCGCAAATCAAGCGCACCGGCCTCATCGAGCGCCTCGACGCCACCCGCGCCACCCTCGGCGAACTCGAAATGCAGCTCCGCGACATCGCCACCCAGGTCGACACAGGCGCGCAGGACAAACAACTCCAGCTTTCCCTCCTCGGCACCTCCGAGGCGCAGCTCCAGGAAATCATCCAGCAAGTCACCGTCGCCGACGCCTCCCTCGCCAACACCGAGCAGGAACTCACGCAATCCAAGTTTCAAATCCTCCAAGTCGAAAGCACCCTCGCGCGCCTTCGCACCGATTGCTCCAGCTACGAGGTTGACCAAAAAACCTCCGTCCACCGCCACGAAGCCCTCCTCGCCGAAATCGAAGGCGTCCGCCAGCAGCAAAGCGCCGCCGCGCAAATCGCCACCGAGTTCGAGCAGCGCGTCGAGGAAGCCCACGTTGCCAAGGCCCGCGCCCAGCAGGACGCCCGCGACGCGCAGCAAGCCATCGCCGACCGCACCCGCGAATTTCGCGACGCCCAGCGCCGCCTCACCGAAATCGATCGCCAGCTTACCACCCGCTCCGGACGCCTCCAAGTCCTCCAGCGCCTCCACGAATCCTTCGAGGGTTTCGGCGAAGGCGCGAAGGCCGTTCTCCAAGGCCAGCTCGACAACATCCTCGACGGCGCGCCCCGCCCCGTCGCGATCATGGACGGCCTCAGTTTCGCCCCCGAATACACCAGGGCCATCGAAGTCCTCCTCGGCACCGCCGCCGAGGCCGTGACCGTCGCCGACCTCGCCACCGCGCAAAAAATCCTCACCCACCTCGAGACCTCCCAAACCGGCTCCATCTGCCTCCGCGTTGGCGAACTCAGTGGCGCGGGCTCCCATCCCGTGAGCTCGGGCGACACAAGCGCCGCGTCCGTGCCCGGCCTCACCCCCGTTTCAAAAATCCTCAACACCGCCGCCGAGCAACACCCCGCCGCCGGTCTCCTCTCCGCCTGCTACATCGCCGACGACCTCACCGCCTTCCTCGATTACTGGAAACAAAACCCCGCCTTCTCCTTCCTCGCCGTCGCCACGCGCAAGGGCGAATACGTTGACCGCCGCGGCCTCGTCTCCGGCGGCTCCTCGAAGAAAAATCCCCGCAGCATCGTCCAGCGCGAAAACGAAATGCGCGAAACCGCCAACGCCCTGGCCGACGACCAAAAGGCGCACGACGAACAAAAGACCATCTGCGACGCCATCAACGCCCGCATCGCCGAGGCTGAAACCGCCCTCGCCGAAAAACGCGAGGAGGAACTCGCCATCTCGCAACAAGTTGCCGCCATCCAGGCCGAGCAACGCAACGCGCAAAAAGCCCTCGAGGACATTTCCAACAAACTTCGCCGCATGGAAGCCGAGACCGCTTCGGTCGAAGCCGCGCGCAACGAAGCCCACGCCCGCTGGGAAAAAGCGCAAACCCAGCTCACCGAGGCCGAAACCCTTCACACGCAAGGCAAGGAGCGCATCGCGCAAATGGAGACGCGCCTCGCCGAACTCCGTGTCGAGCGCGACACCAAGCGCGAAAGCCTCAATTCCGCCCGCCTCGCCGCCTCCGAGCAACGCAGCAAAGTCGATTACCTCGACCGCGGCATCGCCGACATGGAACGCCGTCGCGCCGAGCTCGGCACCCTCCTCATCCAGCGCCAGCAGGAAATCGAACTCTGGACGCAGCAAATCCAGGACCTCGAAGGCGAGACGGCCGCCAAGCGCGCCCGCGCCGAAACACTCGACGAAACCATCACCGTCGCGCAGCAGCAAGTGGAGCAAATCCGCGTGCAACTCGTCGAGGTTGAGCAACAAATCACCGGCGTCGAAGGCACGCAGGACGGCCTCCGCGTCGAGGCGGAAAAAGCGCACGACGAATTCAGCAAGTGCGAGGTGAAACTCGCCGAAAGCCGCGCCCGGGCCGATTTTCTCAAGGAGGAAGTCGAGCGCGAATTTCAAACCGACATCACAACGCTCGACTGGAAAAACCTCCTCTGGCACGCCGACGACGAACCCGAGGGCATCGAAAATCTCGACCTCGACGACGAGGAAGAGGAAGGCCAGAAGCCAGAGAGCCAGAAGCCGGAAGACCAGAAACCGGAGGATCAGCAGCCTGCTTCCGATCAAGCCGCTGCGCCCGATCAGTCCACGCCGTCCGATCAATCCGATCCGTCCGTTTCCGAATCCGCCGAATCCGCTGCAGAAGCGCCGCAAGCGGCACCTGCCGAAGCCGCCGCCGCTGCTCCCGCCGAGCCCGTCAAACGCTCCCGCCGCCGCAAGCAAAAGCAAAAAGGCGACCCCACCGAGGCAGATCTTGCCGCGCTCGACAACACCAACTGGGACCAAGTCCGCTCCGACGTCGCCAGCCTGCGCCAGCGCATCAACAGCATGGGCGACGTGAACCTCGTCGCCATCGAGGAATACCGCTCGCTCAAGCAACGCTACGACTTCCTCAAGACGCAAAACGACGACCTCGTGAACGCGAAAACCGAACTCCTGAAAACCATCGACGAAATCAACAACACCTCGATGCAGCAGTTCCAGATCACCTTCGAGCAAATCAAAAAGAACTTCGACTACACCTTCACAAAACTCTTCGGCGGCGGCAAAGCCGCGCTCGACCTCGTGCAAGCCGACGACCCGCTCGAAAGCGGCATCGAAATCACCGCGCAGCCCCCCGGCACAAAACTCAAGGGCATCTCGCTCCTCTCCGGCGGACAAAAAACGCTCACCGCTGTCGCGCTTCTCTTCGCGCTCTACATGGTGAAACCCTCGCCCTTCTGTTTGCTGGACGAACTCGACGCGCCGCTCGACGAGTCCAACATCGGCCGTTTCACGGACCTGCTCTCGCACTTCACGAACGAAAGCCAGTTCATCATCATCACGCACAACAAGCGCACGGTGGCCGCCGCCGACGCGATCTACGGCGTGACGATGGAGGAGCGCGGCGTCTCGAAGACCGTCTCGATGCGCTTCAACAAGGAACTCGGCGACGCCGAAGTCCAGCGAGGCAGCGACGACACCATCGCCGAGGCCGTCCGCGGCACACAGCAAAAATCCAACGGCGCGTAACCGCAGGGCGGGGCGGTTTCGTCGTTCCACGCGCCAGCGACATTCCGCCCACCGCCGTGTTTGTAATTCGGAAATCCCCGGCGCGCCCGTTCCACTCGTCAAACTTTACACCGCATGGCGTCCGCCAAAAAAACAACCAAAACAAGAAAGTGGATTAAGCGCATGTTGATCATCGGACTCAGCCTGGTCGGCGCGATGGCGCTGTTTGTGTTTGCATACATGCAGCATCCGAAATTCGGACGCCTTCCCAGTGGCGCGCGCCTTGAACGAATTCAAAAGTCGCCGCACTTCAAGAACGGCAAATTTCGCAATGTGGAGCCCAAGCCCCGAACTCCGGAAAACGTGAGCACGCTCGAGGTGTTCGGCAAATTTCTCTTTGGCGACAAAAGCAAGCGCACTCCGTCCGCCCCTGTTCCGTCCGTGAAGCGCGACTTGCATAATCTCGACGCCGGCCGCGATGTTCTCGTCTGGTTCGGGCATTCCTCGTATTTTATACAGGCGGGCGGAAAACGCATCCTGGTTGATCCGGTGTTCAGCGGCGCGGCCTCGCCGGTTTCCTTTACCACAAAGGCATTCAATGGCTCCGATGCGTATGAGATCGGCGACCTGCCCGTCATCGATTATCTTTTCATCACGCACGATCACTGGGACCACCTCGACTACGAGACTGTTTTGAAACTGAGGCCCAAGGTCGGGAAAGTTGTTTGCGCGCTCGGCGTCGGCGAGCATCTCGAATACTGGGGGTTCAAGCCGGAGCAGATCATTGAAATGCACTGGGGCGACGAAACCTCGCCGGAGGCGGGCGTGAAAGTGCACTGCCTGACCACCCATCATTTTTCCGGGCGCGGCCTTTCGCATGAGCGCTCGATGTGGGCCGCGTTTTTTGTGGAGACGCCCGCGCTGCGTTTCTACATCGGGGGCGACAGCGGCTACGGCGCGCATTACGCCGAGGCGGGCAAACGTTTCGGTCCCATGGATCTCGCGATTCTCGAAAACGGACAATACGACCCAAACTGGGCCAGCATCCACATGATGCCGGAGGAAACACTGCAAGCCGCGGCCGATTTAAAAACCAGGCGGCTGCTGCCCGTGCACAACTCGAAGTTCAGCATTTCAAATCACGACTGGGACGATCCCCACCGGCGAGTCACACAGGGCGAGCGCGCCCCAAACCTTCGCCTGCTCACACCGGTCATCGGCGAAATCGTTGACCTTCGCGACGACGCCCAAACCTTCACGCACTGGTGGGAAACTGTCGGGAAAAAACCGTCCGCAAACTAATCCGCGTCATCGCGGATATTGGCGGTTTTTGTTGTCTCGTTCGTTTGCGGCGGCAGTCTTGCGCGCATTAACGCTCCGACTTTTTTGCCAATCATGAAAACCGTTTTCCGCCACGCAATCCTGCTCGTTTGCATTGCGGGGTTCGTCGTCGCCGCGGATCACGCCCGTGCGGGCGAGTTCGCCAATCCGCTGATGCACGGCGCCGATCCCCACGCGGTGGTCGCCGGCAAAACCGTCTGGCTATATCCCACCATATCGAGAGATCGCTTTTACGCGTTTTCATCGGACGATTTAAAAACGTGGAAGCGCCACGGTCCCGTGCTGGATTTCAAGGACGTGCCGTGGGTGGGGGTGGACGGACGCGCGCATCACGGCGCATGGGCACCCGGCATCATTGAGCGCGACGGCACTTGGTATTTTTATTATTCCGTCGGCCCGAAACGCTCGCGCATCGGTGTCGCCACCGCGGCGAGTCCCGCCGGGCCGTTTGTTGACAGCGGGCGCCCGCTCCTCGACGACGAGGGCAAGAGAGGCTTCGAGGCAATTGACCCGATGGTTTTCGCCGACCCGAAGTCGGGAAAATATTATTTCTACGCCGGCGGAAGCGCCGGCTCGAAATTGCGCGTGTTTGAGCTGAACAAAGACATGGTCAGCTTCGCCGCCGAAATCCCCGTGAAGACGCCTCCGCATTTTACGGAAGGCGCGTTCATGCATTTTCGCGACGGCGTGTATTATTTGTCCTACAGCCACGGAAGCTACAAGAGGGCTTCCTATTCTGTGCACTACGCGACGTCAAAATCCCCCGTTGGCCCGTGGAAATATCGCGGCGCGATTTTGAAAAGCGACGCATCGCACAAGGGACCCGGGCACCATTCCTTTTTCAAAAATCCCGCCGACGGTTCCGACCTTATTGTTTACCACCGCTATGACGGCCAGACCGGGGATGGCCCGTATAACACGCGCCGGCAAATTGCGATTGAGCGCGTGCGTTACGACAAGAAAGGCCTGATCCTCCCGATCATAATGACCGACGGACGCGATTAGGTTTTATGCCATTTGCGATGGCCGGGGTTGGCCTTTAACGGCGCGGATACAGTTCAATTAAACAGCCCTATTTTTTCGCGGGGGCTGTTTTGAAAAGGAAAAGGGTTTCGTCGCGGAGGTGGCGGGCGGCGATGGCGTTGATTTCGTCGCGTGTTATGGAGGAGACGTCGGCAAGGCGTGTCAGCGCCTGGGTGAGGCGTTCGGGGCGGTTTTGAATGTCGCGCAGGACGGTGTAGCCCCAGTAGGCATTGGTGCGGGATTGCTGGTCGTAGTGTTCGACGAAGGGCCTTTTGGCGCGCAGGAATTCGTCGTCACTGAAACCATTGGCGGCGATTCGGGCGATTGTTTTGCGCACGGCGTTGATGGCTTTGTCGAGCGAGCCGCGGTCAACCTCGGCGCCGACGAAGAGGTAGTTGAAATTGTCGAAACCGTCGTGCGTGGCATAGGCGGCGGATGAGACGTAGGCGGCGCCGAGTTGTTCGCGGATGCAAAGGCGGACGGCATTGTCGAGCGCGTCGGCAAGAAGCACACGGGCTCGGTCTTGGTGCGTGTCGCCGGCGTCGGGCACGGGCCAGACGAGGAGGAACGCGCCTTGTTTGAGCGCGGGGTTCACATTGATGACAATGGGCGCGGAGGGCGCGGGGGCGAAGGCGATGCCGGTGTTGGGTTTTGGCGGGAGGCGCTTGGCGCGAACGGGAAGGGCGCCCAACGTCCCGGCGGCGGCATCGAGGGCGGCTTGCAAATCGACATCGCCGACGATGCTCAGCTCAATGTCGTCGTAGGTGAAAAGGGGGACGAGCCATTCGCGAAGCTCGTTGACGGTGCGGGAGGCGGGCTCGTCGTAATTGGGCCAGCCGAAGCGCGTGTCGCGCGTGAGCGCGCGTTCGCAAATCGCGTTCAGGTTTGCGGAGGGCGACGAAAGGGTGTGCTGGAACAGTGTTGTGAGATCGGGCCGGGCGAGAACGAACGACTCGGGCCGATAGGCGGCGTCGGTGATGAAGGCGGTCATCATTTGAAGCGCGTAGGGGAGCGACCGCACCGGGCATTGGGCGTAAAAGTGCGCGGCGTCGTCGGCGACTATAAAATCAATGTCGAGCAGATGCCGCGCGTTGAGCTGGGTGATTTCGGCTGCGGTGTGACGGCCCAGTCCGCCGAAAAGAAAGGCTTTTGATGCGAGGAGTCCGATGCCGGGAACGTTTTTGGGTTCCTCGCGTTTTCCGTGCCCGATGCGGAGGTTTATGAGAACGTAGTCTTTTTCGTATTCGGTGTGCTTGAAGTTGAGAAGAATATTGTTCTCGAAGCGGACAAGGTGCGCGTCGATTTCGGGGAGCGTTTTGGTTTCCGCAATGAGTCCGGGCTTGCCGAAATCGGTGTAGGCAAAATCGAGCGCCTTGATTCCGGCGGGCGGCTTGACGGGGATTGCGCGGCTGGCCGCGATTTTTTTCTCAAAGGCGGCGGGCTTGGAGGGCAGGAGGCGGATGTTGCCGTTGATAAATGTGCGCACGGGGGCGCGGCTCCAGAGCTTGGCAAAGGCGGCGTTGCATTCGTCGAGTGTGGCGTCGGCGATTGGTTTTTCGACTTCGCGCCAGGTTGTTTCGGGCGTGGAGAATCCCTCGCCATGGAGCAAAAAGTAGGCGAGTTGCGAGGCGAGCATCGCCGATTTTCGGGAAGGGGCGTAAAGGGCACCCTGGCGGTAGCGGTTGACGAGGTCGGCCTTTGCCTCGTCGAGCTCGCCTTGGGTGAAACCGTGCTCGATCGCGGCGCGGAGGGATTGCTCGGCGGCGGCGATGACGATGTCAGTTTTGTTGAGGTCGCCGGGAACGGCAAACTGGACCATGCGCAGGCCGGGGAAAAGTTGCGTGTATTCGACATTTGGAGCGCCGAACGGCGCGCCGGGTTGGCGGGCGCGGAGCGTCAGGCGGCGGGTGAACATGGACAGGGCGAGGTTGCGGCGCGTGTGCTCGGCGAGTTTCTCGCGCGTGAAGGGCGCGGGCGGCTCGGCCCACGCGCAGGTTTGCATAACACCCATGCCGGTGAGTTCGTTGTGGGTGAAGACGCCGACAGCCGGCAGTTTCCTGGAGGCAGGGCGCGGGGATGGCGGCGGCGGTTCCGGGCGCGCGGGGGCGCGCGCGGCAAGCGGGGAAAACTCATCCGCGATCATCGCGCGCAGGGCATCGGGGTCGATCTGCCCCACGGCGATGAGCGCCATGCGCTCGGGGCGATACCACGCGTCATAAAATGCGCGGAATTGTTTTTGGGTGAAGCGGCGGATTTGTTTTTCGACACCGATGGGAGAGCGGCTGTTTTCGCGCGCGGAGGGCCAGATGAACGCGCTGTAGCGCTGGGCAGCGCGCGCCATGCCGGTGTCGCGCGTGGCCATTTCGCTGAGAATCACGCCGCGTTCGAGCTCTATGTCGCCGGACGCGAATTCGATGCCGGATGCGTATTCGCGGAAGACTCGCAAGCCCTCGCGCAGGGTGGACTCGGAAACGTCGGGCAGCTCGAGGTGGTAGATGGTGTTGTTGAATGAGGTGAATGCTGTGTGGTCGGGGCCGAAGCTGACGCCCATGCGTTCCAGCTTGGCAATGAGCCCGCCTCCGGGCTTGTTGCGCGTGCCGCGAAACGCCATGTGCTCGATGAAGTGGGCGATGCCGCGCTCGTTGTCGTTTTCGTGTATCGATCCAACGGATACAAGCAGCCGGAGCGAGACGCGGTTCGCGGGCTCGGCGTTTGGCAGAAGCGCGTAGCGAAAACCGTTGGGCAGTTCGCCGAGGACGAGCGCGGGATCCTGGGGCAAGTCGGTCTCGAGATTGGCCCAGGGCGCGGCTTTTGCCAAATGGGCGGGCAGCGCGATCGCGATCAATGCGGCGAGCAGCGTGAAAACCCGGGGAAGGGGATGGCGGCGGGGAGGCATCTTGGCGGCAAGGGTGCGGGCGGCGAAAATTGTTCGCAAGCCAAGAGAAACACATTCACCGCGAGCTCCGCGCTTGCGACGGCGCGGCTGATGGTATTGGGTGCGCGACAAACTGTTTCCATGGCTCATCGTATCTTTCAACGAATCTTTTGCGCGGCGGCGGCCCTCGGCGTTTTTGCGCTGGGCTCCTGTTTTCAGCGCGAGCGCGCCATCGACAGTGGAAATCGCGAGCAGGTTTTGCATCGAGGCGCGGGGCCGGAGATCGCGACGCTCGATCCGCACCTGGCGACGGGGACTTCGGAGTATAATATTTTGTCGGCGCTGCTCGAGGGGCTTGTGACGGAGAATCCGGTTGACCTGTCACCGGAGCCGGGCGTCGCGGAGAGCTGGAATGTTTCGCGGGACGGGTTGGCCTACACGTTTCTGCTGCGCGACAACGCACGCTGGAGCAACGGCGACCCGGTGACGGCGGGTGATTTTGTGGCGTCGTTCAAGCGCATGCTTTCGCCGTCGCTCGCCGCGGATTACGCGCACTTTTTATACATCATCCAAAACGCGGAGGCGTATCACAAGGGGCACTTGGAGGATTTTGCGCAAGTGGGCGCGGTGGCGGTTAATGAGCGCACGCTGAAGATCACGCTGGAGCATCCGTGCGCGAATTTTTTGTCGATGCTCAATCACACGGCATTTTTCCCAGTGCACGCGCGTTCGATCGAGACGCACGGCGCGCTTGCGGATCGCAAAACCGACTGGGCGAGACCGGGGCGCTTTGTCGGGAACGGCGCGTTCGCCCTCAAGGAATGGCGGCACGGCCAGCGGATATCGGTCGAAAAATCGCCGACCTATTGGGATGCCGAAAATGTGCGGCTGAACGGGGTCGTGTTTTATTCGTTCGAGAGTCGCGATGCCGAGGAGCGCGCGTTTCGCGCGGGGCAGCTTCACCTGACCGAGGCGCTTTCCCCCTCGAAGATCGACGCGTATCGTCGCAATTCGCCGGGGCTGTTGCGTGTCGATCCGTATTTGGGAACCGAGTTTTACCGCGTCAACACGGAGCGTCCGTTCTTGAACGATGTGCGAGTGCGGCGCGCGCTTTCGATGGCGGTTGACCGCAAGCTCATCGCGACGCAAATCCTCCGCGGCGTGCAGTCGCCCGCATACGAATTTGTGCCGCCGGATGCCCATGCGCGCGCGGACGGCAAGCCGGTTCCCGGCGCGTTGAGGCACGACGCAAACGCGGCGCGCGCCCTGCTCGCCGAGGCGGGTTATCCGGAGGGGAAGGGCGCTCCGCCGGTCGAGCTCCTTTTCAACACATCGGAGAGCCATCGCGCCGTGGCCGAGGCGGTGCAGGAAATGTGGCGGCGTGAGCTGGGGCTGACCGTGACGCTCGTCAATCAGGAGAACAAAACTGTGCTCGGCGCGCGCAGGACGCGCGATTATCAGGTGCTGCGCTCGGCGTGGATGGCCGATTACGCCGACGCGCTTTCGTTTCTCGAGGTATGGGAATCGTCGAGCGGAAACAATCACACGGGCTGGAGCGACGCGGCTTTCGACCAGCTGCTTTACCAGGCGGCGCGCACCACGGACAAACAGGCGCGCGCGGCGTTGCTGCAAAAGGCGGAGGCGATTTTGCTGAGGCAGTCGCCGATGATTCCGCTCTATCATTATTCGCACGTTTTTTTGATCCGGCCTTCGGTCAGGAACTGGCATCCGACCCTGCTCGACCACCATCCCTACAAGACGGTTTGGCTGGAGGCGGATTGATTTGCGCGGAAACTCTGTCTAACTACTCACGATATCATGAAAATCACCAAAATCGCATTCGTTGTTTTGCCCGTGTCCGACATCGCCCGTGCGAGAAAATTCTACGAGGATGCGCTTCATTTGCTGCCCGCCCGAATTTTTGAAAAGGACGGGCGCGGTTCGATTGACTACGACTTGGACTCGGGGCGCATCACGATCAAGTGCGAGGGGCAGCTGCCCGTGGCAAACATGCCGCGAGTCACCGTGGCGTTCGAGGTGGACAATTTCAACGACGTCATCGCCTCGTTGCGCTCGCGCGACACGACCTTCGTGACGATGCCCGCCGAAATTTCGGGCACTTATCAGGCCACGGTGAACGATCCCGACGGCAACAACATCGTAATTTACAAGGTCAAGGGTTCCTCGAAAAAGGATTTTCTGGTGATCTGATCGGATTCGGGAGGGGCGGCAATTCGGCGATCTCCGCGCCCGGTTATTTTTCCGGCGCGGCGGGGGCGGGAGGCTTTTCCCGGTTCTTGTCCTTCTTGTTTTTCAAGTCGACGCGCTTCGGGTTCACAAGCGGGGATTCGCCGTGCCTGGCCCGCTGTTCCTTATACCAGCGCTGCCAGAGTCTTTCGTTTTCACGATGGCGGGCGCGGATTTTGTCGTATTCCTCCACTTGCCCGGGCGTGAGGACGGCGCGAATGTCGTTGTGCAGCTTGGCCGAGGCGTCGCGTTCGATTTGGCGCGAGGCCTGTTGTTTCTCCATGTAAACGGTGACGATGGCCTTGATCTGCTCGCGCTGTTCCGGCGTGGGGTCGAGGCGGTTGGTGATGCGCACCCATTGCTGGTTGCTGAGTTGCTGGGCGGCGGCTTTTCTTTGCACGGTCACATTCACATAACGCACGGCGAAGACACCGCCCGCGATGGCGCCGCAGAAAAAAATGCCGATCAGGGCAAATACGGTGATGATGGTTTTGTTCATTTCGAAATGTGCGGGAGGCTCAGGGCTGGGCGGGGGCTTCGGTGTTGTTCTCAACTTCAACGGCCTCGATGGACGTGCCGCCGAGGTCACCGGCCGCCTTGTCGATGTTGCGCAGGATCGGGCCGAGGTTGATGGTCACGCTGACAATGGCAAGCAGGCCGGCGATGCAGAGCCCGCGGAGTGTGAGCTTGGCCACGAAAAACGGCCCGGCGGAGGTTGGCGGCATGCTGAGCGCGCGGGCGGCGACGCGCGTGGCGAACCCATAGGGCGCGGGGATTTCGCTTACGTTTTCAAATTGCGAGCGCCGGGCGGCCTCCGACAGTCGTTTCCATGCGGTTGTTCTCGGTGTGGCGGGATTCATGAGCGTTCCTCCTTTTTTAGTTCTTGAAAAAATTTACGCAACTTGCGCCGCGCGCGAAAGGCGCGGACCTTGATGAGCGTGGTGTTCCAGCCGGTGAGCGCGCTGATTTCGGCGAGTGTTTTTTGCTCGAGGTCGAGCAGTTGGATGACCATGCGATCCTCGGGCTTGAGCTGGTCGAGAAGCCGGTGGACGAGTTCGCGCGCGGCGAAGGCGTCGCCCGCGGCCACATCGTTTTCGTTGGTGATGACGCTGTCCAGAACCTCGGCTTCTGTCTCGGAAAGATCGGCCCAGCGAAACTCGGGGCGGCGTTTTTGGGCGCGCAGATGGTCGATGCATGTTGTCACCGCGATGCGCGAAACCCAGTGCGAGAGCGGCATGGCTCCCTGGTATTGGCCGAGGCGCGTGAACATTTTCATAAACACCTCCTGTGCGAGATCCTCCTCCGGCACGCGGCGGGGAAGATGCGAGCGGACAATGCGGATGACCAACGGGTAAAGGTGCTCGACCAGCTCGCGCGCGGCCTCCTGATCACGCGCGCGCACCCGCTCCAGGCAGCGGGCGATGTCAAAAGGCGCGTCAGGGTCGGCAGGCATAAGTTGATCGAAACAGCATTCACAAGAACTGTGACGGTTTTTGCGAGCCGCAAGTTACTGTTTTCATGAGGTGCCGCGTCCGCGGGCGGAGCT
Organism: Ereboglobus luteus; assembly: GCF_003096195.1. NCBI lineage: Bacteria > Pseudomonadati > Verrucomicrobiota > Opitutia > Opitutales > Opitutaceae > Ereboglobus > Ereboglobus luteus. Next base: position 508,305 of record NZ_CP023004.1, on the reverse strand, counting down.
TGCGAGCGCGGGATGAATGGGTTGTGCATGCTCAATGGAGCGGTGCCGGGGCTTCCCTCGCTGCTGATGCATTGCCCCGGCCTTGGGGCTTCAGGCCCGCACAGTTCGTTTTTCCTCTCGCCGGGAGGGCAAAACTTGTTTTTTAGTCTCAACTTTCGTCTCTATTCCTACATGGCACGCATCGTCCAAAAATATGGCGGCACCTCAGTCGGTGACGTCGAACGCATCAAAAAAGTCGCGGAACGCGTCAAACTCACCCGCGACGATGGCAACGAAGTAGTCGTTGTCGTTTCTGCCCGTTCGGGCGTGACGAACGAGCTCATCGCGCGCGCCAAGGCCATCAGCGACGCGCCCAGCGAGCGCGAAATGGACATGCTCCTCGCCGTCGGCGAACAGGAAACCATCGCGCTGACCGCGATGGCATTGCACGCGCTTGGCGTGCCCGCGGTCAGTTTCACCGGCGCGCAGGCGGGCATCCTCACCAACGACGCGCACACACGCGCCAAGATCCAAACCATCACGCCCAAACAAATCGAGGAGGCGCTCAAGCAGGACAAGGTCGTGATCGTCGCCGGCTTTCAAGGCATCAACGCCGCGGGACAGTTAACGACGCTTGGCCGCGGCGGCTCCGACCTCACCGCCATCGCGCTCGCCGCGCCGCTCAAGGCCGACAAATGCGAAATCTACACCGACGTTGACGGCGTCTACACGGCCGACCCGCGCATTGTGAAAACCGCGCAGAAAATCGACGAGATTTCCTACGACGAAATGCTCGAGCTCGCCTCGTCGGGTTCGAAAGTCATGCAAAGCCGCTCGGTCGAGTTCGCCAAGAAATACGGCGTCGTTTTTGAAGTCCGCTCATCCTTTAACCACAACCCAGGAACAATCGTGAAAGAAGAAGTCTCGTATATGGAAAAAGTCGTCGTGCGCGGAGTCGCCGTCGACAAGGACCAGGCCAAGGTCACCGTCAGCAACATCGCCGACAAGCCCGGCTCCGCCGCCAAGGTGTTCCGCGCCCTGGCCGACGCGAATGTCATCGTCGACATGATTGTCCAGAACGTGGGCCGCAACGGCGTCGCCAACCTCTCCTTCACCGTTCCGCAGGTTGACTCCAAGAAGGCGCAGCAAACGCTCGCCCCCGTGCTCGTGGAAATCGGCGGCGGCAACGTGACGATCCAGGAGGATATCGCTAAGCTTTCCGTGGTCGGAGTTGGCATGAAAACGCACAGCGGCGTGGCCGCGACGCTTTTCCAGACGCTTGCCGACGCCAATGTGAACATCGACATGATCACAACCTCCGAGATCAAAATTTCCGTCGTCATCTCCAGCGAGCGCGTCGACGAAGCCGCCCGCATCGCGCACAAGGTCTTCGGACTCGACGCGTGAAAAGGGAAGGCAAGAGGCCGGAAAGCCAGAAGACCAGATAGCCAGAGGCCAGAATGCCCAAACATTGACAACCCATGGGATTGATTCGCCATTACACCGATTTGATTGTGTGGCAAAAGGCGTTCGATTTCGGGTGTCGCATATTTGAGTTGTCCAGAAACTGGCCGCGCGAAGAACGTTACGCCCTGACCGATCAGGTTCGCCGGTCTGCGCGCTCGGTGAGTGGCAACATCTGCGAATCATGGGCCAAGCGACGCTACAGGGCTCATTTCATCAGCAAGCTTACCGATGCCGACGGCGAATTGCTGGAATCCGAAAACTGGCTCCGCTTCGCGCGCAGTCACGGATATATCAATCAACCTGAATTCGATGAACACGTGGAACTGGCCCGGGAAGTGGGCCGAATGCTGGGAAGCATGATTCGCAATCCCGAACCATTCCTATTGAGCGACGATGACAAACAGTCATAACATAATTTTCTAATTTCAATACTTCGTCTTCCGACCTCTGGCACTCTGGCCTCTGGTTTTCTGGCCTCTTCTTCTCATGCGCTATACATCCACACGCGGACAAACTCCGGCACTCTCTTTCTCCGACGCCGTCGCCACCGGGCTCGCGCCGGACGGCGGCTTGTTTCTGCCTGAGACGTTGCCCGCGTTCGATGCCGCGCAGCTCGCGCGCTTCGACGCGTTGAAAAACGACTACGCGGGATTGTGCTTCGAGTTTCTGCGCCACTTCGCGACCGATATTCCGGAGGAGACACTGCGCGCGATCATCGCGAAATCCTACACCACGTTTTCCGTTCCCGAAATCGCGCCGCTCAAGCAGCTCTCGCCGGATTTGTTTGTGCTCGAACTTTTCCACGGCCCCACGCTCGCGTTCAAGGACTTCGCCCTGCAAGTGCTCGGCAATCTCTACGAGCACCAATGCCGTGTGCGCGGCGAGTCGATCAACGTCCTCGGGGCGACATCCGGCGACACCGGTTCGGCCGCGATTCACGGGCTTCTTGGCAAACCTGGCACCGCCATCTTCATCCTTTATCCCGACGGGCGCACCTCGCCGCTGCAGGAGCGCCAGATGGCCTGCACCGGCGCGAAAAACGTCTTCGCGCTCGCAATCGACGGCACTTTCGACGACGCGCAATCCGCGTTGAAGGACGTCTTTGGCGACCAGGAATTCCGCACGCGCTACCATCTGTCGGCGGTCAACTCGATCAACCTCGCCCGCGTGCTCGCGCAATGCGTTTATTATTTGTCCGCATGGCTGCGCCTGCCGGAGGGCGCGCGCGCCTCGGCGGAGTTTGTCGTGCCGACCGGCAATTTTGGAAATGTGCTCGCCGGCTGGATGCTCCAAAAAATGGGCGTGCCGATTCGCGGCTTCAAGGTTGCCACAAACCAGAACGACATTCTCCACCGCCTCTTCACGACCGGCGAATACAGCGTGGCGGATGTCCGCCCGAGCCTCGCGCCGTCGATGGACATCCAAGTGTCGTCGAACTTCGAGCGCTTCCTTTATTACAGCCTCGGACGCGACACGGCCAGGGTGCGCGAGGTCATGAGCACGTTCAAGACGACCGGTCGCTACGTGTTCGAAAATTTCGACCGCGACACATTCAGCGCTTCGCGCTGCGACGACGCGGAAATCCCCGGCATCATCAAGCGTGTGTATCAGGATTTCGGATACATCGTCGACCCGCACACGGCATGCGCTTTCAAGGATCTCTCGCGCGACCGCGCTAGCGTGGTGCTCGCGACGGCGAGCCCGGCGAAATTCCCCGACACGATTCGCGAGGCCATCGGCATGGAGCCGACCGATCCCGCGCTCGAAATTTTGAAAGCGCGCCCGCTGGTGAAGCACAAGATCAATGCCGATCCCGCCGCGATCAAGGCGTTCATCACGGCAAACGCGGTTTAGGCGCGTTTGATGTTTTATTCTTCGCGATTCTCGGCGCGCTCGGCGAGCGCGTCCCACCCGTTGAAGACCAAAATCAGATCATAAACAGCGCAACCCATAGGTTGCACTCCCCATGAAAACCGGCCGGTTTATTTTAGTTTGGGCCGGGTTGCGTTGCCGGGGTTATCCTTGCAGCAGTTTGTATTCGACCGAGTCGCGGAGCGCCTCCCAGCTGGCATCGATGATATTGTCGCTCACGCCGACGGTGCCCCAGATGTTTCCATGGTCGTCGTTTGTTTCGATGAGAACCCGGGTGCGCGCGGCGGCGTGCTGCTGGCTGTCCAGGATGCGCACTTTGTAGTCGGCAAGGGTGACGGTTTTGATTTGCGGATAGACGGGTTCGAGCGCGTCGCGCAGGGCGCGGTCGAGCGCGGCCACCGGGCCGTTGGCCTCGGAGACGGTGAGGTAGGTTTGTCCGTTGACCTTGATTTTGACGGTGGCCTCGGAGACGAGTTCGTCGTGGCGGCGCTCGATGATGACGCGGTAGGCCTCAAGCTCGAAGGCGGGTTTGTAGTGGCCGAGGTTTTTCGCGATGAGGAGCTTGAGCGAGGCGTCGGCGGCCTCGTATTCGTAGCCTTCGAACTCGCGCGTCTTGAGTTGCTTGATGAGGTCGGCGATGGTGGGGGATTTTTCGTCGAATTCGTAGCCGAGCTCGCGCGCCTTGGTGGCGATGCTGGTGCGACCGGCCATGTCGGACACGAGGATGCGGGTGCGGTTGCCAACGAGCGACGGGTCGATGTGCTCGTAACTGGATTTGACCTTTTGCGCGGCGTTGGCGTGGAGGCCGCCTTTGTGCGCGAAGGCCGAGGCGCCGACATAGGGCGTCTTGGTGTCGGGGGGGAGGTTGGCGAGTTCGTCGAAGTAGAGCGAGAGCTCGCGCAGCTCCTCGAGCCTGGGCGCGCAATGCGCGGTGCAGCCCATTTTGAGGAAGAGGCTGGGGAGGATGGTTACGAGGTTGGCGTTGCCGGTGCGTTCGCCGTAGCCGTTGACGGTGCCTTGCACGAGGCGCGCCCCGGCGGAGACACCGGCGAGCGAGAGCGCGACGGCGAGGCCTGAGTCGTTATGCGTGTGGATGCCGACCTTGTCGGGGCCGAATTCGCCGACTACACGCGCGACGATTTTTTCAAAGTCGTGCGCGAGCGTGCCGCCGTTGGTGTCGCAAAGAGTGATGTTGGAGGCGCCGTTTTTGAGCGCGGTGGCGAGCGTGCTGAGCGCGTAGTCGGGGTTGACTTTGTAGCCGTCGAAAAAGTGCTCGGCGTCGTAGATCACCTCGCGTCCCTGCGCGGTGAGGTAGGCGACGGAATCGCCGATCATGGCGAGGTTTTCCTCGAGGGTGGTGTTGAGAATTTCTGTGACATGGAGCGTCCACGTCTTGCCGACGATGGTCATGACGGGCATGCCGCTGTCGAGAAGCATGCGGAGCTGCGGGTCCGCGTCGGCCTTGGTGTTGGCGCGGCGGGTGGAGCCGAAGGCGGCGAGGCGTGCGTGCTTGAGTTTGAGTTTTTGCGCCTCCTGGAAAAACGTGATGTCGCGCGGGTTGGAGCCGGGAAAGCCGCCCTCGATGTAGTCCACGCCGAACTGGTCGAGTTTTTGCGCGATGAGGAGTTTGTCGGTGACTGAGAAGTTGATGCCCTCGCCCTGCGTGCCGTCGCGGAGGGTGGTGTCGTATATTTTGACCTGGGTGGGTGTGCTCATGGGAATGCGAAGTGTGGAGTTTGTAGTGTGATGCTGGAGAGGGAGTGAGAAAAAACAAAAAGCCCGCGGCTTGATCCGCGGGCTTTTGGAAATGGGTGCGTGATACGAGGGCTCGCGGATTAAACTTTTTCGACGAGACCTGCCTTAATCGCCTTCACGGAGACGAGAACGCGCTTGGTGCCGCCGTTTGCGGTCTTAATTCGAATTCGCTGAAGGTTCGGGCGGAATTTGCGGGGAGTGATGCTCGTCACGTGCGTGCCGATGCCTCCGCTCTTTTTGGACTGACCCTTGCGGTTAATGCGGCTGCCCTTGGTTGGGCGTTTGCCTGTTATTGCACAAATTCTTGCCATGTTTCGATTAGATTAGAGTCGGCGAGGCAAAGGTGCCCGCGCGGGTCTGGCAAGGGAAATTTTGGAAAAAATGCATCGCCGTTTGAAGTAAAACATCGATGCGCGCGTGAAACATGGCGGACTTGGCGCGATTTTTCACGTGGCAACGACCGAATCAGCGTGCTTGCACCACGGGCGGCGAGTCTTACAACCGGAACGCATGAAACGCCGCCAGCTGCGCGGCTACGACTTAAAACAGATCAACGGTTACGAAACCCTCATCGGTGTCGACGAGGCCGGCCGGGGCGCTCTCGCCGGGCCGGTTGTGGCCGCCGCCGTGCTCGTGACGTGCGAGTTTCTGACGAGCAACTGGGCCATGCGAAACGCGGGGCGCATCAACGATTCGAAGCAGCTCACCGCCGCCGGACGCGAGGAGGCGTGGAACGACCTCGACAAGCTTGCCCGCGGCGGGCTCATCCACGCGCATCACGGTGTCGCGTCGGTGGACGAGATCGAGCACCTCGACATCCTCGGCGCCACAAAGCTCGCCATGCGGCGCGCGCTCGAGGGCATTTATCCGCCGGCGGCCTTTCGCCGCAGCAAGCCCGGCGAGCCGGAATTATTTGCGGACATGGAAACGCGCAGTCCGTTTTTTGGGCAAAAATTGTCGTGCCGCATCCTGGTCGACGGATTGCCGCTGAAAAGTTTTCCGTATCCGCACACCGGGGTTGTCGGCGGCGACGCGCGCTCGCTTTGCATCGCGATGGCGTCGATCATCGCGAAGGTGACGCGCGACCGCCTGATGACGGAGCTCGACGGCGAGCATCCGGGCTACGGCTTCGACCAGCACAAGGGTTACGGCACCGAAAGGCATCGCGAGGCGGTGCTGGAAAAGGGAAGCTGCCCGCAGCATCGCGCGAAATTCTTGCGCAAGCTGCTCGACCATCGCGAGGATCCGGGGCAATTATCGTTTTTCGAAAATGGCGGCCAAAACATATAAATCGCTTGATCATGTCCTGGGCAGGTTCGACAGCCTCGATCCCGCCAGCCGTGCCAGCCTCGTGCAGCGTCTCGCGCGGGAACGCCGCCTGCTCGAAAACATTTTCAACGTGCTCAAGGACGGCGTGATTCTGGTCGATGCCGACGGGCACGTCGAGTATGCGAACCAGACCGCCGGCAAAATGCTCGGCCTGCGCGACGACCAGCTCGGCGATGTGGTGCTCTGGCGTTTTGTGCCGGGGCTGCGTCCGCCGATCATCGATGTGAGCGAGGACGCGCGCGACGACGCCGTGCAGGCGGCCCATGCGATGACGCGAGAGATCGAGCTGACCTATCCCGAGTCGCGCGTGTTGCGGCTCTACATGGTGCCGTTTTTCTCGGACGAAAACGGCGGGCGGCAGCAATACGCCGTGATTCTGGGCGACATTACCAACGAGCGCGAAAAGACGGAGCAACGCATCGCGGACGAGCGCACGTCGTCGATCCGACTGCTCGCTGCCGGCGTGGCGCACGAGCTCGGCAATCCGCTCAACTCCCTCACAATTCATCTGCAGCTCATCGAACGTCGTTTGAAAAAACTCAAGGGCTCCGCAAAAAAGGACGCCGACGCGCTGTCCGAGTCGATTGGCGTTTGCCAGGAGGAGGTGAAGCGCCTCGATGGAATCATCACGAATTTTCTGGAGGCGGTGCATCCGCGTCCGCCCGATTTGTGCGAGACGCAGGTCAGCGAAGTGCTCGCCGACGTGCTGCATTTTCAGCGGCGCGAACTGGAGGATCGCGGCATTACGGTCGAGGTCGAGGCGCCGGGAGACCTGCCCCTAGTGATGGCGGATCGCAACCAGCTCAAGCAGGTGTTTTTTAACATCAACAAAAACGCGATGGAGGCGATGCAGCCCGGCGGCGTGTTGCGCGTCAAGGCGCGCGCGGACGACGACAATGTGTATTTGCTTTTTGGAGACACCGGCGCGGGCATCAAGCAGGCCGATCTCGCGAAGCTGTTTCAGCCGTATCACACGACCAAGCAGGGCGGTCACGGTCTCGGGCTGATGATCGTGCAACGCATCATGCGCGAGCACGGCGGCCAGATCGGCATCGAAAGCCGCGAGGGCGCGGGAACCGTGGTGACCCTGCAATTCCCAAGAAAAGACCGCCGCGTGCGGATGTTGAAGTAGGGGCGGCCTTTCATGAAAAACGCCCCGGGAAAATCCGGGGCGTTTGTGAGAAATGGAATTGTTTTCTTTTGCGCGCGTCAGTTGAGCGGCTGGATGGTGACGGGGATCACGAGCGGTTTGTCGGCGCCGGGCATTTGCGCGTAGAGATGGCCGGTGCCGGGGCGTCCGCCTTCGATGGTGACGCTGCCGACGTTGCTGCCGGGCTGCACGTAAACTTCGGGCATGATCACGCTTTCGGGGATGTCGGTCGTCACGTCGATGAGCATGGGCGCGCCTTGCACGACTTGCGGCGTGATGAACTTGAGCACGAGCGTCTGGCTCTTGCGAATTTTGATTTCCGAGGGGCTGACCGTGAGCGTGCCGCCTTGTTGCGTGGTTTGCACGGTGGCCATTGTCGTGTCGGCGGCTGGTTGCGGATTGTTGTGAATCACGGTTGCGGCGGAGCCGGAGTCCGCGCCGGGGTCGATTCGGAATGTGCCGATCACGAGTTTGCCGGGGACGTCGCCGATCGAGATGGTGTAGTTTTGCTCGGCGGGAAGATCGGGCACGTAGAAGCTGATTGAGTTTGCGGAGTCGTAGATGGAGCGCGCGAGGCTGTCGTTGAAATAGACGTTGTCGTGGCTGGTGAAGCCGCGTCCGGTGATGGCGATTCGCGAGCCGGCGGGGCCGCGGTTGGAGCTGAGTCCGACGGCGTCGCGCCCCACAATCGTGGCGACTTGCAACGGGCTGTAATCGGTGCGCGAGCGGAGGATGCCGATATTGGAAACTTGATACTCGATGAGGAAGTAGTAGCGAAGTTCGGTCACGCCGGGGGGCGCCTGGAATTCGTATTCGTAGATGCCGGGGGTGTCGGGAATCATGGTCATCTTGTGGGCGTTGCCGTCGATGATGAGCTTGGCGACGGTGCTGCCCTCGACGACGTTGGAGGCCTGCGGCTTGATGCGCGCGGTGATCGTGTAGATCTGCGACGGGTTGGGCGGAAGCGACGGTGCCGTCAGGTTGGTGATGGACGGCGTGCCGCACCCGGCCAGCACGAGGACGGCAAGGGCGCTGATGATGACAAAGAATGATCTCGCGTGAAAGGTGCGGTTGTTTTGCATGAGTGTTTTCCGGTTAAAAACGACGCAAACGCAACACAAACATTCCCGCTTGGCAATGAGCGAAATTGACTCCCTCAAGAATACGGACGAGCCCGCGCGCCCTGAAAATCGCGCGCTCGGACTGTATGTGCACGTGCCGTTTTGCGCGACGCGATGCGATTTTTGCGCGTTTTACGAGGAGGCTCCGACGGCGGAAAAGGTGCGCCGGTATCTGGACGGGGTTGCGCGCGAGATGGAAGTCCTGACGGAAAATGGCGGGCGGGAAATCGGCGACGGTGAAAAGGCGCGGACGGTGGACACGGTTTTTTGGGGAGGGGGAACGCCGGGGGTGCTCGCCGCGAAGGACATCCTGCGGCTGGGCGGAATTGTGCGCGAGCTTTGGGAAGGGAAGGGCGCGCCAGGGGAGTGGTCGGTTGAGCTGGCGCCGGGCTCGGTGTCGGAGGCGCGGCTGGAGGCGTTGCGCGAGATTGGCGTGACGCGCATTTCGCTTGGCGTGCAAAGTTTCCGCGCGGATTTGCTGGAGGCGCTGGGGCGGCGTCACTCGCCGTCGCAGATTTATCGCGCTTACGAACGGATTCGCGCGGCGGGTTTCAAGAATGTGAACTTGGACATGATGTTCGCGCTGCCTGGGCAGGAGGAGGCGGCGTGGCTTGCCGATGTGCGCGAGGCAATCGCGCTCGGCCCGGATCATCTCTCGACGTATTGCCTGACTTTTGAGGAGGACACGGCGTTGTGGGTGAAACTTTCGCAGGGCAAGGTGAAGCTGGACGCGGAGCGCGAGGCGCGTCTCTACGAGCGCACTTGGGCGGAGCTGGACGCCGCGGGATTTCCCCAGTATGAGATTTCCAACTTTTCGAGGCGCGGTTTCGAATGCGTCCACAATTTGAACACATGGCGCATGGCGGAGTGGATCGGCCTTGGCCCGAGCGCGGCGTCGCAGCACGCGGGCTGGCGCGGCGCAAATGCGCGCGATTTGGAGAAATGGCTGGAGGGCATGAAAACCGGCGCGCGCGCCACGGAGGACCGTGTGAGGATGTCGCCGGCGTTGCTGGCCGAGGACGCGTTGATTTTTGGGCTGCGCATGAACGAGGGCGTGGACATGGATGCGCTGCGCAAGAAGGCGGGCGCCGATGCCTTGAACTGGGCGGCGGTCGGCGCGCTTGTGAACCGGCTGACAAACGGCGCGCTTGCCACGGGCGATGGCGGCAGGTTGCGCCTTACTTTGAAGGGCAGGCTCGTGGCCGATGCGATTGCCTCCGAAATGCTGGGCGCGCTGACGGAAGGGACGGGCGGTGAGTAGCGGATGGCGAGTAACCACACCCGGGATATTTATCATCATGGCCTTTTATTATAAATTATACATTATTCATTATAGATTAGCCGTCGCCGTGGCGTTGGCGCTGTTGTTCGCGGGCGCGGCGCGGGCGCAACCGGCAAAGCTCGACATGGCGTGGCCCACGCCGAACACGGCTTTCATGCAGGGCAGGGGAATCGAGGCGTATATCCAGCCGACTGCGTCGGGCGTGACCACGTCGGGATTGTATGGCGGCACGCGCAACGGCGGCCGGCGTTTTCACGAGGGGATCGACTTGATGCCGACGTTGCGCGATACGCGGGACGAGCCGCTCGACGCGATCTTCGCGGTGCTGCCGGGCGTGGTGCGCCACATCAACCTCGTCCCCGGAAATAGCAACTACGGGCGCTACATTGTGATCGAGCATCCTGGCGTGTCGCCTGCGGTGTATTCGTTGTATGCGCATTTGAGCGCGGCGCAGCCGGGGTTGCGCGCCGGCGACACGGTCGCGCGCGGGCAGCGCATCGCGACGATGGGGCGCAGCTCGGATGTGATCGCAATTCCGAAAAGCCGCGCGCATCTGCACTTCGAACTCGGCGTGCGGCTGACTGACAATTTTCAGCCGTGGTATGACGCGCAAAATTTCAGCGGCAAAAACAAACACGGCGTCTGGAATGGAATGAACCTGATGGGGTTTGATCCGCTGGATTTTTTCAGCAAGTGGCGAACGGGGGCGGCTCCTGATTTTCGCGCGTATTTTGCGCGGATGAAACCGGCGGTGCGCGTGCGTTATGTCACGCGCACGGTGCCTGATTTTACGCGGCGTTATCCGGCGTTGCTGACCAAGCCGGTGCCACCCGGCGGCGTGGGCGGCTGGGAGATTCAGTTCAACGAGACGGGGATTCCCTTCGCGTGGACACCGCTTGGCGCGACGGAGATTGTGGGCATCGCGGGCGAGGCGAGGATAGTCTGGAAGGACGACGCAATTCTCAAGGCGTGGCGCTGCAAATCGCTCGTGCTCAACCAGCGCGGCGCGCCCGTGCCGGGGCGCGACCTGCGAACGGTGTTGGGGCTGATTTTCGGGCAATAATACCTTTGCGCGCCGAATGTGGCGGGAATTGCGGGCGACAAACACGGCGGGTTTGGCGAAGCCGTCCCCGTATTGATGGCCAGCGGGGGCATGAATGACATTTTTGTTTTATATTAATTGCATACGCAGAAATTGTGGCGGCGCTCGCGTTGTGTGCAATATGTGATAAAATTATGAAATTATAATAAAACGAATCCGATTGTTGTTGTTTGTTTAATTATACTAGCAATCGAGTTTTTCCTTTTGATGACTGGCCCGCTGGATTTCGATTTGTTAAATTTATGGGTGGCGCCGGGTTGTTGTTAATGCCGCGGTCGACGCGCGATCAACTTCCGTCGCGAGTTGTGGCACCCGCGCCGGAAAGCATGATTATGTATATGCAAAATTTCGTTTCATTTTACTCCATTTTGACCGAACGAACCGATTTAATAATTTACTATATAATCGATCTGTTTTTTTATCGGGCGGTTTGGCCGCGGGGTATTTTACATTTTTAGAATTTAATTAAACGACGGTTTTGAGACGCGCTATAGCAATGAATGTGAATTCAAAAATACCATGATTTTTCCCGTTAATTAATCCATGCAATGCGCCGCCCGGCGCGTGTTTCCGCAGCCGGACTGCAAACACAGTAATGCCATGAAAACTACAAACCCTCCCGCGACATATCGGATGGCTCCCTGCGGTTTGCGCGCCGTCCCAGTGTTTCTCCTGTTTGCGGCCTTCGCCGTTCAGCTGCCCTCGCAAGATGTGACGATCATCCCCCTCACGCCCGGCAATTTTAATATCCCGTCCTCTGGAACTTATGCGATTCGCGGCACGCGCGACAACGGAACCGTAACAGGATCAATGCCAGGCGTGACACTACTCATCGATTCCCTCGGACGCGTGAACTCAAGTGGCTATGCCTTGAATTTTATTAAGGGCGGCGCTGTCATTCACAACTCCGGCACGGTCATCAGTTCGTCGGACTTCGGCGTTTTTTCGGCCACCAATCCCTCGTCCGTCACAAACTATGCCACGGGTCTGATTCAAGGCGGCGGTGCCGGTATTAACATGCGGGGTGGGGGCACGGTGACAAATGCCGGCAGGATAATCGGCACGAAGTATTATGGCATTACCGGCAGCAGTGATATAACAATCACAAACAGCGCCGGGTTGATCCAAGGCACAAACATGGGCGTTTTCCTGCAGGGCGGCGGCAACACGATCACAAATAGCGGCACGATCATCGGAGGGACGGACACCGGCGTCCTCGCGAACAATAATACAATAATCACAAACACCACCGGCGGCCTGATCGAGGGCATTCACGGCGTGAAATTCGTCGCAGGCGGCACGGTGTTCAATGCCGGCGTCATCTCAGGCACAGGAGCCACCGCCGGCGTCGGTGTATCTTCCAGTGCCGCCGCCACACTCGTGAGCAACAGCACCGGCGGCCTGATCCGTGGCAATTATCAGGGAGTGTCTCTCGGCGGCGGAGGCATCGTGCTCAATGCAGGCACGATCTCCGGCACCGGCGTCACCGGATCCTTGGACGCAGGAGTCTATTCCAAGGCAAACGCCACGCTTGTGAGCAACACGACCGGAGCCCTGATTCAGGGCGATTACAACAGCGTGTATCTCGCGGGAGGCGGCACGGTGTTCAACGCCGGCACCATTTCCGGCACCGGAGCTTACAGCGCGGGCGTCTATTCCAGCTCCAACGCCACGCTCGTGAGCAACACGGACGGCGGCCTGATCCGGGGCGTCAATCATGGCGTGTATCTTTGGGTAGGCGGCACGGTGCTCAATTCTGGCACGATTTCCGGCAACGGCTCCGGCGGTTACGGCGTCTATTCCCATGCCGGCATCGCATCCGTGGATAACGTGACCGGTGGCCTGATTCAGGGCGTCGCCCGTGGTGTGTATTTCGTCGGCGGAGGCATCGTGGACAACAGAGGCATCATTGACGCCACCGGTGCCAGTGGTTTTGGCGTCCATTCCGCCAACAACGCCACGCTCGTGAGCAACAGGGCCGGCGGCCTGATTCAGGGCGGCCTTCGCGGCGTGTATCTCAGGGAGGGAGGCACGGTTCTCAATTCCGGCACGATCTCCGGCACCGGAGTCGGCGGTCACGGCGTCTATTCCCACCTCGGCATCGGATCCGTGGATAACGCGACCGGCGGCCTGATTCAGGGCGGCACCGTGGGTGTGTATCTCTTCAATGGCGGCACGGTGACGAACAGCGGCACGATCATCGGCAGCAACGACTACGCTGTGCTCGTTAACGACGGCATGGCGGAAATCACTAACGCCGTCGTCGGCGTTATCGAAGGCGGCATCTACGCGGGAGGCACCACCCAGGTTGAGAACCGGGGTCTCATGCGCGGCGACCGCGGCGCCGTCATCGGGGTTGACTCCACGCTTGCCAACACCGGCACCATCGACGTCACCGGCACGGCGGTCATCTTTGAAGGCGTGGCGGATTTCGCCAACGGGGGCCTCATCCGAGGCGGCATCACCGGCGTTCAACTCGTCGCCGGCGGCACGGTTACAAATAGCGGCACGATCATCGGCGCCGGAGCCGGCGTTGGCGGCGCCTATTCCTCCTCTGCCGTCACGCTCGTGGACAACACTGCCAGCGGCTTGATTCAGGGCCTCGATCGCGGTGTGAACTTTGAGGGCGGCGGCATCGTGGTCAACAGCGGCGTCATTTCCGCCACCGGCGCCAGTGGTTTCGGCGTCCAGTCTTCCAACAACGCCACACTCGTGAGCAACACGACCGGCGGCCTGGTTTGGGGCCTCAGTCGCGGCGTGTATCTCAGGGCGGGTGGCACGGTGCTCAATGCCGGCACGATATCCGGCACCGGAGCCGGAGGTAGCGGCATCTATTCCGCCTCCACCGCCACGCTCGTAAGCAACACGACGGGCGGCCTGATTCAAGGCTCCCGCCACGGAGTGTATCTCGGCGGCGGCGGCACGCTGGTCAATGCCGGCACGATTTCCGGCGTCGGATCCGACGGTTACGGCGTCTTTTCCCACATCGGCATCGGATCCGTGGATAACGCGGTCGGCGGCCTGATTCATGGCAGGGTTCAGGGCGTGAATCTCTTCAGTGGCGGCACCGTGACAAACAGCGGCACGATTATTGGCGTCAAAGAATACGCGGTGAACGCAAACAGAAGCGTGGCGGACATCACCAACACCGCCGACGGCGTCATCGAAGGCGGCATCTACGCGGGCGGCACCACCCGGGTTGACAACCGGGGCCTCATGCGCGGCGTCCGTGGCGCCGTCATCGGAGCCAGTTCCACGCTTGCCAACACGGGCACCATCGACGTCACCAACACGGCGGTCATCTTCGAGGGCGTGGCGGATTTCAACAACCAAGGCCTTGCCCGCGGCAGTCTCGCCGGCGTGCATCTCCGCGTCGGCGGCACGGTCGCGAACAGCGGCACGATCATCGGCGGCAGCAACTACGCTGTGCTCGTTAACAACGGCGTGGCGGACATCACCAACGCCGCCGGCGGTGTCATCGAGGGCGGCATCTACGCGGGCGGCACCACCCGGGTTGACAACCAAGGCCTCATGCGTGGCGAACGCGGCGCCGTCATCGGGGCCAGTTCCACGCTCGCCAATACCGGCACCATCGACGTCACCGGCACGGCGGTCATCTTCGAGGGCGCGGCGGATTTTGCCAACGGAAGCCTTGTCCGCGGCGGGCTCATCGGCGTGTTTCTCAGCGCCGGCGGCACGGTCGCGAACAGCGGCACGATCATCGGCGGCAACGACTACGCTGTGCTCGTTAACGACGGCAGGGCGGAAATCACCAACACCGGCGTTATCGAGGGCGGCATCTACGCGGGAGGCACCACCAAGGTTGACAACCGGGGCCTCATGCGCGGCGAACGCGGCGCCGTCATCGGGGCCAGTTCCACGCTCGCCAACACCGGCACCATCGACGTCACCGGCACGGCGGTTATCTTGGAGGGCGCGGCGGATTTTGCCAACGAAAGCCTTGTCCGAGGCAGCATCGCCGGCGTGCATCTCGCCGTTGGCGGCACGGTGACGAACAGCGGCACGATCATCGGCACCGAGGCTCACGGCATTGAGGGCGGCGATAATATAATAATCACCAACGCCGTCATCGGCCTGATCCAAGGCGGCACCGCGGGCATTTCGCTGGCGGGCAATGGCACGATCACAAACAGCGGCCGGATCATTGGCACAAACGCCGCCAGTTACGGCATCCGCGCCGGCGATACCGTCACAATCACAAACACCACCGGCGGCCTGGTCCAGGGTGTCCTGGCCGGCGTTCACATGCAGGCCGGGGGCACGGTGGAAAACACCGGGGAAATCCGCGGCACGCGCAGTTCTTTCATTAGCGGGGGCCACGGCGTGCTTTCCGAAAATGCCGCCGCGCACATCACCAACGGCGTCACCGGCTTGATGTATGGCGAGTCCGCCGGTCTGGCGCTGACAGCCGGGGGCGTCGTCATTAATTCCGGCTCGATCATCAGCAGTGGCATATTCAACGCGGACGCCGCCGGAGTCCGCGGCGGCGGCGCGCCCGTGCTGCTCACCAACAACGCCACCGGTTTGATTTCGAGCAGTCGCAACGGCGTGCAATTGGATGCCGGCGGCGAAATCACCAACCGTGGCGTCATCAAAGGCGACGAATACGCGGTCACCAACGTTAACGTGCCCATGCTGGTGAGCAACACCGACGGCGGCCTCATCAGGGGCTTCAGGGGCGGCGTCCTGTTGCAAGCCGGGGGCACCGTTCTCAACAGCGGCACGATTGAGGGCGTGACGGGTATCCACGCCATCAACACCGGGGCGACAATCACAAACGCCGCCGGAGGTCTCATCCGCGGAGGCACGCTTGGCATCCGCATGCAAACCGGGGGCGAGGTCACCAACAGCGGCACGATCATCGGCGGGGCCATTACCGGCATCAGCAGTCGCGACGCGGCCAGGATCACCAACAATGCCACCGGCCTCATCCAAGGCGGCAGGTTCGGCATTTTCCTGGGAGCCGGAGGCACCATTGCGAACAGCGGCACCATCCTCGCCGAGGGCATCCCCGGCCAGTCTTACGCAAGTGGTATCGAATCCGAGGAGGAGGCCACGATTACCAACAACGCCGGCGGCTTGATCCAGGGCGCCGATGCCGGCGTCATGCTGGCATACGGCGGCACGCTGGCAAACAGCGGCACGATCATCGGCTTGGCCGACGTGGGCGTTTCCAACGAGGAGGGCCGGACCGTTGTCACAAACCTGGCCGGGGGAGTCATTCTCGGCGGCGACTACGCCATTGACTTGCTCGGCGACGACGAGGCGCACGAGGTGCATCTCTGGAACAGCAGCACGCTGGTCGGGCGGCTCGCCATCGCCGGCACCGCCTCGCAACTGGTGCTCAACGGCGCGGCCGGCAGCGAATACGCCTACACTTCGGCGGTCACCGGCCCCACGACTTTCACCGGCACGCTGGCCAAGCAAGGCGGGGGCGAATGGATCATGGACACCGACGGCCTCGACATGCACGCCGTCGATGTGCGCGAAGGCCTCCTGACCGTGGACTGGGGGATCACCCAACTCAACGCCGCCGCCGTGAACATCGCCGCCGGCGCGACTCTCGGCGTGCGCGCCACCGCTGACGCCACCGTCGCCAACACGCTCACCGGCGGCGGCTTCGTGCGCCTCCTCAATACCTCACCGACCGACGCCGTCACCTTCAGCCTTCAGCCTCTCAATCCCTCAGACGTTTACTTCACCGGCACAGTCGGCGTCGGCGGAGGCGCGCAAATGACCCATTTCAATTTCAACGACGACGCCGAAACCGTTCTCGCTGACGCGACCCTCTGGCTCACCGAAAACTCCGAGACCATCCTCGATGCCGACCGCTCTATCGGCGGCCTCAACCTCGACGGCGGCACCTTCATCGTGAAAACCAACACGGACTCGACCTCCGGCGTGGAGCCACATCTGCTCACCGTGAAAACGCTCCTCGTCAACGAGGACAACCTCACCGCCTCGACGACGATCGGCGTCGACACCGAACTCCTCTCCGGCGTCCCCCAGGCACCGGACCCGCGAATTGGCCTTGAGGGAAATATCTTTGACATTGACGTCATCGCGTCCGGCTCCTTCCTGCGCGAGCGCACCATCGTTCACTCCACCGAAAACGGCCCCGAGGACGGCATCGGCTTTGACCTTGTTGACAGCAACGGCGACCCGATCCTTTCCGGCACCTCCTCCATCACCTACGGCACGGATACAGGCGGCAGGCCCGTCGGCAAAAATACCTACGGCTACAACGCCATCACCCAGGACGGCGACATCCTGCTCAACCACGGCCTCATCTCAATCGAGTCGCTCAGCGACATCGAAAACATCGTCATCGATCCGGGCGACGCCATCGACGACACACTTAGCGCGCAACTCACCGGCACGGGCGCGGCGGGCTTCGCATTCACCGGCAGTCGCACCATCATCCTCGGCCACACCGACAACGACTACACCGGCGAGACACTCATCACCGGCTCCGCCACGCTCACCACCGCCGGCATCGACAACATCATCGCCAGCAGCACGAAGGTGACCATCACCGCCGGCGCCGCCTTCGACACCGACAACACGGACCAAGCCCTGCGCAACCTCTCCGGCGCGGGCGCCATCCACATCGGTGACGGCTCGCTCGACATCATCAACAACACCGCCGGCCTCGTCTTCTCCGGCACGATCGACGGCGCGGGCGCGCTCACACTCGCCGCCGGCGGCGCGCTCATCCTCGTCGGCAACAACACCCACACCGGAGTCACGACAATCGAAACCGGCGCGCACCTCCAGCTCGGCGAAGGGGAGGGCGGCGGCGCGTCCGGCATGATCGCCAGCGCCGCGGTTGCCAACTCCGGCACGCTCACAATCAACCGCTCCGACAACATCACCCACGGCGGCGCGATCACCGGCGCGGGCGACCTCGTCCAGCTCGGCGCCGGCACCACCACACTCACCGGCGCGAACGCCATCACCGGCAACCTCGTCGTCGAAACCGGCGCGCTCCAAATCGGCTCCGGCGCAACCGACGGCTGGGCGGGCGGCGCGGTCGCCGCCAACGCGCAAGTCGCCGCCGGCGCCGCGCTCATCTTCAACCGCTCCGACCTCGTCACCTACACAGGCACGGTCGATGTGGCCGGTTATCTCCGCAGCACCGGCGAACTCCACGTCGGCGGCGATGGCGGCGGCGAAATTGTGATCGCCGGCAGCGGCTCCGCGCAAACAGTCGGTGTCACCATTGGCTCCGCCGCCGCCGCAACCGGCCGCGCGACGGTGTCCGATTCCGGCCTTTGGAATAACACGGGCAATCTCACTCTCGGCGATCTTGGCGCCGGCTACCTCGGCATTTCCGGCGATGGCCTCGTCAACGTCGGCGGCGCGTATTCCCAAAACGCCAGGTCCACGCTCGCGCTCGACGCCTCCGGGCGCGACCTTGACGACGCCTTCATCGTCGCAACATCGGCGACAGTTGGCGGCACGATCAGCGTGACCGGATTCGCCGCGAGCTCGGATGATTCGACCGCCAGCGCGGTTCTTGCCAACGCCCGGCAAGTGCTCCTCGAAACAACCACGGGCACGATTTCCGGCGCGTTTGCCAGCGCCACGCTCGACGGCTTCGACGGCTCAGGGCTTCCCGATTATCTGCACGGCGGCATCTACAAATCCGCCGACGCGAAACAATACCTTGCCGGCCTGAGCCTCTCCTGGTTCGGCGACACGTCATACAGCCACGGCACTTTCACCATCGACGCGGGCGATACATTCGACGTTGACCTGGCGCTCGGCAACACCACCGCGCACGCGGGTTGGGACGGCAAATCGCTCACCAAGCTCGGCGAGGGCGCGCTCATCCTCAGCGCGAGCAACACCTACACCGGCACGACCCTCGTCAACGGCGGCGCGCTCGACATCACCGGCTGGACGGGCAGCACCGCGCGCGTCATCATTGGCGCGACCGCGACCGACAGCGGCACGGTCAACGTGAGCGGTTACCTTGGCACCGCGGGCGATCTTTACGTCGCCGATAAAGGCGCCGGCGGCATGACTATTTCCGGAAGCGGCGTCGTGCAAAACAACATCGGCGCCATCGGCAACAGCGCCGGCGGCGTTGGCGCCGTGACCGTGGGCGGTTCGGGCCACTGGCTCAACACGGGCAACCTCTCCGTCGGACGTTACGGCGATGGCTCCCTAGCGATTGTGGGGAGTGGCAGCGTGCAAAGCGACACCGCTTACATCGGTCGTTTCGCCAGCGGCAATGGTGTTGTGACCGTTTCCGATTCCGGCCTCTGGAACAACACGGGCAACCTCATCGTCGGCAACAGCGGCACGGGCCGCCTCGCCATATCCGGCAGCGGCCTCGTCACCGTCGGCGGCGCCTATCGCCAAAACGCCATGTCCACGCTCGCGCTCGACGCCTCCTCGCGCGGCAGCGACGACGCCTTCGTCATCGCGTCATCGGCGACAGTCGGCGGCACGCTCAGTGTGACCGGGTTCAGCATCGGCGAGGATTTCTCGACCGCCAGCGCGGTTCTCGCCAACGACAAGCAAGTGCTCCTCGAAACAACCACGGGCACGATCGCCGGCGCGTTTGCCAGCGCCACGCTCGACGGTTTCGACGCCGCCGACCTGCCAGATTATATCTACGGCGGCATTCAAAAATCCGCCGACGCGAAACAATACTTCGCCGGGGTCAACCTCTCCTGGTTCGGCGACGCGCCGCGAAGCCACGGCACGTTCACCATCGGCGCGGGCGACACGTTCGACGTTGACGTGGCGCTAAGCAACACCACCGCGCACGCCGGTTGGGACGGCAAATCGCTCACCAAACTCGGCGAGGGCACGCTCGTTCTCAGCGCGAGCAATACCTACACCGGCACGACCTTCGTCAACGGCGGCGCGCTTAACATCACCGACTGGACGGGTGGCAACACGCGCGTCATCATTGGCGAAACCGCCGCCGACAGCGGCACGGTCACCGTGAGCGGTTATCTCGGCGTCGAGGCTGGCGTTTCCAGCAACGGCTACCTTTATGTCGGCGACACCGGCGCGGGCGACATGGCGATTGTCGAAAGCGGCAGCGTGAAAAGCGCGTTCGGTTACATTGGCGCCTACGACGGCGGCGTCGGAAACGTGACAGTGGGCGGTTCCGGTTTCTGGAATAACACACGCGGCTTCTATGTCGGCGCTAACGGCACCGGCACCCTGACAATTGCCGGAAGCGGCAGCGTGCAAAGCGACAGCGGCGAGATCGGCGGCTACGCCACCGGCGTCGGCGCCGTTACGGTGGGCGGTTCCGGTTTCTGGAATAACACGCTCACACTCGCCATCGGCAATAACGGAACCGGCAGCCTGAGGATCACCGAAAGCGGCAGCGTGCAAAACACCACCGGTTACATTGGCAACAACAGCGTCAACAGCACCGGCAGCGTGACCGTGGACGGTTCCGGATACTGGAATAACACGGGCGATCTCCACGTCGGACGGTCTGGCACGGGCATCCTGATGATTGCCGGGAGCGGCAGCGTGCAAACCACCAACGGTTACGTCGGCAACAACGCCAGCGGTAAAGGCAGTGTGACCGTGAGCGGCTCCGGTTACTTTAATAACACGGGCGACTTGCGCGTCGGCAACAGCGGCACCGGCAGCCTGGCGATTTCAGGCAGCGGCCGCGTGCAAAGCGACAGCGGCAACATCGGCTACGCCGCCAACAGCAACGGCAGCGTGACCGTGGATGATTTTGGATACTGGAATAATACGAGCATGGTCGGTCTCTATGTCGGCCGCACCGGCACGGGCACCCTGACGATTGCCGGGAGCGGCAGTGTGCAAACCACCCACGGATACATCGGGCGCTACGCCGGCAGCGACGGCCGCGTGACGGTGAGCGGCACCGGTTATTTTAACAACATGAACAACCTCCGCGTCGGATATTCCGGCGTCGGTTACCTCGGCGTTTCCGGCAGCGGTCTCGTCAACGTCGGCGGCAGGTATTATCAAAATGCCATGTCCACGCTCGCGCTCGACGCCTCCTCGCGCGGCCTTGACGACGCCTTCGTCATCGCATCGACGGCGACAGTTGACGGCACGCTCAGCGTGACCGGATTTACCATCGACTCCAATCTTTCCACCGCCAGCGCGGTTCTTGCGAACGGCACGCAAGTGCTCCTCAAAACAACCACCGGCACGATCTCCGGCACCTTCGCCAGCGCCACACTCGCCGGTTTCGACGCCGCGAGCCTTCCCGACTATCTCTACGGCGGCATCTACAAATCCGCCGATGCGAAACAATACCTCGCCGGCATTGATCTCTCATGGTTCGGCGGCAACGCTGCATACAGCCACGGCGACTTCACGCTCGGCGCGGGCAACACGTTCGACGTTGATGTCGTTTTGGGCAACACCACCGCGCACGCCGGCTGGGACGGCAAATCGCTCACCAAGCTCGGCGAGGGCACACTCATCCTGAGCGCGGAAAACACTTACACCGGCACGACGCTCGTCAGCGAGGGTGTGCTGCGCGCAGGCACGGCCAACGCCATCGCCGCCAGCGACGCCGTCATCGTGGACGGGGTGTTCGACCTGAACAATTTTAACCAGCGCGTGAACAACCTCTCCGGCGACGGCGACATCACCCTCGGCACCGGCACGCTCACGGTGAGCACCGCGCGAAGCTCCACCTTCTCCGGCCTCATCGCCGGCGATGGCGCGCTGGTGAAGGAGGGCGACTCCACCCTCGCGCTCACGTCCGACAACACCTACGAGGGCGACACCTTCATTAACAACGGCGAGCTCGAGCTCGGCGCGTCCGGCGCCATCGGCGCGACCGGCGTCGCGCGCATCGCGCAAACCGGCACGCTCACCCTCGCGCTGGAAAACGCCGCCTTCGCCAACAACACGGCCAACGCCGGTGTGCTCCTTGTCACCGGCAGCGGTGTCACGCTTGCGTCGGACATCACCGGCAGCGGCACCAACCGTATTGAAAATCTGGATACAAACATCACCGGCGACAACACCGGCTTCGACGGCCTGTGGCACATCGCCGCCGACGGCTCCGCGACCGTCGCCATGCAGGACAATCTCGGCGACGCCGCCACGCGCGTTGACGGCGTGCTCACCGTCGGCAACGGCTCCGACTGGACCTACTACAACGCCCTCAGTGGCGCCGGCGTGCTCGCGGCCGATCTCGGCGGCTCCGGCACGTTCCGCTTCGCCGCCGCGAACGCCGCCTCCACCGGAAGCCATTTCACCGGCGCGGTGCTCGTCAAAAACGGATCATTCCTGCTCGACGACGACACCTCGGAAACCGCCTTGCAAAAGGCAATGCTTCACCTCGGCGCGAGCGGCAGCGCGTCCATCGCATCCAATCGCAAAATCGCCGGCCTCGACTTCGACGGCGGCTCCTTTGTCACGAGGATGGTCAACAACGTCATCACCGGCACGCTCACGGTCGACCGCCTCGGCGCGTCCGGCACGGGCACCATCGTCATCAGCGGCAGCGGCCCGATCGATCTCGAAGCCGACGCGCCCACCGCGACCTCGTTCTTCGACCAGGACGACGGCGAAAATCTCCAGCAAGTTATCGCCGCCGGCGTTGTTGAAAGCGGCGCGGGCGCGCAGCTTTCCATCACCACGATCAGCGGCAGCGCGCTCAGTGGCGGCACAGCCGCGATTAGCAAGCCAGTCACCGACGCGAGCGGCACGCTCGGCACCGCGTATTACGATTACTTCGCCGTGGTCAGCGACGAGGACGGAAGCCGCGGCGTGTATCTCACCTACGGCCTCAAGCGGCTCGACGCCGACGACGGCAAGACCATCGTGCTCGCCAACGAGGGCGCCACCGACGATACTCTTGGCGTGCAACTCACCGGCACCGGCAATTTCGAAATGCGCGCCACCGGCGAGGTGTTCATCGGCAACGCGATGAGCAGCTACACCGGCACGACCACGATCACCAGCGGCACCGTGATCGCCAACACGGATAACGCCTTTGGCCGCACGAGCCTGCTCGATCTCGCCGCCAACACCGGCGTTGACCTCGACGACAAGACCCAGACCGTGGGCGCGTTCAACGGCGCCGCAACCTCAACGCTGAACTTGAACTCCGGCGCGCTCACGATCCTGTCCGGAGGCACAAGCTCCGGCGCGCTCACCGGCGGCGGCACGCTCGCGCTCATCGACGGCGTGCTCGACGTGGTCAACTCCAACAACGGATTCACCGCAACGATTGAAAACAGCGGCACGCTCAAATTGCGCGAGGCCGGCGCGGTCGGTGTGTCCGGCGAGATCGAAAACAGCAACCTGGTGTTGTTCGACGCGGCGCGCGGCGACTTCGCGAAATCCGTGAGCGGCGACGGCAACGTGCAACTTTCAAACAGCTCGACGATCACGCTCACCGGAGCCAACGCCATCACCGACTCCGGCAGTTTCATCATCGACGCGGATTCGCGCCTCATCGCGAGCCAGGCCGCCAACACCGGCGCGGCCGTGATTGCCAACACCGGCGTGTTTGTCGCCGACAATGCCGCGACATGGGACTTCACCAACGTCCTCGCCGGCACCGGCACGCTCCTCAAGCAAAACACCGGCAACCTCTCCATCGCCCGCGCCAACGAAAACTTCACCGGCGACACGCTCATCGCGACCGGCACGCTCACCGCCGCGATTGCCGGCGCGCTTGGCTCGTCGGAAGTCGAGGTGCAATCCGCGGGCGTTCTTGTTTTCGACAATTTCGACGGCGCCGTTTCCAACGACATCAGCGGCGTCGGCTCCGCCATTGTCGGCTCCGGTGCGGATATCTCCATCGCCGGCGACAACACCGGCTTCACGGGCACGTGGCTCGTGCGCGGCGGCGGCACCATGACTTCGCAAGACAATCTCGGCGTCGCCGGCGCGTCCGGCGCGGCCGTGGAAATCGACGGCGGCCGCCTCGTGTTGGACGGCATGGGCGGCGACTACGTTTTCAACCACCGTTTGGCCGGCGCGTCGGGCGAGTTGCTGGTGCGCAATGCCGGCAGCTTCAATTTCGGCGCGACCACTGTTGTCGGCGCGAATTACAGCGGCACGGTGCGTTTGCAAAACAACACATTCGCCCTCGGCGCGGACAATGCCTCCGCGCTCACGAACGCGAGCCTGGTTATTGATGACGGCAATTTCACGACAGTCGCCACCGGCTCGCAGCGAATCGGAAACCTGCTGCTGGAAAGCGGCACGATCCGTTTCGCGCTGGATAACAGCGGCACCGCCGCCGCCTCCTTCGTTGAAACAAACGCGCTGCACGTCGGCGACACCGTGCTGGTGGTTGACACGGGCGGTTTCAATTCCGTGCTCTCGCTCCTGCGGCAGGATGAGGAGATGAGTGTCCAGCTCGTCAAGAGCTCCGCGCACAGCGGCAAGACCGCGCTCACCGGCGCGCAGCTTGTCGACCAGGCCGGCAACGAACTCGGCGACGCCACGCAGCGCGACATCACGCGCGCCGGCACGGTGACCGCCAGCGGCACCTACGACTTCATGGCGACGGCCGGCGACGACGGCATTTTCCTCGCCTACACGCTCACACACCTGCACCTGCTCACCAGCCAGACGACGCTGCTGGACAAGGACACCGCCTTCCTCGGCGGCGCCGAACTGCGCGCCCTGGTTAGCGGCGACGGCAACCTGCAAATCAACGCCGACGGCGAAACCGGCATCATCACCCTGGTCAACACCGGCAACACATACACCGGCGCGACGCTTGTCACCGGCGGCACCTTGAAGCTCGGCGTTGACGGCGCGCTCGGCCAGACGCGCCTGCTTGATCTCGCCGCCAACACCGGCGCGGACCTCGACGGCAAGGCGCAAACCGTGGGCGCGTTCAACGGCGCCGCAACCTCAACGCTGAACTTGAACTCCGGCGCGCTCACGATTCTGTCCGGCGGCACAAGCTCCGGCGCGCTCACCGGCGGCGGCACGCTCGCGCTCATCGGCGGCATGCTTGATGTGACCAACTCGAACAGCGGATTCACCGCCGCGATTGAAAACAGCGGCACGCTCAAATTGCGCGAGGCTGACGGCGTCGGCGTGACCGGTGAGATCGAAAACAGCAACCTGGTGTTGTTCGACGCGGCGCGCGGAGACTTCGCGAAATCCGTCAACGGCGACGGCAACGTGCAACTTTCAAGCAGCTCGACGATCACGCTCACCGGAGCAAACGCCATCACCGCATCCGGCAGTTTCATCATCGACGCGGATTCGCGTCTCATCGCGAGCCGGGCCGAGAACACCGGCGCGGCCGCGATTGCCAACAGCGGTGTATTTGTCGCCGACAATGCCGCGACGTGGGACTTCGCCAACGCCCTCTCCGGCGCAGGCGAACTCATCAAGCAAAACACCGGCAACCTCGTCATCAGCCAGGCAAACGTCCGCACCGGCGTGACCACGATCACGGGCGGCACGCTCACGCTGGCGCATCTTGGCGGTCTCGGCGATGGCAACGTGACCAACAACGCCACGCTCGCGCTCACCGCCGCCGGCGCATACGCGAACACCACGGCCAATGCGGGTTTGCTGGATGTGCGCGTCACGGGCGTTGACCTGGCGGCGAATATCAGCGGCAGCGGCACCAACCGCATCGCGTCCGACGCGTCCGTCACGGTCGGCGGCGACAACACCGGCTTCGACGGCGAGTGGGACATCATCGGCGACATGCTTGTGAGCGGGCAAAACAATCTCGGCGCCGCCGCGACCAATGTCAGCGGCACGCTCCGAATCGAAAGCGACACAGTCCCTGCCTGGACTTACGGAAATGCGCTCACTGGCGCCGGAGTGGTGGCCGTCGATCTCGCCGGCGGCACATTCAGCTTCGCCGCCTCCGCCGGCACGAATTTCAACGGCACGCTCAGTCTCGTCTCGACCAAGCTCGACTTCTCCAACGATGCCGCCGGCTTGCTCAACGAGCAGGCGCTCGCGCGCGCGACCGTGCGCGCCGGTTCCGCCTCGAATGTGCGCGTCGCGCGCGGCGGCGCAATCGGCGGCCTGACGATGGACGGCGGCACGCTCGGCATCGCCATGGATGCGCTCAGCCCCGCGCACGTTTTCAAGACCGGCACGCTCGCGGTGGCGGACTCCTCCAGCAAAGTCGTCCTCGAAGGCCTCTCCGAAACCTTGACGCCTGCCGGCACGCTGCCGCCCTCGACCAACTTCCTCGACCAGGACGGCCCCGGTGCGAACGCCGTCAAGCTCTTGGACGCGGATATCGTCACGCAGGAAGGCCAGATGGAAATCATGCGCGTGGACGGCCGCGCCATCGGAGACGGCCAGAAAATAAATTACGACGACGTCGTGATCGCCAATTACGAATACGCGGCCTTTGCCTCCGCGACGAACACCACGGACGGGCGGGGCTCGGGTCTCTATTACGATTATCTGCTCACGGAGCTCGACATCCAGCGCGACAAGACACTCGCGCTCGACACCATCGACGCGACGGACAGCGTGCTCGACGCAAGGGTCACCGGCGAGGGCAGTCTGCATATCAACGCCACCGGCGGCAGCATCACGCTCAACAACAGCGGCAACGATTATTCCGGCGAAACCGTTGTCACCGCGGGCGGCATGCTGGTGACCGGCAAAAACAATGTCCTTGGCGGCAACGACAGCCACACCTCGCTCCTGCGCTTGGAAAACAACACCACGACCCTGATCGGCAATACCGCGCAAATTATCGGCGCGCTCAACACCGCCGCCAGCTCCACCATCGCCCTCGGCCCCAATGGCGCGCTCACCATCGTGAACGGCGGCGTCGCGGACGGCACGCTCACCGGCGGCGGCTTGCTCGAATTGCGAGGCGGCACGTTCACCGTCACCTCCGCCAACACCGGTTTCGCCGCCAGCATCGAGATCGCCGAGCCCGCCATGGTGGACCTGAGGGATCTCGCCGCGCTCGGCACGGGCGACATCGCGGTGGGCGGCACGCTCCGGTTTGATGTCGCCGCGAGCGGCACCATCGTCAACGCGCTCGGCGGCGCGGGCGAAATCATCAAGGCCAACAGCGGCACCGCCGTCATCGCGACGGCCAACGCCGGATTCCTCGGCCGTGCGAGCGTCGAGTTTGGCCGGCTCGTGTTCGAGGACCTCGCCGCGCTCAACACCGCCGATGTCTCCGTCGCCGCCGAAGGCACCCTCGAGTATCGCAATGTCAACGGCGTGATGGGCAACAATGTCTCCGGCCCGGGCACGCTCGCGATCACCACCAGCGGCTCGTTTGGCATCGGGCACGACAATGCGATCGACAACGTCGAGCTTTCCAGCGCCATCGTTTACCTGAGCGCCACCAACGCCCTCGGCGGAACCGCCGCCCGCGTGGACGTCCGCGACGACTCCGCCATCTGGATCGACATCGACCAGGCGCAACTGGGCGCCACGGCGCTCAACAATTCCACGCTGGGTTTTGTCCATTCCGGCTCAACCTTCAGGCGCGCCACGCTTGCCAGTCTCTCCGGCGACAATGGCTCGCTGGTGTTCAACGTCGACTTCACCAACGCCCCCGGGCTCAAGGCCGATGGCGAGGTGGCCGATCACCTCGCAATCACCAACGGCAGCTCCGACGGCACACACACCGTTTTGGTCAACTCCGTGTCCGCCGCCGGCGTGCCGTCCGACGGCGAGACGGCAATCCCGCTCATCACCGACGCCGGAGTCGCGACCTATCTGCTCGACGGTGAGAAGGTCGACTTTGGCCTGGTTTCGTTCGAGCTCAACAAGGGTTCCGCGGTCCTCAGCGGATTGAACCTTGATCCCGACAAATGGTATTTGCTCAACGCCGGTCTTTCGGACGTGGCGGACTCGATCATCAACACCGCCGCCATGCTCGCCAAGGACTGGCACTATTCCCTCGACGCGCTTTACCTGCGCATGGGTCATGTCCGCGCCGAGTTGACCGGTGTCGAAAAACCGACCGGCAACCTGTGGCTGCGCGGTCGCGGCTACCATTTGAACGCGAACAACACGATCTCCGGTCGCGGCTTTGACCAATATGCCTACGGCCTGACCGCCGGCGGTGACAAAGCCTTCCGTGCGCGGAGCAGCGTGAACCTCATCGGCGGATTTGTTGACATGGGCAACATTGACCGCGACTTCGACGCCGCCGGCAGCGAGGGCAAGACCCGCAATCTCTCGGTCGGCCTCTACGCCGCGTGGCTGCACGACAACGGCTGGTATGCCGACCTCGTGCTCAAGGTGGACCGCTACAAAAACAGCTTTGAGACGCGCACGGCCGGGAACCGGTTGGTTCGCGGTGATTACAACAGCAACGCGCAAGGCGTGTCGCTGGAATTGGGCCGCCGGTTTGGGCGCGGCGACGGCTGGTGGGTCGAGCCGGGCGTGCAAGCCGCCTTTGCCTGGCTGAACAGCGCAAGCTATCGCACCACGCCGGATGACGTCGCGATTGATGTGAAAGTGGACGGCTCCCGCGCCGCCCAGTATCGCGGCCAGGTGCGCTTTGGCCGGCAGATCACAAATTCGAGATGGTCGCCCTACGGCAAAATCGGCGTGGTGAAAACCCTCACCGACGGCGGCGAAATCCATGCGAACGACAAGACCTTCCTCCCTGACTACGACGGCTGGCGATTCGAGGCCGGTTTCGGCGCGAGCTACCTGATCGATCCGCGCAGCCAGGTGTATTTGGATTATGAATACAACAAGGCCGGCGCCTACGAGCGTCCCTGGTCGATCAACCTCGGCTACCGCCGCCTCTGGTAATTAACCCGTCCCGGAAAAAGTAAAGAATGGCAGCAAAGAGAATGAAATTTTTTTAGCCACAAAAAGGCACAAAAATAATCTCCACCTCGGCTGAAATTTTACGCGCGCCTATAGGCGCCTCGAAGCGTTGAATAGCCGGACGGAATTTTTGCGCCTTTTTGTGGCTAAATGGATTGGTTGTTTGAGTGTTTTTGCGCATGGGAGCATCATACGCTTCAGAGGTGAACTTTTCGGGATTGCTTGTAGATACGGAAAGGAACTCCATGCCCTCTGTGTTCCTTCTTCTCAATGAAGCGAAGAAGCCAAAATTTAAAAAGCACATTTGTTTTCGTCAAAATATAAATACTTTTTGTATAAAACGCAGAAAATAAAAACGAAAACCGCAGTGATTTCGGCCATTCGATGATGGTGTTTCAAAAGCTCCGGCTGAAAGAAACTTTAATCGCTGGTGTGCGTGAATATAAGCGCGACTGAAATTGGCGCGCACATGCGCGATGTGTTAAAACACACCCCGTTTAACCCATTGTATCTTGTTTTCGGGTCTTTGTTTATCCGCGCCCGTTCCCGTGTGAAGACCCCTCTTGTAGCCTGTGTAACTTGAGCCATTTTGACCCGCTGGGTTTGGTTTGTGGATATAATATAAATACATGACACTGTTTTTATATATAAGTCCCGTGAATAAACCCGCGCACCGGTCATGAAATTGTGTGTTTATAAAAACATAAATACACACAAATTATTAAAGTAAAAAGTATGCGAATTTCGTTGAATTCCCGACGTAAATGAATCCCTGTTGCATTATATAGCGTTCCATTTCGGTCTTCCGCAAACGGATCACTAGACATCGAAAACTGCATGAAAAGTAAAATATCTATTAAGACACGTTGGTTGGTTCGCGAGTCGTTTCAGGTCGCCGGCATTTTCGCCGTTCTGCTGTCTGCTATCTTTGCCGGGCATCTGTCCGCGCAGCCGACGAGCATTCAGTCCGGGACCAAATACGATATTCCCGCGGCAGGGGAATACGTCCTTTCCGGCGTGATCATAGGCGGGGGCATAAGTGGGTCGATGACCGGTGTGACGCTTGACATTTCCGCGGGCTCGCTGGTGTCCTCCACCTTTTCCCACGCCGTGATTTTTGAAGATGGCGGCGCCGTCATCAACAACGCCGGCACGATCAAGTCCACGGCGATTTGGTCGGCTTTTGGTGTTTATTCCCGTGGCAATTCCTCGTTCATCAACAACACTGCCACAGGGGTGATCGAGGGAATCACCAACGGCGTGTTCTTGCACGGCGGGGGCACGATCACAAACGCCGGTCTCATCAAAAACACAAACTCCGGTGAATATGGCATCAACTCCCAGCGGGGCGCGGTGACGATTACGAACAATGGCGGCACCATCCAAGGGGGGCAGGGCGGCATCAAGCTCACCAGCGGGGGCACGGTGACAAACACCGGGGCGATCCTCAGCACAAGCAGTAATTACAGTTCCAGCAGCCATGGCATCTATGCCGACAGCGCCAGCGTGCTCGTCATCAACGGCTCCACCGGTTTGCTGCGAGGCACCTCCGCCGGCGTGACGTTGAGAGCCGGGGGCACCGTGATCAACTCCGGTTCGATCATCAACCCCGCCTACTACGGCCAGTCGGCCAACGGAGTTTCCACCGGCGTTTCGCCCGCTCTGGTCATCAACAACGCCACCGGCGTGATTTCGAGCATCCGCGCCGGCGTTCAAATGACGGGCGGCGGTGAAATCGTCAACGGCGGCGTCATCAAGGGCGGCGAAAACGCGATCACCAATTTGAGCGCGCCCATATTGGTGACCAACACCGCCGGCGGCCTCCTCTCGGGCGGCGACAGCGGCGTCTGGTTCCAATACGGCGGCACGCTGTCCAACAGCGGCACGATCATCGGCGAGCGTTACAACGGCGTTTATGCGCACGGTGTCGCGGTGGCGATTTCTAACAACGCCGGCGCCCTCATCCACGGCGCCGAAATTGGCGTCCACGCGCTGGGCGGCGGCACGTTCGCGAACAGCGGCACGATCATCGGCGATACGGTGAGCGGCATCACCAGTTGGTCTGACGCCATAATCACGAACGACGCGGGCCTGATCCGGGGCGGCATAGCCGGCGTCTCCCTGTATGCCAGGGGCGAGCTGACGAACACCGGCACCATCATCGCCACGGGCCGCCCCGACGGGGCATACGCCTTTGCCGTTGACATCGCGGACGAGGCGACCGTCTCAAACATCGGCGGTTTGATTGAGGGCGCCGATGCCGGCATCATCATGGTGGGCGGCGGCACGTTCACAAACAGCGGCACCATCAGCGGCGTGACGGACACCGGCCTCGCCGCCCTGTTCGACACGACCGTCACGAACACGACCGGCGGCGTGATCCGCGGCGGCGACTACGCCATCTATCTGGACGAGGGCGATGACGGGGACGCGGTGCACAAGGTGAATCTCTGGAATAGCAGCACGCTGGTCGGGCAGCTCTTCATCGCCGGTGACGACTCGCAACTGGTGCTCAACGGCGCGTCCGGCAGCGAAACCGCCTACACCTCGGCGGTCATCGGTCCCACGACTTTCACCGGCACACTGGTCAAGCAGGGCGCGGGCTCGTGGATAATGGACACGGACGACCTCGACATGCTCTCCGTCGATGTGCGCGAAGGCAGCCTGGCCGTCGCGTGGGATGTCACCCAACTCAAGGACGCCACCGTGAACATCGAGTCCGGCGCGACCCTCGGCGTGCACGCCACCACCGACGCCACCGTCGCCAACACGCTCACCGGCGACGGCTTCATAAACCTGCGCAACACCGGCGACGCGCAATCAGTCACCTTCAGCCTTCAACCCTCCAGTCCTTCAGCCCTTTCCTTCACCGGCACAATCGGCGTCGGCGGAGGCGCGCGGACTTCCAAGTTCAATTTCAACGACACCGCGGAAACCGCCCTTGCCAACGCGACCCTCCAGCTTGCCGGAAATTCCGAAACCACACTCGACGCCGATCGCACCATCGGCGGCCTCGACCTCGCCGGCGGCACCTTCATCGTGAAAACCAACACGACCTCCGGCATCGAGCCCCACACGCTCACGGTAAAAACGCTCTCCGTCAGCGAAACCGGCCTCGCCGCCGCGACCAAGATCGGCGTCGACACCGATGTCCTCTCCGGCATCAACCCGCCCGCGCCTCCGGGTCACGGTCTCAACGGCAACATATTCGACATCGACGTCGCCGCGCCCGATTACCTCCTGCACGAGCGCACCATCGTCCACTCCACCGAAAGCGGCCCGGCCGACGGCATCGCCTTTGAGCTTATCGACAGCAACGGCGCCCCGCTTCCCTCCGGCACCTCCACGCTCACCTATGGCCAAAACAGTGCCACGCCCGTTGGAAAAAACACCTACGGCTACAACGCCATCACCCAGGGCGGCGACATCCTGATCAACTACGGCCTCATCTCAATCGAGGCGCTCAGCGACGCCGAAAGCCTCGTCATCAATCCGGGCGACGCGCTCGACAACACACTCAGCGCGCAGCTCACCGGCACCGGTTCGGCGGGCTTCACCTTCACCGGCAGCCGCACCATCGTCCTCGGCCACGACGGCAACGACTACACCGGCGAGACGCTCATCACCGGCTCCGCCACGCTCACCACCGCCGGCGCATCCAACATCATCGCCAGCAGCACGAAAGTGACCATCACCGCCGATGCCGCCTTCGATACCGCCGGCACAAGCCAGACCCTGCGCAACCTCTCCGGCGCGGGCGCCATCCACATCGGCGCCGGCGCGATCAACATCATCAACAACACCGACGGCCTCGTCTTTTCCGGCACGATCGACGGCGCCGGCGCGCTCACACTCACCGCCGACAGCGTCCTCACGCTCACGGGCGACAACACCCACACCGGCGTCACGACAATCGAAACCGGCGCGCACCTCCGGCTCGGGGCGGGGGAGGGCGGCGGCGCTTCCGGCATGATCGCCTCCGCCACGGTCGCCAACTCCGGCACGCTCACAATCAACCGCTCCGGCAACATCACCCACGCCGGCGCGATCATCGGCTCGGGCGACCTCGTCCAGCGCGGCAGCGGCACCACCACGCTCACCGGCGCGAACGCCCTCACCGGCAAACTCGTCGTCGAAAACGGCGCGCTCCAAATCGGCGACGGCGCGGCAAACGGCTGGGCTCCGGACACCGCCATCGCCGCCGACGCCACCGTCGCGGACGCCGCCTCGCTCATCTTCAACCGCTCCGACCTCGTCACCTACGCCGGCGTGATCGACGGCGCGGGCGACATCGCCGCCATCGGCAACGGCGTCGTTGTGCTTGAGAAGGCGCAACGCCACACCGGCGCGACCACCGTTAAAAACGGCACGCTGCGCCTCGCCGCCGAAAACGCCATCCAGACGAGCCGCGGCATCACGCTCGAAAACGCCGCGCTCGACCTCGGCAACAAATTGCAAACCCTCCAAAACCTCCATGCCGTCGGGGGCGCGATCCACTACCACACACCCGGCTCGAACGACGCCACCTACACCACGCTCACGATAACCGGCAACTACACCGGCGAAACGACGAGCCACATGAACGTCGACCTCGCCAACAAACAAACCGACCGCCTCATCATCAGCGGCAGCGCGGACGGCGCGCACCACATTGTGTTCAACAGCCTGAACGACAGCCGCCCCTACGACCCGGGCTTCAGATACGCGCTGCTCGTTGTCGATTACGAGCACGGCGCGCCCGTGTTCACCTCCGACGGAATCGAGTTCGGCATGACCACCTACGAGCTCCACAAAGGCGACGGCGGCGCGGTCATGCCCGACACCTCGGCCTATTACCTGACCGCCGGCAACTCCATCAGCCGCGGCGGCGACGCGATCCTGAGCACCGCCGGCGTGATGACCGCCGACCTGCACTACGGCCTCGACAACGTCCACAAGCGCATGGGCGACATCCGCGTCAACATGCCGGGCGGCATTCGCGCCCCCATGCCGGGTGACTACCTCAACACGCTGGGCGACCGCGCAAGCATACCGCATGATCGGGGCACCCCGTCGCGCGACCGCGGCAGCATCTGGGCCCGCGCCAACACATACCGCCTCAACACCGATTCCCAATTTGGAAACAGCCGCGTCAAGCAGGACACCTACGGCCTCACCGTTGGCGCGGACAAAATCTTCACCATTAAAAACGCGATCCTCATGGCCGGCGTTCACGCCGGCATGAACTACAGCGACCGCTCCTTCGAGGACCTCGGTCACAAATACGGCGACGGCAACAGCACGATCCTCGGCGGCGGCCTCTACGCGCTCTGGATTCACGACGCCGGCTGGTTCATCGATTCCGTGCTTCGCCTTGACCGCTCTGAAAGCGAACTCAACGCGCGCGGCGTTGACGGCTACCTCTCGCACGGCAAATACAAAAACAACATCCAGGGCATCTCGGTTGAAGCCGGGCGCCGCTTTATAAACGGCCGCTACTGGGTGGAGCCCTCGGTGCAAGCCGCCGTCGCCTGGATCAACGGAACCGACTACACCATGAGGAACGACCACCACCGC
Source organism: Ereboglobus luteus (assembly GCF_003096195.1). Classification (NCBI taxonomy): domain Bacteria; kingdom Pseudomonadati; phylum Verrucomicrobiota; class Opitutia; order Opitutales; family Opitutaceae; genus Ereboglobus; species Ereboglobus luteus. Next base: position 473,935 of record NZ_CP023004.1, on the reverse strand, counting down.
GACATCCACGTGCGCATCGGCGATGCCGACTCGTGGCAATACACCGCGCGAGTCCGCACCGGCGCCACCTTCGCCCGGTGGAATCCCTACATAAAATTCGGCGTCGTCAAAAGCGACATCAGCGGCGGCAAGGTCCATGTTGAAGGCCGCACCCAGAGCCCCGGTTTTGAAGGCTGGCGATTGGAAACCGGCGCGGGCGCGGGCTACCTGATCAACGAGCAAAGCCAGTTGTATTTGGATTACGAATACAACAAGGCCCCGCACTACGAGCGCCCCTGGAGCATAAACCTCGGCTACCGCCGCGCCTGGTAACGCGGCGCGCTCACGCGACGCCGTATTTCACGCCCGCGAGCTCCAGCCATTTGTCCAGCGCCGCCGCGTTGCCGAGCGAGTCGGCCCAGCTCATCTGGCCCGCCTCGCGCCTTCCCGCGGCCACGCACTCCGCCACGACATCGGCCTCAAGCATGTATTCACTTTCTTGATACGGCAGCGCGATCTCCTCCGCCGCCGCGTCCGGACGGTGCAGCCACATGCGGGCCCGGCCGCCCTCGTTGCGCGACGGGGTCCACGGCTCCACGACATGCAGCCAGCCCTTCGTGCCGTAAATGCGCGCCGTGTTTTGCTGTTGCACGCTCGTGGAGCACGACACCTGCGCCACCATGCCTGTTGAAAATTTCAAGGTCGCCGCCGCCCACTCATCGACGCCCGTCTGCGGATGCGTGACGCCCGTCCCGTTGATTTCCACCGGATCGAGGAACACGCTCCCTTTTCCCTCCGCCGCGCCCGCGACAAAACGCGAGAGCGAAACCGGATAGCATCCCACGTCCAGAATCCCGCCGCCGCCCAGCCCGTTACTCCAAACGCGGGATTGCGGATCAAAGGGGCGATTGTAGCCAAAGGCCGCCTGCACCATGCGGACCTCGCCCAGCGAGCCATCGCGAATCAACTCCGCGATCCTCGCCGTCTGCGGATGGCATCGATACATGAACGCCTCCATCAAAAACACCCCGTGCTCGCGCGCCGCCGCGATCATTTGCTCCGTCTGCGCGCGGTTCATTCCCATCGGCTTCTCGCACAGGATATGTTTTCCCGCCCGCGCCGCCTTGAGCGCCCACTCAAGGTGCATCGGATGCGGGGTCGCGATATAAACCGCGTCCACCTTTGCGTCCGCCAGCAGCGTCTCATAGCTGTCGTGCGCGCGGGCGATGCCAAATTTCTCCGCAAACGCCCGCGCCGTCGCCCCGCTCCGGCTTCCGACCGCCACCGCGCGCCCCAACTTTGACGCGGCCAGGCCGTTTGCAAATTTTTCCGCAATCCGCCCCGTCGCCAAAAGTCCCCACTTGAGATGTTGCGTGCTCATGTCATACGAACGTTTTTCCAAAACTAAAAAACGCAAGCCCGCATACCATGTCCCACGACTTTGAAACAACACACGAACGCCGCGGCACCGACTCGCTGAAATGGCAGAAATACGCCGGCTCCGACATCCTCCCCATGTGGGTCGCCGACATGGATTTTCAAACTTCGCCCGCGATTGTCGAGGCGCTGCGGCGGCGTGTCGCGCACGGCATCTTCGGCTACGCCCACGCCACGGCCGATGAAACCGCCGCCGTTGTCGAGGCCATGCAAGCGCGCTACGGCTGGGCGATTTTTCCGGAATGGATTGTCTGGCTGCCCGGCCTCGTCTGCGGCCTCAATGTGGCTGCGCAGGCCTTCGCCGGCCCCGGCGACCAAATCCTCTGCAACACGCCAATCTACCCGCCCTTCATGACTGCCGCGACCAATTCCGGACGCCGCTCGCTCGCCGTTCCCCTCGCGCTCAACAGCGCCGCGCGCCGCTGGGAAATCGACTTCGACGCCATGGAGCGCGCCGTCGTTGCGGGCAATGGCAGCGTGAAGATTTTCCTCCTCTGCAATCCCCACAATCCCGTCGCGCGCGTTTTTCGCCGCGAGGAGCTTCTGCGTCTCGCCGAGTTTTGCCTGCGCCACAAAATCGTTCTCTGTTCCGACGAGATCCACTGCGATCTCGTTCTCGACCCGGCGCTCCCGCACATCCCCGCCGCCACGCTCGCGCCCGAGATTGCCGCCTGCGCCATCACACTCATGGCGCCGAGCAAAACCTACAACATTCCCGGCCTCTGCACCTCGTTTGCCATCATCAGCAACCCAACGCTTCGCGCCACGTTTCAGCGCGCCGCCGCGGGCATTGTCGCCGAGGTCAACACGCTCGGTTATGCCGCGTGCGCCGCGGCCTATCGCGACAGCGAACCTTGGCGGCAGGAGCTTCTCGCCTACCTGCGCGGCAACCGCGATCGCGTTCGCGAATTTGTCGCCGGCGAGCTTCCCGGCGTCACCATCGAGGCACCGCACGAGGCGACCTATCTCGCATGGCTCAACGTCAGCGCGCTCAAGCTCGAAACCCCCGTCGCGCATTTTGAGAAGCACGGCGTCGGCTTGAGCGACGGCGTGGATTTCGGCTCGCCGCGGGGCGCTCATGTCCGCCTCAATTTCGGCTGTCCGCGCGCCACGCTCGACGAGGCCCTGCGACGCATGAAGGCGGCGCTGTGACCGCGTTTCACCCGCGGGGCGCACCTGCGCGCATTCTCAACACACAACGCGAAGGCTCGCAAAGCGCATTGGTTTCGCGCAAGATTTCCACAGCATGGAAACACTCCGCATCATAGGCATTGTCATCGGCGCGGTCATTTTGGCCGGCGTGATTGTCGGCTTCAGCGGCTGCGCCAACAGCGTATTCTATTATCCAACCCGCGATGTTTACGGCACGCCCGGCAAGAAAGGCGTCGCTTATGAGGCCGTCACCTTCAAGAGCCGCGACGGCACCAAGCTCTCCGGCTGGTTCATGCCCGCCGTCGTGGACGGCGCCGCCGATGCGCGAAAGGCGAAGGGCACGGTCATCCATTACCATGGCAACTCGCAAAATATGACCTCGCATTGGGAATTCGTGGGCTGGCTGCCCGCGCGCGGTTTTAACGTGCTTGTTTTTGACTACCGCGGTTACGGCGCGTCGGAGGGGCGCGCGACACAACGCGGCTTGTTTGAGGACTCGCAGGCCGCGCTCGACTACGCGCGTTCGCGCCCCGACGTGGACGCGACCAGGCTCCTCGTGTTCGGGCAAAGCCTCGGCGGCACCCACGCCATCGCCGCCGTGGGCGCGGGCAACCGCGAGGGAGTGCGCGCGGTCGCGCAGGAGGCGACGTTCTACTCGTATGCGCACATCGCAAACCAGAAGGTGCCGGGAGGCGGCTTGCTCATCGGCAACAAGTATTCGGCGGGCAAATACGTGGCCGCGCTTCCGCCGATCCCGCTGCTCATGATCCACGGCACGGCCGACAATGTCGTGCCGTATGAAAACGCCACGCGCCTGTTCGCGGCGGCGAGGGAGCCGAAAAAGCTGATCACGATCAACGGCGGCAGCCACATCGACGCCATGACCGAGGCGCAAGGCAATGTTTACCGTGACGAACTGGTGCGGTTTTTCGATGAAGCGTTGAAGTGATTGCGGGGCTTTTTTGCATCAATTTTTACACCATTGGCAATTGACCGGCATTTGGGCCGTGGCATTGTTTTGTGCATTCTTCGTAACCCCGCGCATCTGTTGTCCAAACTTATGAAAACAAAAACCCTTCACTTTGCCTCGTGCCTTTTTGTCAGCGCGCTTGCTTTTGCGCAGCTCCACACACCGCTTCGAGCCGCCGCGCCCGAGCCTTACATCGAGGGTTCGCGCATGGGTTACCAGCTCGAAAACCAGAGCCTTAACCTGGCCGTGGTGCTTCCCGCCGGGAACCGTTATGCGACAACCGAATCGGGCGCGCCGAATCCCGATTACGCCACACTCACGGACGTTTATTGGGAACGCTCGGAAGACAATGGCGCGAGCTGGCACAGGGTCGGCAGCGTGCCGGGTGACTCCAATTTGCATTCGAGTGGTTCCGCCAACCCGCTCACTCTCCTTTCGCTCCATGCGGGCATGACCGGCTGGCAATATCGCGCCACCGTCACCATTTCCCACGATAACGGCAGCTCCAGCGCCACGCGCACCGCCGTTTCGGAAAAACTCAACGTCAGGAAATCCATCCTCGTTTGTCCGGCGTCGCTCACCTTTGACGCGTCCGGCAATCTCTACGTCGCCGACATGCTCGCGCACGCCATCCTGAAAATCACGGACGACAGCAAGGTTACCGTTTTCGCCGGAAGCACGGAAGGCGACGCGGGAATGACAAACGCCACGGGCACATTCGCGCGTTTCGAGTATCCGCGGGGCATCGCCTATCACAGCGGCACGGTCTACGTTGCCGACGCCGGCAACAACGCCATCCGCGTGATCGCGGCTGACGGCAAGGTCTCGACGCTCGCCGGTTCGCCCGGTCTCGCCGTCGATTATCTGGAGGGCACGGGCACCGGCGCCCAGTTTGATTACCCGACCGCGCTCACGGTTGATGCGTCCGGCAATGTCTACGTGGTCGATTCGGGCAACAATGTGATTCGCAAAATAACACCGGCGGGCGTCACTTCACACGTTGCGGGGGAGTATTATAAATACACCGGTGGAGGCGTGACGGGAACCACGAGTTGGGGGTCGAGTGGTGTTCTAAACATAGCCACGGGGACGGACTCATTAATTAACGGGACTTGGCCGTCTCTCGGCTCAACTGGAACGCTGATCGTCAACGGAAGCCTTAACGGGGGCTTGCACATCGGAATCATCGGCTCGGGGACGGTGATCACAAGCATAGGCAGCTTGGGCGGATGTGTCATCAGCGGAAGCTCGATATGGAACGGCTCTCACGCCATATCCTCGCCTGAACCTGAAACCGAATACGCCGAGTCACTCTATCGCTTCAGCGGCGCGATGGGGATCACGCTTTCTCCCGATGGCCGTTCGCTCTATGTCGCTGATTCCGGCAACAACGTCATCACTTCCGTGAGGCTTGCAGACGGCAATGTCGCCACGCTGGATCTCAATCTGAATGGTGTTCCTGGTGACTTTCTTGCCAACGACTACACCAAGCCTACCAGCCCCGCCGGACTGCGTTTCGACCGTGCCGGCAACCTCTACTTCGCCGACGCCTACAGCTCGCGTATTGTGAAGGTGGCATCCTCCGGTTCCGCGCAGGCCATCGCCGGACTTTCCAACTGGCTGTGGATAAGCGGTTCGGCTTTGCAGACGCTTTACTTAAACAGTTTTCAAGACGGAGCCAATACCGAGGCGCTCTTTAACATTCCTTCCGATGTCGCCGTCGGTGGCAATGGAAGCATCTATGTGGCCGATTCCGAAAACGCGGCGATTCGTAAAATCACGCAAAGCGGCACGACGGTCACTGTGAACACTCTCGTGCTCACCGCCGCGCCGATTTCAACCGGATCAACAGGTGGCGAAAATGTCACGGTCGGCGAGTCTTCCTCCGGCGGCGGTGGTGGCGGCGCGCCTTCGGCGTGGTATCTGCTCGTGCTCGGCGCGCTTGCGGCGGCACGCCTGCGGCGCAAGTGAAACACGAGTCGGCGCCCGCTGGCTTTTGAATTTCGGTAGGGCGTGCTCGCCGAGCGCGCCGAGACTGACGGGAGACAAATGCGGCGGCCTCGGCGAGACCGCCCTACCTTTCGACAAAAAAACCGGAGCGGGCGCGCTCCGGTTTTTTGTCGCATCCCTTGCGGTTTGCGGTTCTGGATTTTTTGAAAAATCGCGGCGGCTTATTTGCCCATCGCCTGGAATTTGGGCGTGAGGTATTCCGCGCAACTGTCGAGCGAGGCAAGCTGCATGTAGTCTGCCTCGGGAACCTCGATGCCGTGGCGTTTGCGCAGTTCCATCACGATGTCCAGAAAGTCCATCGAGTCGAGTTGGAGCTGGTCGCGCAGGCGCACGTCGGGCTTGAGGTTGGTGAGATCTTCATCAGGCGCGATGTCGGCGATGATTTCGATCACGAGCTTTTTGCATTCGTCTTTAGTCATGCTGTGTGGCGTTGTGTTGTGTTTGGAAAAATGTCGGTTGGCGTGTTGTCAGGGCCTCAGGCCACGTATCGTTTTATGATGAGCGTGGAGTTGATGCCCAACATACCGAACGAGTTGTTGAGGATAGCGTCAACCCGTTTTGCCTTCACGGGCGCATTTATCACGAGGCCGGGGAGCGCGCATTTCGGGTCGAGATTGTCCACGTTGATCGTGGGGTGCACGACGAGGTCGTCGAAACTGGGCAGGTTGCCCGCGAGTTCGAGCGCGCCCGCCGCGCCCATGGCGTGCCCGATGAAGCTTTTGGTGTTGTTGATGTATGTGTCGGGGCAATCCTGAAAAACGGTGCGCAGGCCGTCGGCCTCCTGGACGTCGCCGAGCGGTGTGGCGGTGGCGTGCGTGTTGACGATGTGGATGTCCGACGGCCGCAAACCGGCGCGCCGGATCGAGGCGGCCACGCATTCCGCCTGGCGCTCGGGGTTCGGGAGCACGTAGTCGGAGGCGTCGGAGTTCACGTGGTAGCCGGAGATCTCGCCGTAGATTTTGGCGCCGCGCTTGAGCGCGTCGTCGAGGCGTTCGAGCGTGTAAAGCGCGCCGCCCTCGGAGATGACGATGCCGTTGCGCGCGAGGTCGAAGGGGCGCGAGGCCTTTTTCGGGTCGGAATGGGATGCGAGCGCGTTCTGGCTTTTGAACGCGGCGAAGATGCCGAATGTGTGGATGCTTTCGCTCACGCCGCCGCAAATCGCGAGGTCGACTTCGCCGAGGCGGAGCATTTGCGCTGCGTGAATGAGGCCCATGTTGCCGGCGGCGCACGCCGCGCCGATCGTGTAGGCGGGGCCGGTGACGCCGAGGTTGAGCGAGGTTTCGCCGGCGGGGTTATTGGCGACGGTGCGAGGGTTGTGGTAATGCGACCAGAACTTCGTGTCGTAGTTGTATTTCGAGAGGCTGTAGATTTCGTTTTCAGTCTCCACGTTGCCGTGCTCGGTGATGCCGATGTAAATGCCCGTGCGGTCCTTCGCGACGGACTCGACGGGAATCCCGGCGTCGGCCAGTGCCTCGTGCGCGCAGTAGATCGAGATCGACCCGGCGCGGGTGCCCACGCGCACCTCTTTTTTCTTCTGGTATTTGAGCGGATCGTAATGGCAGACGCCCGCGATCAGCGGTCCCATGTAGCGCACTTCGAGCGGTTCAATGCCGCCAACCCCGGCGAGGAGGTTTGCGCGAAACTCGGCAAGCGAATTGCCGTTTGGAGCGGTGAGGCCGACGCCTGTGATAACGATGCGAGGAAGATTCATGCGGACTTATATGCGGACAATGTGCGGGTTAATACGAAAAATGAAACGAAAATAGCTAGCCAACCCCCGCGCACAATCAATACAACATTCACTTCGCATGAATGTTTTAATTGCAGGTGGAGCTGGTTACATTGGCAGCCATTGCGTGCGCCAAGTGGCCGCCGCGGGTCATCGTCCCGTGGTGATTGATAATCTTGTGTTCGGCCATCGCGAGGCCGTCGCGCCCGACGTGCCCTTCTACGAGGCGAATCTCGGCGACGAGGCCGCCGTGGGCAAAATCCTCGTCGATGAAAAAATCGACATCGTGATGCACTTCGCGGCCTACATCTTTGTCGGCGAATCCGTCCAGGAGCCGATGAAGTATTACTTCAACAACGTCGTCTCCACGCTCCAGCTCCTGAGGACGATGCACTCGAAGGGCGTCAAAAAATTCGTCTTCTCCTCGACCGCGGCGACCTACGGCATCCCTGAAAAAATGCCCATCACGGAGGATTCCCCCACGAATCCGATCAACCCCTACGGCCGAACCAAGCTCGACGTCGAGCACGCCCTGCACGCCTTCGCGCGCGCCTACGGGCTCAGCGCGGCGGTGTTCCGCTATTTCAACGCCTCCGGCGCGTCCGAGGACGGCGCCATCGGCGAGGATCACTCGCCCGAGACGCACCTCATCCCGCTCGCCATCGGCGCGGCCACCGGGCAGCGCCCGCCGCTCAAGCTCTTCGGCGGCGACTACCCGACGCCCGACGGCACATGCCTGCGCGACTACATACACGTCGACGACCTGAGCCGCGCCCACATCGCCGCCTTCGACAAGCTCGCCGAGCCGGGCAAGGTGTTCACCTGGAATCTCGGCACGGGCACGCCCGTGTCAGTTTTGGAAATCATCCGCGCCGTTGAAAAAGTGACCGGCAAAAAAGTGCCCTACACCATCGCCCCGCGCCGCGAGGGCGATCCTCCCGCGCTCTACGCCGACTCCACCAAGGCGCAGCGGGAGCTCGGCTGGAAGATCAAATACCACGACATCGAATCCCTCGTCGCCAGCGCCTGGAACTGGCACTCGAAGCATCCGAACGGATACGGAAAGTAAGCGCGCTGCGAATCCCCCATAGGCGCTAACTTGTTTGTCATGCTTCGCACGCCAAGGGCGTGCGATTCGTCAGCCCAGAGTCGAGCTTGCGAGACTCCGGGTAAATTGTCTCCTACCACGCGCGCTTGGCGGGTTCGCTCTCCAGCGCGTCCTGCACTTCGCTCGAAAGCAGTGGAAAGAAATCCAGGCCCGTGCGCTGTTCTATCTCGCGCACGCTTGCCAAATATTTTGACGGATCCTCCTTTGCCGCGATTGCGCGATGCGGCACCAAAAACGCCTCCGTGCGCATGAGCCCGGTGTCGGTGATGTCTTTGGTGGACGCGTCTTTTTCGTGCGTTGAGATTATCAGGAAAAACGCGTCCGGCACGCTTACGTCCGAGCCGATTTTGACGGGCGTTTTGCCCGCCTCGTAAACCGGGCCGCACATTACCCAGACCTGGCCGAATCGGCGCGTGTAGCGCTCGATCACGCGCGATTCCATCGCCTCCCAAAAGGCCGCGTTCAGGCCGTGCAACTGCGGCACGACATTCGACATGAGAAACGTCTCCACCTGCGCCTCCCCGCCGTGGCACACCGCAATCGCGCGGTTCGGCGCCATGTGGCCGCGGTCGTATCCGGAGTTTGAATACGCGGAGGAGCGCACCTTGGCGCGCGTGCGCGGATCGGGCGCGAACTTGTCGGGGCGCTTGCCCGATTTGTATTTCGGCGGAAACACGCGGTAGGCCACCCATGCGGGGTTTCGGTGATTGTTGTCGTAGCCCGCGAGGTAGCCTTTGTTTTGCAAAAAATCCAGGGGTTCGGGCGACGCGGGCGTGCCGCCCAATACCATCAAGTCGCTTTCGATTGTCACGCCGGGGGCGACGGTTTTTCCGCGGGCGAGCGGGATTTTGTCCGAAAGCAAATCGAGCCAGAAAACCAGCTCGCGGGGCATCGACCTGTTTTCACGCGCAAGGTCGATCACGTTGAGCGTCACGGATTCGATGCGTTCCCGCGTGGCGGGCGGGGCGAGGCGGTGCCAGATCGCAACCCCGCCCAGCAATCCAAAGACGATCAGCCCGCAAACAAGCAGGCGGCGCAAATTCATGCGCCTGCGATTGCGCGTTTTTTTGCGGGATTTGCCCCTTGCCATGTCTTACTTCGCCGGTCCCCAGTGACTGGTGAACGGATAAAACACCCACAGCGGGCGCCCCACCGCGTCCTTCTTCGGCACCTCGCCCCAGTAGCGGCTGTCCGAGCTGTTGTAGGAGTTGTCGCCCAGGGCGATGTATCCATCCTCGGATACGGTGTAGGTTTTCCCCTCCGCAAGAAGTCCGATGTCTTGATAGCCGCGATATTTTCCGGACCGGGTGGCATTGTCATCAAACGCTTTTGCGCCGGTGATCGGCGCGCCGTTTCGGTAGAGCACGCCGTTGCGCACCTGAAGTTTGTCACCCGGCTGGCCGCCGAGGCGCTTGATGTAATAGCTGTCGATATGGTTGCGATTTTCGTCGATGGTGCCGGGGATGTTTGTCGTGCGGAACACAAAACCGGAGCCGACCCTCGGGCGCACGAAATGATAGCTCATGCGGTCCACGAAAAGTTGATCGCCGGTTATGATGTCGAATGAGAGCGCTCGTTCGCCTTCCTTCACGTATTTGCCCGTCCGGAAAAACTGAATGCGCACCGGGTTTCCGTTCGAATCAGAGCCCGTGCGTTCCACGTAATCCATTTTGGCGAGCGCCGTCTCGAAGTCGGGCGCGTCCGGGGCAAGCGCGTCCCGGAGGAGCATGCGCATGTCGAAATCCTGGGGCACTGAAACGCTCGCCATTGGCCTTACCTCGACCCCCGTCGCGCCGTTGGGCGTCCTCTTTTCATTGCCGACGTAAAACTCGTATTGATATTGGGCCTGGGGGAAAACAAGCCACTGGCGGCCTTTTGACGGCGAGCGGAGGAGCCGGCCATTGGCCATCGGTATGAGCAATTCTCCGCCGGCCTGCGCGTCAACCCGGTGGGCGCTCGCCCCCAGCGTTATTTTGCGAAACAGGTTCGCGGCCGCGCCCGGCTCGTCCTCAATCTTCGCGTGCACCTCGGGCACCATGCCGTTATAGGTGGGCCACATCGAGTTGGTCGGAATCTTGAACGGCTGCACAAAAAACTGCCTCATTCCGATCAGCAGAATCGCCGCGACCACAAAGAACTCCACCCACTCGCGCAATCCGCTGTGCGGGTAAATGCGCCCGCCTGTTTTTCGCAGCACCGGCTCCAGCTCCTCGATGGACAGCTTGAGTTTTTCGGCCCCGGCTTTTTCGCGAACCTGCGTGCGCAGGGTCTCCGTCTTTTTCTGCAAGTCGGCGAGCTCGGCCTCGCCCAGTTCGTCGCGCCGGTAGTTGAAAACGCGATCCGCGACATCGAGCCAGTTGCGCGCATTGGTGCGCATTTGTTTATCGGGCGAGGTGAAGAGGCCGAACATGGCGGAGAAATGAAAAGTAGCGAGTAGTGAGTAGTGAGTAGCGAGTAGAATGGCTGCGACGGTTGAGGCGCGAGTTTTTTCTTGATGTCTTGTCACTCGCTACTCGCTACTGTTTTCTAATTTTTGAGCACTTGAATGAACGCATCCGGGGGGATCGAAACCTTGCCGATTTGTTTCATCTTCTTTTTGCCCTCCTTCTGCTTTTCGAGGAGCTTGCGCTTGCGGGTGATGTCGCCGCCGTAGCATTTTGCGGTCACGTCCTTGCGCATTTCGCGGACGTTTTCGCGCGCGATGATCTTGCCGCCGATTGCGGCCTGGATTGCCACGCGGAACATTTGCGGCGGGATGATCTCGGCGAGTTTTTCGCAAAGCTCGCGGCCCTTTCCCTCGGCCTTGCTTCGGTGCACGATGCTTGAGAATGCGTCGACCGGCTCGCCGTTGATGAGAATGTCCATCTTGACGAGGTCGTCGGCCTTGTATTCGCCGAGCTCGTAATCCATCGAGCCGTAGCCGTGCGTGACGCTCTTCAGCCGGTCGTTGAAATCGACGAGGATTTCGTTGAGAGGAAGGATGGCGGTGAGCATGACACGGTTGGCGTCGAGCGTGTCGGTGTGGTCAATGACGCCGCGTTTTTCCATGATGAGCGAGAGGATGTCGCCCATGCTGGTGTTGGGAATGAGGATCGACGCGCGGATGGTGGGCTCGGCGATGTATTCGATGGTGCCGGGATCGGGCAGGAGCACGGGATTATCCACGTCGATCTCGGGCAGGCCGTGCGCCTTCACATGGTAAACGACGCTCGGGTAGGTGGAGATGATTTCCACGTCGTGCTCGCGACGGATGCGCTCCTGGATGATTTCCATGTGCAGCAGTCCGAGAAACCCGCAGCGAAAACCGAAACCGAGCGCGATGGAGCTCTCCGACTGGTATTGAAACGCGGCGTCGTTGAGGCGGAGGCGTCCGAGCGCGGCCTTGAGTTTTTCGTAGTCGTTGGACTCGAGCGGATACAGTCCGCAAAAAACCATCGGGCGCACCTCCTTGTAGCCGGGAAGCATCTCGGTGGCGGGCTGGCGCGTGAGTGTGATGGTGTCGCCGATCTTGATGTCCGAAGTGTCCTTGATGTTGGAGACGACATAACCGACATCACCCTCGCCGAGCATGTCGATCTTCACCATCTTCGGGGTGAAAATGCCGACCTCCTTGATCTCGGCCTTTTGGCCGGTGCTCATCAGCGTCATGCCGTCGCCGGCGCGCAGCGCCCCGGAAAAGACGCGCGCGTAAGTGATGACGCCGCGGTAGGAATCGTAAAGCGAATCAAAGACAAGCGCGCGCGTGCCCTTGTGGTCGCGCCAGCGCGGGGGCGGAATGCGCGTGACGACGGCCTCCAGAATATCCTGGATGCCGATGCCGGATTTGCCCGAGGCGAGAATGGCCTCGTCGTGCGGAATAAAAAGAATGTCCTCAAGCTGCTGGAGGCAGAGGTCGAGGTTTGCGCTGGGAAGGTCGATCTTGTTGATGACGGGGATGACCTTGAGATTTTGTCCGGTGGCGAGATGCGCGTTGGCGACGGTCTGCGCCTCGACGCCCTGCGCCGCGTCGATGAGGAGCACCGCGCCCTCGCAAGCGGCGAGCGAGCGCGAGACCTCGTAGGAAAAGTCGACGTGCCCCGGCGTGTCCATGAGGTTGAGCTTGTAGGTGCGCCCGTCCTTGGCGCGGTAGTGCATGGTGACGGGGTGGCTCTTGATGGTGATGCCCCGCTCTTTTTCAAGGTCCATGGCGTCGAGGTGCTGGTCGGTGAGGACTCGTTGTTCGACGGTGTTGGTGTGTTCGAGCAGGCGGTCGGAAAGCGTCGTCTTGCCGTGGTCGACGTGGGCAATGATGCAGAAATTGCGTGTCAGGATTTCGTCCATTCTGGTGCGTAAAAAGTCTGGTGCGGTAAGGGCGTCGCGATTCGTGTTGATTGGCGTGTGATTTGAAACCCATCAAGTTGCAGGCGGAAGCGCGCGGGAGCAAGCGGCGAAATTACGGAAAAATCAGTGTTGATTTCCGCGCGCAGGCGGGCACGGTTTTGTGTTCCCGCTTATTTTTGCGGGCAAAAAACCGTCGGACGCTTAGCTCAGTTGGTTAGAGCACGTGCTTCACACGCACGGGGTCACTGGTTCGAGTCCAGTAGCGTCCACCATATAAAGCAATTGAGAGCAAAGGACTTGTATGGTTTTTTGCGCGATCACAGCAAAATCAGTGGAAATGTAATTTTGGCTGTTTTCCGTCGGTTTTACGCGGTTTCTTGTTCCTTTTCGGAAGCCTCAAAGACCATCTTTGAAGCAGATCGATCCAGTCGAAACGAGGTAACGCGGATAAGGTTTTTCCACTGCGAAAGCAGGCGGCAAAATTTTTTGACCTGAAAAACACGCGCACCACTCGGTGCCAATTCCGGTGTCCCGCCTCCCCTCGAGATCCGCCACAAAAGCAGCTTGAAATTCGTGCGGAGGGACCGGGAATTTCAACTGACACGATGCTTCGATTTCTCAGCCAGTGCAACAGCGTCGCACTCACAAAGGCAGGGTGGCGTGGTCGCAGGGTGGGGCGTGAGGCAATCAAAACCGTCCGCTTTGCTGGTGAACTCCCGCAGTCGATAACCGTGGTGTAGATGTGGCATTCGCACGATCATCAATTTATCCCGAAAAGAGCGCGCGTGGGACAGTCGCTGAACGATGCCGGGACGCGCGGAAAGTGTCTGTTGCAAACTTGACACATGGAAAAACACGTCCATCACACAGCACTCAGTCAAAAATCCACGAACTTACCCGCCTCATCCCGCACACCCCGTGAACAACGTTTCCCATGACCAAGCTCTTGACGCGCCGCCATGCGCGACCATCCCGCTAAAAAAGGCGCGCTGGTTCGAGGACGAGGTGCATGTTCATGACGCGAGGCTCAAATCCTATTTGCGCGGTTCGTTTCCTTCGGTCGATGTCGAGGATGTCGTGCAGGAATCCTACTTGCGCACTTGGATCGCAAGCGCGACCAAGCCCGTCAGGTCGGCCAAGGCGTTTTTGTTCACCGTGGCCAAGCGCCTCGCCCTCAATTCGCTCCGGCACAGGAAAAAATCCCCCATGGTTGCCGTGCCGGATTTGGCCGCGCTGGATGTCGTGGATGAAAGCAAGGACACCGTCGAGGCCGTCGCCGTCAGCGAGGAAATCGCGCTGCTTGCCGAGGCCCTCAACTCGCTTCCGCCGCGTTGCCGCGAAATCATCATTCTCCGGGCGTATCAGGGCCTTTCGCAACGCGAGGTCGCCACGCTTCTTTCCATCAGCGAGACCACCGTCGGGACGCAGGTCTATCAGGGCATGCTCCGGCTGGAGGCATTTTTCACCAAGCGCGGCTTGATCGAGTCGTAAACAAAGCAAGGCAATGGATAACGACTCCGACAAAAAAAACATTTCCGAGGCCGCCGCGCGCTGGTTCGCCCGGCGTGACGCCGGTTTGTCTAAGGCGGAGACGGCGGAGTTTGAGCAATGGCTCGCCGCGGACACGCGGCACGGGGCCGCGTTTGATCGCTACACTCGCGCGTGGGCGGCGCTTACGCGCCCGGTGCGCACAGGCGAGCAGGGCGCGCTCGCGCATGAACTCCAAGCCCAGGCGGGCCGCCGCAGGCGCGGGCGCCGGGCGCGGGTTGCGATCACGGCCGCAAGCGTCGCCGTGGTCATCGCCTTCGCGGTCCTGTGGCAGCGACCTTCCGCCGACGTGGCGCCGGTGCTGGCGGACGCGCCGCAAACGCAGCAACGCGAAAAAGGTGTCGTGACAGTGACAAGCCCCGAGCGGCGCGCGCTTGAGGACGGCTCGACTGTGGAGTTGCGTCCCGGCGCCGTCATCGACGTGCGCTACGACGATGAGGTCCGCCGTGTCGTTTTGGTGCGCGGCGAGGCGCATTTCCAAGTTGCGAAAGGCCTGCCGCGCCCGTTTGTGGTTGAGGTTGACGGCATGGAGGTGCGCGCGGTCGGCACGGCGTTTGCCGTGGAACGCGGCACGGCGCGCGTGGAGGTTTGGGTCACTGAGGGGCGCGTTGCGGTGGAGAAACCGGCGACCCTTCCGGACGGGGAGGGCGGGCAGGCTTTCGAGGCGGAAAGAGATCCGGACTGGGATGAGCCGACGGCGCCCGCGCCGGTTGCCGCCAAGCCTGTGCTCATGGCAATTCTTGGTGTTTGCGAGCGCGCCGTGCTGGAGACCGCGCCTTGGGCTCCGCCGCCTGTCGTGACGACTGTCACGTCCGACGAAATCAACAAGCGCATGGCCTGGCGTATTTCGAGACTGGAGTTTTCCGCGACGCCGCTGGCCGAGGCCGTGGAGTTGATCAACCGTCACTCGCAGCTGCCCGATGGCAGTAAAAACGCGCGCCTTGTGCTGGACGAGTCCATGTCCGGCCTGATGACGGAGCCGGTGAGCGGTTATTCCCATGCCAATGATATCGAGACATTCGTGCGCCTGCTCGGCGCGAGCATGGGGATTGAAATTGAGCGTCGCGGGGACGAAATCATCCTGCGTAAAAGGGAAAAATAATCCCTGAGGGAATTTTTTCGCATTTTCCCATACTAAATTTTTGCCGCCGGGGTGTCCTTATCCATGTATGACCTCCCGACTTTCGACCCTTGTTTGCACCAGGCTGCTTGCGATCTTGTTGTTGAGCTGCGGCTTTTCCGCGTGCCTCTCCGCCAACGATGGCGCGATTGATGGCGTGGCGAAAAAACATGCCATCGACGTGCCCGCGGACACCGTCGAGAACGCCATCAAAAAACTTTCCCTGCAAACCGGCGTGGACATCATCGTGCCGACAAAGGCCGTGCGCGGCCTCCGTTCCAATCCCGTCAATGGCGAATACACCGCGCGCGAGGCGCTGGAAATCATGGTCGCGGACACGGGCCTCGTCGTGACGCAGGATGCCAGAGCCGGCGGTCTTACCGTGCACAAGGCGAACGCCGCGCGGGGCGCAAAAAAAAACAGACTCCGCGCAAGCACGGACGGGGAAAATGAGGCTGGCGGGGAGCGCGCCTCCGCCAAGGCGCAAACCGTCATCGTCACCGGCCGCGTCTTCAACAACGCCATCGGCTACTATGTGAAAAGCGCCGAGGTTCGCGTCGAGGGCACCGACAACCATGTCTACACCGAGGACGGCGGCACCTACAGCATCAGCGTCCCCTCCGGCCCCGTCACGCTCGTCGCCAGCTACGCCGGCGTGCAGTCCGACATACGCATCCACGAGGCCAGCCCCGGCGCCGCCAACACTGTTGATTTCGAGTTGCGCGTTCTTGCCGGCGACTCCGCCGCCGGCGCCAAGGACGGCGAGGAAATCGTGCAGATGGATCGCTTCGTCGTCTCCGAGGATCGTGTCGGGCAGGGCAAGGCCATCATGGAGCAGCGCGCCGCGATCAACGCCAAGTCGGTCATCGCCACGGACAATTTCGGCGAGCTTACGCAGGGTAACATCGGCGAGTTTCTCAAATACATGCCCGGCATCACGCTCGACTTTGGCGAGTCCGAGGCCGCCGGCGTCCGCATCGGCGGGCTCGACTCCAAATACACCGCGTTCACCACTGACGGCGTCGTCATGGCCACTCCGGCCGCCAACCGCTACACGCCCCTCACCACCCTCAGCATCACCGGCATCGAGTCCATTGAGTTCAACCAGACCCTCACCGCCTCGATGGACGCCGGGGCCGCGGCCGGCAACATCAACTTGAAAAGCAGGTATGCGTTCAACATCAGAAAGAACACCTTTCGCTGGCAGGTCAGCCTCGACGGCACCATGTCCCGCCTCGACTTTGGCCGCGACTACATGCCCGACGACCGTCTGCACAACCGCATCCAGCCCGGCGTGCTGATGAATTATGGCGGCACGTTTTTCAACCGGCGCCTCGGCATCGAAGCCAGTTTTTCGCGCTACGCCACGTTCAACAACCAGCAAATGGTCCGCGTGAACTACGCCTACCACATCGGCAAGGGGGAGCCGGAATTTTCCGACAGCCCGATTGTCAGCGAAATCTCATGGAGACCCGGTCCGCAGTTTTTCACGCGCACGTCCGGCAACCTCAGCGTCGATTATAAATTCTCCAAGAACCTCATCCTCTCCGTGCGCGGCAACATGCACAAAAACGACGGCCAGTTCATCAATCAATACATCGCCATTCGCGCCGAGAAGGATTACGGCACGGTCTCCCCGGACAGCCTCGCCCCGCCCGCCGGCTACCAGCCCGAGTCCTCGCTCATCTACTGGGCCGTGGAGCCCACCTCCGCCACAAGCAACGACACCCGCATCTACACCAACTCATCCCATCGCTGGAACACCTTCAACAGCCGGATGATTTCGCCGCGCCTAATCTACAAAAAAGGCTCCCTCAACGTCGAGCTGCGCGGCACCTACACCAAGGCGGTCACAAACACGGACGACATTGACAAGGGCTTCTTTCGCTCCGCCAACTCGCGCATCTCCGGCATTGGTTTCACCGCCTCGCGTCCCGACGCCAACTCCCCGTCCTGGACGCTGGTTCAGACTCGCGGCATGGACTGGTCCGTCCCCGAAAACTGGGGCCGCACCACCTACGATTCCGCCCTCTGGAGCACACCCGAGGACACAAAAAACACCCAGCGCTCCGGCTATCTCGACATCACCTACGCGCACCGGCTCTTCGGGCACCCCGTCACCTTCAAGGCCGGCGGCGGCGTGCGCCGCAACGACTACACCTTCGACGCCGAGGACAACCGCTACAATTACGCCGGCCCCACCGGCGACCTTGCGCAGACCTATGTGCCGTGGACGCAAAACTACGTTTACAAAATGGATTTCGGAAACATCTCCGACCAAAACTGGCGCGCCGACAACGACTATGCGATGGGCTCGCTTTTCCACGATTTTCCCGGGTATTTCATACCCGACACCATTCGCAATTACGCCCGCAACATCCTCCTCGGGCGCTCCGCCTTCGAGCGCGTGGACGCCGGCTATTTCGAGGCCACCACCCGCGTTTTCCGCAAGGTGCAGCTCAACGCCGGCGTGCGCTTTGAAAACACCACCACCGAGGCGAAGATCACCAAGCGGCGCACCGACGCCGAAATCGCGGCGGCCAAGGCCATCGCCACGCAGGAGGAAATCGACTCCGGCATGTTTGACGGCAACGCCAGCATCGCGGGCATCAACTACCGGTATTACGACGGTCAGCGCTTCACCCGAAAAACCAACTACGACAACGTCTTCCTCTCCGGCGGCCTCAAGTATGAAATAACCCCCTCGCTCCGCTTCCAGCTTTCCGCCTCCCAGTCCATCCTCCGTCCCAGCTTTGCCGATGTCGCCGGCACGATCCGCTACTACGACGAAAACTACAGCACCGACATCTGGGTGCCCAATCCCAACCTCAAGCCCGAGCGCACCACCAAGTATTACGCCGGACTCCATTATTACCTCAACCCCGCCGGCATCGTCGCCCTCTCCGTGTTCCGCCTCGACATCGCCGACAAGCAGATCAGCGGCATCAACATTTCCACCGAGCAAGCCGAGAGCCAGGTCGGTTATCCGCTCGGCGAGGTGATTGTTGACGAAACCACCGGTGACGTTGTGCAAAACGACATCACCTATCGCTCCACCATAAACGTCCCCGGCAGGCGCACGGTTTACGGCGTCACCCTCGAATACAATCAGCAGCTCACCTTCCTTCCCGGCCTGCTCAAGGGCCTGAGCGTCTTCGGCTCCTACTCCTGGTCGGACATGCAAAACGACAGGGAAACCTCCGAGCGCATCGGCCTCATCGACCGCTCCGCCAACGGCGGAATCCGCTACCGCTACAAACGCTTCAACATCCAGCTCCGCGCCTCCTGGCAGGACGATTCGCTCAAGCGCGTCACCATTCCCGTCGCCGGCCGCAACTGGGTGTCCAACGACCGCATTTATCTCCAGTCGCGCATCGTCCACGATCTCTCCGGCGGCATCAACCTCGGCAACAACCTCGAATTCGTTTTCAGCGTCCGCAACGTCCTCGACGCCCCGCTCATCTACTACTCCAACGTCCGCGGCCGCATGCACGAGTATTACCGCACCGGCGCCATCTGCTCCTTCAGCATCAAGGGCTCTTTCTGATCCCGCGTGCCCGCGCAAGTCAACCGCCACAAGTAGAAGCCAACCCATTTGCCCATGAACACACCCGTCCGCCGCTTGAACCCAACGCTGAAACTGGCCGCCGCGCTCGTCGCGCTATGCGCGGCAGGCGCCGCCGTCGCCCGCGCCGCCGAACAATACCGGCACTCTTTTCAGAACAGCCTCGTCACCTCCGACACGATGTGGGTCATCCAGACCGGCACCTACTACATGTCCCCCGGCTCGTGGACGCTCACCGGCATCGATTTCACCAACACCAACCAGGCCGGCGCTTACATCGACACCTCCGCCATCGACGCCAACGCAAACGCCACCTACTCCACCACGGTCACCTTTCGCAATGTCACCGCCCATGCCGGCGGCGCCACCTCCGCCCTCCGCCGCCAGGCCGTCAGCGTTCGCAACGGGGCCACGATTAATATTTTCAGCGGCACCCTGACCAAGGAGCACGCCGACACCGTCATCGACAGCAGCGAGGCCGTGAACGTTACCGGCCGCTCCACCTTCCACGGCGAGGACATCCTCATCCAGGCCATCGCTCCCCGCGTCCGCGCCCTCAACATCGCCAGCGACTCCGTCAACAAAGTCACCCTTGTCAGCTCCACGCTCACCACGACCGGTAGCGCCGCCGCGCTCAACTTCGCCGGCGCGGGCCGCGCGTATCTCGACAATGTCGCCATCGCCACCACCGGCAACTCCGCGCCGGGCGTCCAGTTTGCCCGGAGCATCGCCCTCCTCGACTACGACGGCGGCACAATCCGCACCACCGGCGAAAATTCTTCCGGCCTCTGGCTCGGCGCCGGCAACGTCGCCACGCACGTGAAGGCCGTGTTGAAAAATGTGGACGTGCGCGCCGACCAAGGCGCGGCCCTCGACATCAACACGCACATCCCCGACTTGCTCGAAGGCCCGACTATTCCCGAAAACGGAAGCGTCGGCTCCACCGGGCTCTATGAGGTTGCGCTGGAAAACTCCACCCTCTCCGGCGCGCTCGGCTCCATCCGCATCACCTCTAGCGCAACCAACGGCGCCGCCACCGCCTCCGCCGAAATCCCCACCCGCGCCATCATCACTCTCCAGAGTTCCACCCTGGCCGGCGATGTGAGCGTTCGCTCCGCGGCCCGCCTCGAGCTCACGCTCGCCGACAGCCGCCTCGACGGTTCGCTCCGCGCCTTCGACAACACCGCCGGCATCCTCAACCTCTCCGGCGCCACCACCATCACGGGCACCCTCGCCGCCACCGGCGCCGCCACCCTCGAAATCAACCTCGACAACCACACCCTCGCCGCCCCGATCCACCTGGGCGACACCGCCGGGGCCAGCATCAACGCCGGCGCCGACAGCCGCGTGGCAGCCCCAATCACGGTCGATCCCGGCGCCACCCTTCGCTTCAATCTCGCCGGGGCCGGAGCATTCCGCGCCGGCACAGTCAACCTTTCCGGACGCCTGCGCATCTCCGGTCCCGCCATCCTCGACGAGCCCCTCGCCCTCAACGGCTCCGATGCCACCATCATTTTTGCCAACGCCGCAGGCGACGATCTCACGCTCGCCGCCGGCGCCACCGGCACCGCCAGCCTTGTTGTGGAAAGCCTCGCGCCGGGCGCCCTCGGCCAGTCCCAAATCCGTCTGGTCGTTGACGAAACCGGTTCCCTCTCCGCGAACACCTTCACACTTGCCGGAAGCGGCACGATCGATCTCGGCCTCGCCACCTACACGCTCGAAAACAGCGGTAGCGGCGCGTATCTTGTCATCGGCTCGCCGGCCTCGGGCGGCTACATCGGCTCCCTGCTCAACATCACCGCCGCCGCGCCAGCCGCCTTCCTCGGCTCGCTCGACCCCGTCCACTCGCACCTCGCCTCGCGCAGGGAAGCCATCGGCGGCCCGCTCAGCCCTGTTCGCAAGCCCATCGCCAAGGGTGACTCCGGCTCCCTCTGGATGCGTTTTCGCGCGGGCAGCCTCTCCGCCGATTCCGACAACCTTTTCACCTCGTTCGACCAAACCACCACCGCGCTCGTTGTCGGCGGCGACATCAACTGGGACACCGCCTCGGGAGACTCCATCACCGCCGGCGCCTTTGCCGACCTTTCCAACGCCGAGTTCGATTTTCCCGGTTCCGCCGACGGACGCACCCGCTCCGTCGCCGGCGGCCTCTACGCGTCATGGTTTCACCACTCGGGCTGGTTCGCCACCGCCACCGCCCGCCTCGATTCCCTCAAGCACAAACTCGACACGCCCGCCGCCGATCTCCGCGCTCGCTACAACAACCACGCCGTCGGCGGCGCGGTCGAATTCGGTCGCGGCATCGCATGGCGCGCCTGGTGGTTCGAGCCCGCGTTGCAAGCCGCCTTTGTTTACATCGACTCCGCCAAGTTCACCACGCAATCCGCCGCGGCCGAAAACCGCGCCGGCGTCAATATCGGCTCGACCCGCGCCGTCCGCGCGCTCGCCGCGCTCCGCGCCAGCCGCACCTTTGGCGAAGGGCCATTTTCCCTGCACGCCCGCCTCGCCGCCGTCCACACGGACGCCAGCGGCGGCTCCGTCCGGGCGGCCGGATTCTCCTCCTTCACGCGCCAGCTCGAAGGCTGGTCGGGCGAGGCGTCAATCGGCGCCGCCTGCAACCTCGGCGCGTTCGGGCGTGTTTCCGCCGAATGCGGGCACACCCTCGCGGATGATTACGACCGCCCCTGGACCCTGTCCATCGGCTACAGCTACGCATGGTAAACGGCGGACGTCCGCGCCCAAATTAATTTTATATTAAAACAAACGACTATGAACACTCCCCTCCATCCAGCCGTGAAACTCAAGCTCGCCGCCGCGCTGGCGCTGGCATTTTGCGCGGCGAATGCGGCGTGGTCCGCCGACGTGTTTTGGAATCCCGGCGCCGGCGTCTCCGGCACCTGGTTCACGCCCGGCGGCTGGAATGAAACCACCGCCGCCGGCACGCCGCGCAACGCCCCCGGCGTCGCCGACAACGCCCGCGTCACCAGCGGCACGGTTGCCGTCGACCCCGGCGTTTCCTCCACTGTCGCCACCGTCCGCATCGGCGATGCCGCCGGCAATGACGGATCCGTCACCGTTGGCGGACTCTTGCGAAGCACGGGGCTCCTCCACGTCGGCTCCAACGGCACGGGTGAGCTCAACATCCTCGGCACGGGCACCGTCATCAACGCCCTGGGGCACATTGCCTCCGGCGCAAACTCCAGCGGCACGGTCACGGTTGGCGGCGTCTGGCAGAACACCGGCGATTTTGTTGTCGGCGCCGGGGCCAATTCCTCCGCGCTGCTCACGATAAACAATGGCGGCACACTTTCCACTGTCGGCACATGGATGGCAAACTCCACCACGGCGAGCGGCACGGTTGTCATCAACAACGGCGGCCTTTGGCGGAGCACCGGCCACATCAATGCCGGCAACAACGGCGCGGGCACGCTCGAAATCAAGGCGGGCGGCACGCTCTCCGGTTTATCCCTTACCGTCGGCAACAACGCCTCCGGCAACGGCACCGCCATTGTCGGCGGGCTCATTTCAAACAGCGGCGGTCTGACTGTTGCGCAAAACGGCAGGGGATTTCTCAACATCCTCGACACCGGCACCGTCACAACCAATGGCAATATTCACATCGGCTGGGGTGGAGCCGCCAGCGGCACCGCCACCGTCGCCGGCCTCTGGCAAAACAACATGAATCTCAACATCGGCACCAGCGGCACCGGGGTGCTCACTGTCATCGCGGGCGGCACCGTCACCAACAATTACGGATACCTCGGCCTCAACGCCGGAGCCCGGGGCGCGGCCACCGTCGGCGGGGTTTGGAAAAACGCCGGCAACCTCTACGTTGGAAACGGAGGCGCGGGCGTGCTTGACATTCTCTCGGGCGGCACCGTCACCAATGCCGCGAGCCACATCGGCTCCGGCGCAAACTCCAAGGGCACGGTTACGGTTGCTGGCGTCTGGCGGAACACGGGCGATTTTGTGGTTGCCGCCGGGGTCAATTCCTCCGCGTTGCTCACCATCAACAACGGCGGCACGGTTGAAAGCGTCGGCACATGGATCGCAAACGCCACCACGGCGAGCGGCACGGTTGTCATCAACAGCGGCGGCCTCTGGCGCAACACGGGCGATCTCAACATCGGCAACAACGGTGTCGGCGTGCTTGAGCTCAAGGCCGGTGGCACACTCTCCGGCAACAACAGCTTCATCGGCAAAAACGCCACGGGGCGCGGCACCGCCACCGTCGCCGGTCTCTGGGCAAACAGCGGCAACCTCACTGTCGGCAACAGCGGCACGGCCACGCTCAACCTCCTCGGCGACGGACTTGTCACCGTTGGCGGCGCGTATTCGCAAAACGCCGTCTCGACGCTGTCCGTTGACGTCTCCGGCCGCGCCGCCAGCGCGCCCTTTGTGCGCGCGGGCAGCGCCAGCCTCTCCGGCACGCTCGTCTTGAAAAACGCCCCCGCCTTTGCCAACGGCGGCAGCGCCAGCGGACTGGCGTTTTATCAGATAATCGCCGCGACCGGCGCAATCAGCGGCTCGTTTTCACAAGTCACCGGCCTAGCCGCCGTCCCCGCGGGCGTCGATTATGTTTATGGCGGCGCGTTTGTTTCCAACGGCGGTAAAATTTTGTCCGCCGGCTACGGCCTGCGCTGGTATGCCGACGCCGCCAACAACAGCGGCACCATGACCATTGGCGCCGGCGATACATTTGTCATCGATGCGCTTCCCTCCCTCAGCGGCGCCGAAGGAGTGGGGCTTGTTGATCGCACGACGGCAAACGGCGGCCCCGGCTCCGTCAACTGGGACGGCAAGTCGCTCGTGAAGCTCGGCGACGGCACGCTCATACTTTCGGCCACTAATTATCACACCGGCACCACGCTGGTTAACGCGGGGCAACTCTCCATCACCGGGTGGACTGGCAGCAACGCCGCCGGCATCGTCGGAGGAGCCGCCGGCGCGAGCGGCACGGCCAATGTCTCCGGCTATTGGCAAAGCACCGGACACCTCCACGTCGGCTCCGGCGGAGGCTCGGGCGTGCTTAACATTCTCGGCACGGGCACGGTCGTCAACGGCGCGGGAATTCTTGGCGCCGGCGCGAACTCCAGCGGCACGGCCACGGTGGATGGACTTTGGCGGA
Source organism: Ereboglobus luteus (assembly GCF_003096195.1). NCBI lineage: Bacteria > Pseudomonadati > Verrucomicrobiota > Opitutia > Opitutales > Opitutaceae > Ereboglobus > Ereboglobus luteus. The sequence goes on along the minus strand of NZ_CP023004.1, from coordinate 449,869 downwards.
ACACCGGTAATTTTGAGGTCGCCGCCGGAGCCAATTCTTCCGCGCTGCTCACGATAAACAACGGCGGCACGCTTTCCACTGTCGGCACATGGATCGCAAACTCCACCACGGCGAGCGGCACGGTTGTCATCAACAACGGCGGCCTTTGGCGGAGCACCGGCCACATCAATGCCGGCAACAACGGCGCGGGCACGCTCGAAATCAAGGCGGGCGGCACGCTCTCCGGTGTATCCCTTACCGTCGGCAACAACGCCTCCGGCAACGGCGCCGCCATTGTCGGCGGGCTCATTTCAAACAGCGGCGGTCTGACTGTTGCGCAAAACGGCAGGGGATTTCTCAACATCCTCGACACCGGCACCGTCACAACCAATGGCAATATTCACATCGGCTGGGGTGGGGCCGCGAGCGGCACCGCCACCGTCGCCGGCCTCTGGCAAAACAACATGAATCTCAACATCGGCACCAGCGGCACCGGAGTGCTCACGGTCATCGCGGGTGGCACCGTCACCAATAATTACGGATACCTCGGCCTCAACGCCGGAGCCCGGGGCGCAGCCACCGTCGGCGGGGTTTGGAAAAACGCCGGCAACCTCCACGTTGGCAGCGGAGGCGCGGGCGTGCTCGACATTCTTTCCGGCGGCACCGTCACCAATGCCGCGAGCATTATCGGCTCCGGCGCGAACTCCAGTGGCACGGTCACGGTTGCCGGCTTTTGGCAGAGCACCGGTAATTTTGAGGTCGGCGCCGGGGCCAATTCCTCCGCGCTGCTCACCATCAACAACGGCGGCACGGTCGAGAGTGTCGGCACATGGATTTCCAACCACGCCACCGCGAGCGGCACGGTTGTCATCAACAGCGGCGGTCTCTGGCGCAACACCGGCGACCTTAACATCGGCAACAACGGCGCCGGCGTTCTCAAACTCAATGTCGGCGGCACGCTTTCGGGAAACAACAGCTACATTGGCAAAAACGCCGGCGGCAGCGGCACCGCCACGGTCGGCGGTCTTTGGACGAACAGCGGGCTCCTCCACGTTGGCAGCAACGGCACGGGGTTCCTCGACATCCTTGCCAGCGGCAGTGTCCTCAACACCGGCGCAAGCCACATCGGCTCCGGCGCAAATGCCAGCGGCACCGTCAACATCGCCGGACTCTGGCGAAACACGGACGCCGTCACCATTGCCAACAATGCCAATTCCAAGGGCGCGGCCACTGTCGGCGGAGACTGGTGGATCGGCGGCAATTTTGTGGTCGGCGCCGGAGCCAATTCCGCCGCGCTGCTCACCATCAACTCCGGTGGTGTCGTCGAGAGTGCCGGCACATGGATCGCCAACCACGCCACGGCAAGCGGCACGGTCGTCGTCAACAACGGCGGCCTCTGGCGGAGCACCGGTAATATTTTTGTCGGCAACAACGGCGTCGGCGTGCTCGAAATCAAGACGGGCGGCACGCTCGCCGGAGTCTTCGGCGGCATCGGCAACAACGCCACCGGCAGCGGCACGGCCACGGTTGGCGGACTCTGGACAAACAGCGGTGGCCTCACCGTCGCCCAATCCGGCACAGGCGTCATGAGCATCCTCGGCAGCGGCACCGTCACCAACGGCACCGCTCACATCGGTTACGCCGCGGCCGCGAATGGCTCGGTCACGGTTGACGGCCTCTGGCAAAACGGCGCCAACCTCAACATCGGCAGCCACGGCACGGGCGCGCTCGACATTCGTGTCGGCGGCACGGTCACCAGCAATGCCGGCTATATCGGACTCTTTGGCGCCGGCAGCGGCACCGCCACGGTCGCCGGTCTCTGGCGGAACGCCTCCGCCCTTCATGTCGGCAGTGCGGGCGCGGGTGTGCTCGACATTCTCGGCGGCGGCACCGTTACCAACGACGGCGCGGGCTACATCGGCTTCGACGCCAATTCCACCGGCGCCGCCACCATCAATGCCGGCGGTCTTTGGCAAAACACCGGCGACCTCACCATGGGCAACAACACCAATTCCACCGGCACGGCCACGGTCGGCGGCGCGTTGCGGATTGGCGGCAATTTTGTGGTCGCAGGCGGAACCAACGCCGGCGCGCTGCTCACCATTAACAATGGTGGTGCGGTTGAAAGCGTCGGCACATGGATCGCCAACCACGCCACCGCGAGCGGCACGGTCGTCGTCAACACCGGCGGCCTCTGGCAAAGCACCGGCAATATTTTTGTCGGCAACAACGGCGTCGGCGTGCTCGAAATCAAAACGGGCGGCACGCTCGCCGGCGTCTTCGGCGGCATCGGCAACAACGCCACCGGCAGCGGCACGGCCACGGTCGGCGGCCTCTGGACAAACAGCGGCGGTCTCACCGTCGCGCAATCCGGCACAGGCGTCATGAGCATCCTCGGCAGCGGCACCGTCACCAACGGCACCGCCCACATCGGTTACGCCGCGGCCGCGAATGGCTCGGTCACGGTTGACGGCCTCTGGCAAAACAGCGCCAACCTCAACATCGGCAGCTATGGCACGGGCGCGCTCAACATCCTCGCCGGCGGCACCGTCACAAATAATTACGCCTACATCGGTCTCTACGCCGACTCCCGCGGCACCGTTTCCGTCGATGGCCTTTGGCGGAGCACGGGCGATTTTGTGGTCGCGGGCGGAGCCGGCGCCAACGCGCTGCTCACCATCAATGACGGTGGCGTCGTTGAAAGTATCGGCACATGGATCGCCAACGCCGCCAATGCGAGCGGCACGGTCATCATCAACGATGGCGGCCTCTGGCGAAACACCGGTGATCTCAATGTCGGCAACAACGGCGTCGGCGTGCTCGAAATCAAGACCGGCGGCACGCTCTCCGGCAACAACAGCTTCATCGGAAAAAACGCCACGGGCAGCGGCACCGCCACCGTCGCCGGTCTCTGGCAAAACACGGGCAACCTGACCGTCGGCAACAACGGCGTCGGCACGCTCGTCATCACCGGCCAGGGCCTCGTCTCGTCGGCCGGCGCGTATTCGCAAAACGCGGCATCGACCTTGGCCGTCGATTTTTCCGGACATGACGCGGAGACTCCGTTCGTGATCGCCAGCACCGCCTCGCTCAACGGCCAGCTCAATGTCTCGGGCCTCTCGGGCGCCGTCACCGGCATCACGAAGGCCAGCGAAATACCCACCGACACCTATCTCCTCCTCCGCGCCACGGGCGGCATCACGGGCGAGTTTGCCGACGCCGCCATCACCGGCGTCAGCGGTCTGCCCAGCTACATCACCGTCGAGCGCCAGGTCATCGACGGCACCGATTACCGCGTCGGCTACGCGCTCTCCGGTGTCTTTGACCTCGCAGGCGGTGAGACTTTCGAGGTGGACATTCCCCTCGTCGACAAACTTGCCGCGGGCAACTGGGACGGTTCCTCGCTCGTCAAGACCGGCGACGGCACACTCCTCATCAGCTCCAGCAACAGCTACACGGGCTTCACCCTCGTCAACGGCGGCGTGCTCCGCTACATCGGTGAAAACGCCCTCGCCAGCCTGAACGGACAACTCATCAACAACAGCATTGTCGACCTTTCCGTTCCGCTAGCCGACGGATCGCAACGCACGCTCAACGTCCCGTCCCTCGCGGGCTCCGGCACGTTCCTGATGACAATCAACTCGGACGACCACACCAGCAGTCTCCTGCTCGTCTCCGGCGACGCAACCGGCACGCACCGCCTCATCATCACCGACCTCCGCGCCGATGCCGGCGGATTTCTCGAAAAAGAACTCGATTACCTCACGCTCGTCGATTTCGCCAACGCCGGCCTGAACGACGCCACCTTTGTCGGCGGTTATGACCGGGGCGCGGCGTTCTTCCCCGTCCAGACGCGCCCTGACGGCTCGGTCGGCTTTGACGCGCCCGATCCGAGCGCGGCCGCTGAGACGGTCTTCGGTGTTCCCGCCGCGCAAAACATCCTCTGGCACGCCGCGCGCGACAATGCCGCCCGCCGCCTTGACGACCTCCGTTCCCAACCCGTTTCCGATGACATGGGTGTCTCGCTCTGGACTCGCGCGCACGCCGGCCATGTTTCCATTGATGCCGAGCGCAACTTCACCCTCGACAACCTGGGCGTCGCCATCGGCGGCGATTACGCATGGCGGCTCGACAACTCGGTCCTTCACACCGGCGCCTATCTCGCCTACGCCCATGCCTCGCAGGACTTCCGCGCCATGCCCTTTGCCGGGTCGGCCGACAGCGACAGCGATTTTCTCGGCGGCGGGTTTTACGCCCTCTGGCAGCATTCCGAAGGCTGGTTTGTCAGCGCCAGCCTGACCGGGGCGAGCCTGAAAACCGACCTCGATTCCGCCGACCAAAGCGACCGCGTCACCACGGCGGAGCGCTCCTCCAGCGCGTTTGGATTCGCGCTCGAGGCGGGCCGCCGCTTCCAACTCGACAAAGGCTGGTTCGTCGAGCCCTCCGTCCACGCGGGCATCTCGCGCATCAATCCCTCCGGCGACACCGCCTCCAATGCCGCCGCCGGCACCTCGATCAACATCGACCCCGACGCCACCGATATCGTCATCGCCCGCGCCCGCGTTCTCACCGGACGCGCGTTCGATCTCGCCGGCGGCTCGCGCCTCCAAGTTCACGGCCGCCTCGGCGCCGTCAACGAAAGCAGCAGCGGCGGGAAGGTCTCTGTTGTTGATAATTTCGGCTACCGCTTCAGCCGCCGTCCCAATCTCGACGGTGTTCGTGCCGAGGCCGGAGTCGGTGTCATCTGGGAGCCCGCTCCCGGCAACCGCCTCTATCTCGATTACGACGCCGCCTATGGTTCCGACTACAAACAGCCCTGGGCCTTCAGCCTCGGCTACTCGCATCAATTCTAATCATGCACCGCTTCCTAACTCTCTTTCGCGCAAACATGCCTCGCCCGCTTGTGTCTTCTATTCTGGCCGCGTGCCTTTTTTCGTCCGCGCTGGCCGCCTCGCCCGCGCCGCTCAACAACCGCGCGCCGTTGGTGCAAAAACCCTACGTTGAAATGCCGCTGGGCAGCATCAAGGCGAAAGGCTGGTTGCAGGAAATGCTGCTCCGCCAGAAGTCCGGCGCCACGGGGCAAATGGACACGCTTTACCCGCAAGTCATGGGCCCGCGCAACGGCTGGCTCGGCGGCGACGGCGACCAGTGGGAGCGCGGTCCCTACTGGATCGACGGCCTCCTGCCGCTCGCTTACCTGCTGGACGACCAGGCGCTGAAGGACAAGGTTCGCCCGTGGATCGAGTGGGCGCTCGCCAGCCAGCGCGAGGACGGCTATTTCGGCCCGGCCACGGACTACGCCGCGGAGTTCGGTTTGCAGCGCAACAACTCCGCCGACTGGTGGCCGCGCATGGTCGTCCTCAAAATCCTGCAACAGCATTACTCCGCCACGGGCGACGAGCGGGTGCCCCCGTTCATGACAAAGTATTTCCAGTATCAACTGAAAACCCTGCCCAATTACCCGCTTGGCCGCTGGACTTTCTGGGCCGAATACCGCGTGTGCGACAATCTCCAGGCCGTGTATTGGCTGTATAACATCACCGGCGACGCGTTCCTCCTCGACCTCGCCAGGCTCCTGCACCGGCAGGGCGTTGATTACACAAGCGCGTTTCTCAAGGGCGACATGCTCTCGCAGGTGGACACCATCCACTGCGTCAACCTCGCCCAGGGTATCAAGACGCCGATTGTGTATTACCAGCAGCAGCCCGAAAAAAAGCACCTCGACGCGGTGAAAAAAGCCCTCGCCGACATTCGCCGTTTCAGCGGGCAGGCGCAGGGCATGTATGGCGGCGACGAGGCGCTTCGCGGCGGCGATCCCACGCACGGCTCGGAGCTCTGCTCGGCGGTCGAGTTCATGTATTCGCTCGAAGTCATGCTCGGCATAACCGGCGACACGGAATTCGCCGATCGCCTGGAACGCGTCGCCTTCAACGCGCTGCCCGCGCAAATCGCCGACGACTTCATGACCAAACAGTATTTCCAGCAGGCCAACCAGGTCATGTGCACGCGCCATGCGCGAAACTTCAACGTCGAGAACGGCGGCACCAACCTCGTCTTCGGCCTGATCACCGGCTATCCCTGCTGCGCCTCGAACATGCACCAAGGCTGGCCCAAGTTCACCCAGCACCTCTGGCACGCCACGCCCGACCGCGGCTTGGCCGCGCTCGTTTACGCGCCCTCCGAAATCACCGCCGCCGTTGCCGACGGACGCCGCGTGAAAATAACCGAGGACACCCGTTATCCCATGGACGACACGATTCGCTTCACCGTGCGCTTCGCCGACGACGCGACCGGCGCCGTCGCGTTTCCCCTGCACCTGCGCATTCCCGGCTGGTGTGAAAACGCGTCCATCACGGTTAACGGCGCGCCCGTGTTTGCCGCGCCCGCCGGCGGCATCGCCGTGGTTTCGCGCGCATGGTCGGACGGCGATTGCGTGGAACTGCGCCTGCCCATGGAGGTGCGCGTCTCCGCCTGGTATGAAAACTCCGTCGCGGTCGAGCGCGGCCCGCTCGTATATGCGCTGCGGTTGACCGAGCAATGGACGCGCAAGAGTTTCCCCGAGCGCGACACGGCCGAGTTCGGCGAGGAATATTACGAAGTCACCACACCCGACAAATGGAACTACGCGCTCGTCAGCTTTGACCGGAAAAAACCGGCGACGGCCTTCAAGGTCGAGATCGACCCTGAGAAACAAAAGGCGGATTATTTTTGGAATCCCGAAAACGCCCCCGTCCAAATCAAGGCGCGCGTGCGCGAGATTCCCCAATGGGGCTTGTATAACGAAAGCGCCGGCCCGATCCCGCACTCGCACCGCAACCCGCGTCCCGCGCGCGGCCCGGAGGGCGGGGAGGTCACGTTGATTCCCTACGGCTGCACCACGCTTAGAATTTCGCAATTCCCCGTGGTCAGATGAGCCGCGCCGCCCAGTCGCTTCCCAACCGCTTCACACCATTGCAATGAAACACACCGCCTTCCCGATTTTCGTCATCTCGCTCGCGCTTTCATGCGCCGTTTCCGCCGCCGCGCCCGACCCGTGGGCGCCCGCCGGAAACCGCATCAAGACGCCCTGGGCCGGACAAGTCTCGTCCGCGAATCCACTTCCCGAGTATCCGCGACCCCGCATGGTTCGCACGGACTGGCAGAACCTTAACGGCTTGTGGGATTATGCCATCAAGCCGAAGGGAGCCGCCCGTCCCGCGACTTTCGACGGCAGGATACTCGTTCCATTTCCCGTCGAATCCTCGCTCTCCGGCGTCCAGCGCGAGGTCGGCCCGGACAACGAGCTTTGGTATAAGCTGGAGTTCACCGTTCCCTCCGCCGCCGCGTGGAAAGGGAAAAACGTGCTCCTGCATTTTGGCGCGGTTGACTGGCGCGCCGATGTGTATGTCAACGGCGACCCCGTCGGCTCGCACACCGGCGGCTTTGCGCCGTTCACCTTCGACATCACCCGCAGCCTCAATGCCTCCGGTCCGAACACACTCGTCGTCCGCGTTTGGGACCCGACCGACGCCTCCGACAATCCCGTCGGCAAGCAATCGCGCAACCCTTACAAAATTTGGTATACCGCCGTCACCGGCATCTGGCAAACCGTCTGGCTCGAACCCGTCGCACCCAATCATATCAAGGACATTCAAGCCGTCTCCGACATCGACGCCGGCACACTCGCCGTGACCGTCGACACCGCCGCGTCCGCCACCGTCGAAGTGGAGCTGGTTGACAACAACAAGATCGTCGCCACCGCGCGCGGCAACGCCGGCGAAGCCCTGACGCTCACGTTGAAAAACCCGACGCTCTGGTCGCCGGAAAACCCGAAACTCTACGACCTGCGCGCGCGCCTTCTCTCCGGCGGCAAAACCGCCGACGAAATACGCTCCTACGCCGCCTTCCGCAAAATCTCCATGAAGCGCGACGCCTCCGGCATGGTGCGCATGCAATTGAACGGGAAAAACTATTTTCACTTCGGCCCGCTCGACCAAGGCTGGTGGCCCGACGGCCTCTACACCGCGCCGACCGACGAGGCGCTGTTGTTTGACATTATCAAGACCAAGGAGCTCGGCTTTAACATGATTCGCAAGCACGTGAAAGTGGAGCCGCAGCGCTGGTATTACCACTGTGACCGCGAAGGCATTCTCGTGTGGCAGGACATGCCCAGCACGCACAGCTACGGCCTCGGCGCGAAGTGGGGCCGCAACACGCTCGGCGGCGGAATCGACACGCTGCGCACGCCGCTCTCGAAGGATAATTTCCAAAAGGAATGGGGCGAAATCATGGACTTCTGCAAGGGCCATCCCTCGGTCGTCGTATGGGTGCCGTTCAACGAGGCGTGGGGCCAGTTCGACACGGAAAGAATCGCCAAGTGGACGAAAGAGCGCGATCCCTCGCGCCTCGTCAACGCGGCCAGCGGCGGCAACATGCGCGCGTGCGGCGACATTGTTGACTTCCACCATTACCCGGAGCCGCGGATGTTTCCCGGCTACACAAACCTCGCGCTCGTGCTCGGCGAATACGGCGGCCTCGCCCTTCCGCTGCCCGGCCACCTCTGGCAGCAGGACGACAAGAACTGGGGCTACGGAAAGGTTAAGTTCGCCGGCAAGGACGACCTCACGGCGAAGTATGTTGAATACACAAAAATGCTGAAGGCCATGGTTGCCGAAGGTTATTCCGCCGCCGTTTACACACAGACGACCGACGTCGAAATCGAGGCCAACGGATTCTACACCTACGACCGCAAAATCCTGAAAATGGACGCCGCCGCTGTCCGCGCAGCCAACCGCGCCGTCATCGACGCCCTGCTTGAAAAATAAAAGCATGAAAACCAAACCATCAATTATCCTCCCGCTCATCCTCGCGCTCGCAACCGCCGCGCCCGCGCTGGCGACACCGCTGGTTGACGCCAACTTCGAAGGTCGCCTGCCGCCCAGAATCGCCTTCGCCTTCAATCCCAAGCACTCGATCGACACCACCCGCGCGCACACCGGCAAATCCTCCCTGCGCATCGAGTCCACCGCGGACTGGGGCGGCAGCGCCTTTTTCTCCCTCAGCAACATGATGGACTTCACCACAGACCTGGAGTTTTCCGTGTGGGTCTTCGTGGAAAAAGACGCGATGGTTGACATCTATGTCTCGGCCGATGTCGGCGAGGGTGTGGGGCGCCAAAGCATTCTCAACGTCGGCAGCCACATCAAGCCGGGCGAGTGGAATCTCGTGCGCGGCGTCCTGCGCGCCTCCGACTGGCATCCGGCGGACAGGGATGTCTCCCTCAACTTCAAGGTCAAGGGCGTCGCGTGGTTCGACGACCTCTCGGTCAATATCGGCGATTTGTCGGGACTCCCCGGCGATGTTTGGCCCAAGGTCGAAACCGCCGTCAACAAAGCCGCCGCGCGCCGCGTCACCGCGCTCGCACCCGGCGCCGCCGTCACGCTCGACGCCCGCAACGCCGCTTTCCTTTCCGACACCGTCTCCACGGACATCGCCGCGCCCTCCTCGCCCGGAACGATCATCCCCGCCGAGGGCATGCTGGTTTTTGCGGTCGACGCCAGGGAGGATATCAACGTCACCGGTTCCGTCCAACTTGAGCCCGACGCCGATCTGCGCCCCGGACTCCGCGCCTATGTGCTCGCGGACGACACCATCGTCGCCGCCCCCAACATCGCCACCGCCACTCCGTGGCGCGCGACCTACACTCACGGACGCCCCGCGGCGGCGCCCGAAGTGCGCGGCGAACGTCCGCCCGCCGAAATCCAGCTCAACAAGTTTCGCCTCTCCAAGGGGCGCCACTACATCGCCGTTGCCGGTCCGCATTTCCGCCCCGCCGGTCTTTTCAAGAAACTCGAACTGCGCGCCGACGCTGCTCCCGCCCAAAAACCGTTGCACACTTTCGCCCTCCTCACCGACCCGCATCTCGGCACCGGTCGCTTCGAATGGGCCAACACCAAAATCATGGGCGCCAGCGCCGGCGAACTCGAAACCACTTTCCGGCAGCTCAAGCGCCAGGGCGTCGAATACGCCATCGTTGCCGGCGACATGACCGACTACGGCCACTCCCGCCAATACAAGGACTTCGCCCGCGCTGTCAAACGCGGCGGCCTGCCCGTATACGCCTGTGTCGGCAACCACGACACCTTTTCCCAAAAGTCCCGCGAGCACATCGCCGACTTCATTCCAAAACTCTTTCCCGACGGTCCCGAAAAAACCGACTACGCCTTCACGCGCGCGCCCCTGCGCTTCATCGTTCTCGACGGCTCGTGGTGGCGCGGCAAGGACGGCTCGGTCACGGACCACCGGACGGGCGGGCGCGGCACATCCCTCCGCGACGGCGCGCTCGACTGGCTCCGCGCCACGCTCGCCGCCGACACCAAGACACCCACCATCGTCGTTTCTCATTATGAATTTTATCTCGCGCGGGGCGTCTCGTCGAGCGGCTGCGACCTCGGTGACCCGCTGCTGAACAAGGACGTGATGGATATCCTCGAGGCGACGCCCAACGTCATCGCCACCTTCAACGGGCATTTTCACAACAACGAGGTCGCCGTGCGCAACGGCATTGTCTGCATCCAAACCCCCGCCTTTGTCGAGTGGCCCAACGCCTACCGTGTTTTCCGCGTCTATGCCGACCGCGTCGAATGGGAAATGCGCCAGATTTCCAACCGCGGCCTGATCCGCGAAAGCGCGCTCCCAAAGCACGCCCTTTTCCACATGCTCTCCACTCACGAAGGCGACCTCGCCGGAATAATTCCCCTCGCGCCGCCGGCCAGATAATTAATCCGTCACACTCCCGGTTCACACCTCTCGCCGATTCTTTTTTATCATGAACACCCATCCCGTTGCCGATTCCACCTCCCGCCGCTTCCGGCATTATACATTCTTCATTCTTCATTTTGCATTAGCCGCGCTCTGCGCGGCGCAAACGCGCGACGACAACCGCCGCCTCATCTGGACGGGCTCCGCCGGCGCCGAGTGGAGCGGCTCCTCTTGGAAAACGACCGGCTCGTTCCTCAGTTACGCGAACTCCGCCACCGCCACCTGGTCGCCCGTCCCCGACCTGGCGGTTTCCTCGATGCCATTCCTCGGGGGCGACTCTGTTATTTTTGACGACACCGGCGATTCCTCGACCCGCGACATCACCATCGCCGACGAGGGCGTGGTTGTTTCCGACATGGTTGTGTCCGGCGCGGGCGACTACACGTTCTCCGGCGGCGCAATCACCGCCAGCAGTTCCTCCCTCACGCCAAACACCTACCAACTCACCCAGACCGGCGTCGTCCCCGGCGGGCGACTCCTCAAGGTCGGCGCGGGCACGCTCACCTTTTCAAACACCGCCGCCAACACGTTCGAGGGCGGCGTCATTCTCGCGGGCGGTTGTATCGCCATCGCCGACGCCCGGGCCTTCGGCAACAACAGCATTGTCATCACCGCCACTGGCGGCGGCTCCCATTTGACGCCCGCCATCGTCACCGATGCCGCGGGCTCCTTGTTCGACACGCCCCGTCTCACCAGCGGCACGCTCGTGTTTGCCCCCGACTTGCGCCTCGCCGTTGCGGCAGCCGCCGCCGGTCTCGAAATCACCGGGGACATCTTTTTCAACACCGGCTCGCTCGCGGCCACCAACGCCCTCATCACCCTCGACATCGAAGGCGACACCACGATCTCCGGACGCTTTTATGCCGGCACCAACCTATGGAATTCCACCGCCGGCTCCTTCAATAAAACCGGCGCCGGCACGCTCACCCTCACCGGCAGCCTCAACTGGCTTCGCGGCCCCAACACCGTTTCCGAGGGCCGCCTCATCATCACCAACGTCGGCGCCATCGGCTCGGGCGACATCACCATCGGCGCTTCCGGCACGCTCACCATCCAGGGCATCCGCGACGGATCCTCTTTTCCCATGCGCTTTCTCGGTCCCGACGGACGCTTGGAAGTCGTCGATAGCAACGTCGCCTTTAGCTGGCGCGCCGGCACCCTTGTCGGCGACTCCGGCGGCAACACAATCGGCACGCTTGTCGTCACCGCCACCTCGCGCCTCACGGCCTACGCCACCGGCACCAATCGCGGCGCGCTCGGCACCGATGCGACAAGCGTTTTTGTCAGCGACAACTCCACGCTCATCCTCGGGCGCGAAGGCATTGCCGTGAACAGCCCCGTCGGCACGCCGCATCCTGTCAACATCGCCACTGTCGCGGGCAATCTCGACCTCTCCGGCAACAGCACGCTCGTCCTCCTGCCCAACACCAACCTCAAGCTCTCCGGCACGCTCAACATCGACGCCGGCTCGCAAATCGCCCTCACCGGCGGCGGCGTCGCCCGCCTCGAATACGCCGCCGGCCCCGCCGACCCCGACGTGTATGTTCCCGCCGGAATGAGCCTCACCAGCAACGCCACGCCCGTCGGGGCCACCGGAAGGCAATTCGATTACCTCGTCGTCAACCAAGGCGCCAATCCGCTCAAGGACATCGCCATGATGATCGACGCGATTGACGCCGGCATCAGTTCCATCTCCTCCCGTCTCGACAACTATTTCCTCATGCCCGCCGCTGCTCCCGAACCCGGGCGCGGACGCCAGTGGACCAATTCCCTATGGGCGCGTTATTACACCAGCCAGATCGACTACGACACAGTCTCCCCCGAGTTCCCCGGTCACACGGCGGACGTCAACGGCATGCTCGCCGGCATCGACGCCGCGTTCCGCCAGCGCTTCCTCATCGGACTCTACGCCGCCCTCGGCGAGAACAACCTCGACACCACCAACGACACCACCCTCCGCTCCAAACAGCACACCTTCGGCCTCTACACCGCGGTCCGCTTCAAATACGCCTACGCCTCCGTTCACCTCGCGGTTGGCGACACCGACGCCGATTCCTGGCGCCGTGAACCCGCCGGACAAACCCGCGGCGAGTGGACGAACGACTTCGTCACCGCGGGCCTTGAAGTCGGCGCCATTTTCACCCCATGGAAAAACGGTCTTCTCAAGCCTCGCATCGGTCTTCACTACACGGACATCAAAGTTTCCGACTTCAAGGAAAACGGCGTCAGCCCGATGCGGGTTGACGATTTCACCGACTCGCTCACCCGGGCCGACATTGGACTGCAAGCCGCCCAGCGATTCACGATCCCGCTTGTGAAGCTCCCCGCTTCCCTCGGGCTCAACCTTGCATGGAAGCACGCCATGCGCGAACCCCGCGAAACCATCATGGCCGCCTACGCCAGCGCGCCCGAGCTTCCCGCGCAACTCGAACGGGGCGATTACTATCGCGACGCCGCCGTCATCGGTGTGAACTTCCGTGTTTCCTTCCCCCGCAACATTCACGCCGCATTCGATTACGAGCACCAAACCGGCTCCTCTCGCACCGGTAATTTCTTCGGCGCGCTCCTTGGTGTCACGTGGTAATGCGCCGATAAACGCAAAGGCGGCTTTGCCGCCTTCCCGTCCGTTCCATTCTTCCAAAGCGTGGCCGCATCCATGATGACTTTGCGGGCCGACGACTCATTAGCCATAGGATGAGGGATATAAGCAAGGAAGAGGCGCGGTTGCCTGAGCAGTTGCAGACAAACTCACGATGGCATTATGTATGGTAGTTAGGATGAAATCAGGCACTCCTCTTATCTACAGATGGTTCCGGTAAAAAGGTGGGTTTGCCGTTGAGGAGCGATTTTTCCAATATTTGCCTCAGGCATGATTGTTTCACTCTACTCAACGGCAGAGTAACTAAGGTTTTGAAAGTGTGGTGGGTTTGGCCAATGTTCATCATCCATGCTTTTCCCTAAGAATTTCACATGGGGTGTTGCCACCGCCGCTTATCAGATCGAAGGCGCTGCGTCCGTCGACGGGCGCGGGGCGTCAATATGGGATGACTTTTCCCACCAGCCCAAGAAAACGTTCGAGGGGCACACCGGCGATGTGGCGTGCGACCATTATCATCGATATCGCGAGGATGTGGCGCTCATGCGGAAGCTCGGCGTCAATGGTTATCGCTTTTCGCTTTCATGGTCGCGTCTCATTCCCGAGGGCACGGGCAAGCCGAACCCGAAGGGGCTCGCGTTTTATGACCGGCTCATCAATGCGCTGCTTGCCGCCGGCATCACACCGTGGGTGACGCTCTATCATTGGGATTTGCCCAGCGCGCTCCAGCGCCGGGGCGGTTGGCTTAACCGCGATATCGTGGAGTGGTTTGGCGAATACGCGGCGCTTGCGGCTTCGCGTTACGGCGATCGCGTCAAGCACTGGATGACCATAAACGAGCCTCCGTGCATCATCAACACCGGTTACAAGGACGGCACTTTTGCGCCTGGGTTGAAGCTGCCGTTTGCTGAATGTCTTCATGCCGCGCACAATCTGCTTCTCGCACACGGGCGCGGCGTGCAGGCTTTGCGCGCCGGCTGTCAGGGGAAGATCAAGGTCTCCATCGCGCAAACGGGACGCGAGCGCATTCCCGTCACCGAGGGGGCGCGGGATATCGAGGCGGCGCGCGCCGATTATTTTGCGTGCAACGAGCGCGCGCTTTGGAATTTGGGGTGGTGGGCCGATCCGGTTGTGCTTGGAAAATATCCCGAGGACGGGCTGGCGACGTTTGCCGATGCGCTTCCCCGGATCAAGACGGGCGACATGAAGCTCATTTCGCAAAAAATCGATTTTCTTGCCTATAATTGTTATTCCGGCTGGCCGGTTCGCGCCGGTGCGAACGGCAAGGCTGAAAAAATCCCCGGCGAATGGGGCGCGGGCAATCCGCGGGGAACAATCTCGTGGCTCAGTGTTGTGCCGCAGGCTCCGTATTGGGCGGCGAGGTTTCAGACCGGGCGCTACAAGCTGCCGATTGCCTTCACGGAAAACGGCTACTGCAACACCGACTTCGTGCACCTCGACGGCGGCGTGCGCGATCCGCAGCGCATTGATTTCATGACGCGTTATCTCCGCGAGATTCGCCGCGCGTGCGAGGAGGGGTATCCGGTTAATGGATACTTCTATTGGTCGCTTTTGGACAATTTTGAATGGGCCGCGGGTTATCGCGAGCGATTCGGCCTCGTGCATGTTGACTATAACACGCAACGGCGCACGCCGAAGGATTCCTTCGCCTGGTATCGCGATGCGATTCGCTCCAATGGCGCGAATATTTGACGCGCAGCGGCGCGTTTGTTTGCGGCGCGCGCAAACGGCGCTTTGCCATGCGCGCATTTCACTTAACGACACTTAACGATCAAGAAGTGGGGCGTTTGCCGTGGGCGCGGCCTCGGGGCGATTTTTTTGCTGTAAACTCCCCCGGTCGAATCCGAGTGTGGTTTCCCTTTTCCCCTCCCTCAAAACATGCGCTTTTCCCACACATCCCTCGCAGGCACGCTGACCGGGCGGTTTGTCGCGTTTTTGATGTTTGCGACGGGGCTTGGTTTTGCGCAGGGGCAGGACGCGGTTGCGCGCGGTGAAAATTTGCAGGCGGAGGTGGACGCGGCGTGGCGGAGCATGCAAATGGGGCGCTGGGTTGATGCCGGGGAAATGCTCGCCGCGATCAAGCTGGCAACCGGTGATGCCGATTTGCTGAGCCAGGCGCATTTGGCCGAGGGGAACTTGTGGCAGTTTCGGCGGCCGAGCGCGGACATGGCCAGGGCGGCTGCCAGTTACGAGTGGGTTTTGAAAAATCACCCGGACAACAAGCACGCGCCGTGGGCGTTGCTGGCGCTTGCGCGCCTGCCCGGTCTCGATGTGCTCTCACCCAAGCCGGACGAATCGATTCCCCTATACCGGCGCGTGGCCGCCGAATACCCCGATTCCGACGCCGCCCAGGAGGCGATGTTGCATTTGACGCTGGCGCTTTGGAAAGCCGGCGGTGTTGACGGCGCGCGCGAGGGTGTCGCCGAATTGGAACGCTGGCGCGCGGCGCATCCGAATCCGGATTATGCGCTTCACGCGGCGTTGGTGCTGGGAAAACTTTATCGTTATCCGCTCGGGGAATGCGGCCGTGCCGTGACGCATTTGCGCGCGGCGCTCGACACACAAAAGGGTTCCTCGTTTGCGCAGCGCGCGCAAACGTGCTGGACGATTGCGTCGCTTGCCGAGCACGATCTCAAGGACCGCGAAATCGCGATTGAATACTACACGCGGTTCATCCGCGAGTTTCCGAATCACCGCACCACGTTCATGGTCAAGCAAGGGCTGGCCAGGCTGGGCGCGCCGGTGCCGGAGACAAATGATGGCGGGCTGCTCAACAGAACCATCGATGCGCAGCCGCCTGCTTCGGGGCTAACGGCAGGGGGAGTGCCGGAAAACTCAACGCCGTGAAAATATTGGGCAAACTCAAGGGCAAGACGGGGCTCGTGGTGCTGGTTATTGTGTGCGCGCTCGCGTTGGCGCGCGTGCTGGTGTTGCAGTCGCGGGTCAGCGAAATCAGCGGCGTGAAAACCATTCGCATCGCGCACTGGCAGATGGAGGCGGGTGTGCGCGACGCGCTCGATCTTGTCGCGCGGGAATATGAAAAAATCCATCCCGATGTGCGGATTCAGCAAATCGTCATTGGCGAGCGTGGTTACGGTTCGTGGATTACCACGCGGCTGATTGGCGGCACGGCTCCGGACTTGGTCGCGATGGGATCGATGGACCGGCGCATGATGATTCCGTTGTTGCAGCGTTACTTCATTCCGCTTTCCGAGGAGATAACGAAGCCGAATCCTTACAATCGTGGCACGCCGCTGGAGGGAGTGCCGTGGAAGCTGACTTTTTATGACAACATGGAGGGCGGCGCCGCGAGCGGCGCGAGCTCCGGCGGCTGTTACATTCCCGAGTTGATGGATTATTACCGCATACCCTCGTCGGCATTCACGCTCCGTTTGTTTTATAATAAAAACCTGCTGCGCGAGGCCACGGGGCTCGATGCGCCGCCGTCCGATTTTCGCGGGTTCCTCGCCGCGTGCGAAAAAATAAAGGAATACGGCAAGTCGAAGGGCGTCTGGCTTTATCCAATCGCGGGCACGGCGAGCAAATACAACACGAAGATTTTATGGGGGCGCTTTGACCAGGCGGTTGGCAGCACGCTCATAAACGTGACCGATGTGAACCGCGACAGCGACCTTTCGCCCGAGGAGTCCGTGATCGCGCTGGCCGGCGGCGCCGTTGATTTTCGCGATCCGCGCATTCGCGCGATGATGCGCGGGCGCGAATACTACAGGGCGCAGTTTCAGCCGGCGTTTTTTGCCGCCGACCGGATGGACGCCGCGTTTTTGTTTTTGCAGCAAAAAGCGCTCATGATCGCCAGCGGCTCGTGGGATGCGGGCAGCTATGTGCAGCAGGCTGATTTTGAAATCGGCGTGTGCGACTTTCCGCTGCCGTCGGCCGACGACCCGGAGTTTGGCGAATTTGTGGAGGGCCCGGCGGCGGAGGAATTGCAGGGGGAGTTTTCCTTCAGCGTCAACGCGACCACGCCCCATCGCGCCGAGGCATTGGATTTTTTGCGCTTTCTATCGAGCCAGAAAATGAACGCCGCGCTTAACAAGCGCGCGAACTGGATTCCCATGGTGCGGGGCAATTATCCCGGGGAATTCATCGCGTCGTTCCTGCCGCATCCCGAGGGGTGAAGGAGGGGCTTCGCATCGAGGTGGGCGGGCGGAATCTTCAGCGCTACGAGGAGCTCATTAATTTGGTTGCCGCCGGGCGGCTGGATTTCGACGGATTTGTCGATCAATACACGCCGACATTTTTGCTGAACGCCGACGAGTGGATGCTCCTTGATCGCACGCGCACCGCGCAACTCGCCGCGCAGCAGGATGAGTTTGCCCTCACCGCCGAGCGTTTTGTGCCGATGCCGGGGGCGGATCGCACGAGCGTCATGTTGCAAGGCATCCTGTCCCGTGATTTTGAGACGACCGAGTTCACCAAACGCTACGAGGAGGCGCGCGCCCGCTCGCCGCTCGCCAAAAAGACGAAATGAAAAAGCACCTCCGCAATCACTGGAAACTTTACTTCGCCGTGCTGCCCGCGCTGCTGCTCATTTTGGTGTTCGCATATTATCCGGCGGCGAGCGGCGTGTTTCACAGTTTCTTTTTTTGGAACGGGCAGGACATTAGCTATTTTACGGGGCTCGAAAACTACAAGACGCTCTGGATCGACCCGGCGTTCCGGCAGGGCTTCAAGCTCGTGGCGATTCTGGTCGTGGCGAATATATTAAAAATGTTTCCGAGCATTTTCACGGCGGTGTGCATTCATCGCGTCAAGAGCGAGCGCGCGCAATACTGGTATCGCGTGGCCTTCGTCATCCCGATGATCGTGCCGAGCATGGTGTTTATTCTCATCTGGAAACTGTTTTATGATCCCACCATCGGCCCCCTTAACATCCTGCTGAACAAGACCGGGCTGATGAGCGCGCTCGTGTGGCTGGATACGAACATGCTTCACTGGAACAGCTTCACCGAGGGGGGAATCCCGCGTGGCTCGGCGACCCGCATCTCGCGATTCCCGCGCTTTTGTTTTGGGGTTTTCCGTGGGTGGGCGCGTTTGGCGTGCTCGTCTATCTTGCCGGACTTCAAAACATCGGAACCGAGGTTTACGAGGCGGCGGATCTCGATGGCGCGGGCTGGTTCAGAAAATTCTGGTCGATCGAGCTTCCGCTGATTCTTACGCAAGTGCGCATGAACCTTATCGTCGTGTGCATCGGCACGCTTCAGGATTTCAGCACGATCCTGATTCTTTTCGGGGAAAATGGCGGGCCCGGCGGCGTGGTGAGCGTGCCCGGCCTCTACATGTATCGCGTGGCGTTTGCCGAGCAAAAGGCGGGGCTCGCGTGCGCCGCCGGCGTGGTGCTGTTCATGATTATTTACCTGCTCACGCTCGCCAACAACCGCATGCTCAAGGCGCGCCACTAATCCATGACACCATGAAAACATCGCGCCTTTCCGAATACATAAAACACGCGCTGATTCTCCTCGTGCTGGCGTCGGCGCTGCTGCCGCTCTACGTGATGTTCTCCACTGCGTTCAAGAGCAACCGCGAGTTTTTCCAGAATCCCTTCGGACTGCCCCACGAGCTGGTGATGCACAACTGGAGCGTCGGCTGGGCGACCGTGAAGGACTTGCTCGCGACCACGCTCGTCGTGGCGACATTTTCCGTGTTGCTGCGTCTCGCGTTCGCGGTGCCCGCCTCGTATTTTTTCGCCAAGACAAAGCTGCCCGGCAGGGATCTGCTGTGGTTCGTGTTCATGGCGCTGATGATGATGCCGACCGTGGCAAACCTGCTGCCGCTCTACATGCTGCTGCGCGATCTGCACATGCTGAACTCCATCTGGACGGTGTCGGTCGTCATCACGGCCGGGGCGCAGGTCGGCGTTGTTTTCTGGTTGCGGGGATTTGTGGAGGATATCCCGAAGGATCTGTTTGAGGCGGCGGAGATGGACGGCGCGTCGCATTTTTACCAGATGACGCGCATCGTGCTTCCCCTGTGCCGGCCCATTCTCGGCACGCTTGCGGTGACGGGGTTCATCGGCGCGTGGAATGAATTCATGCTGCCGCTCATCATCATCACCGATCCGTGGAAACAAATGCTCAGCGTCGGTCTCATGCAGCTCGAAAGCCTCTACGTGAAGGAATACGGCCAGCTCATGGCGGCCTACGCCATCGCGAGCCTGCCGTTGATCGTGCTTTTTCTTTTCACCATGAGGCTCTTCGTCCGCGGCCTCACCGCCGGCGCCGTGAAGGGCTGAGCCCGTATCCAATATCTCAATACACACAAAACTCTCCAAAACATGGCCCAAGTAAGCATCAAGAAACTCGTGAAAATCTACCCCGAAAAAGGCGGCAGGGGGAACAAGGTTGTGCACGGCATCGATCTCGAAATCCGCGACCGCGAATTCATGGTCCTTGTCGGCCCGTCGGGTTGCGGCAAGTCTACCACGCTGCGCATGATCGCGGGGCTCGAGGATATTTCCGGGGGCGAGATCAGCATCGACGGGCGGGTCATCAACGACGTGCTGCCGAAGGATCGCGACATCGCGATGGTTTTTCAAAACTACGCGCTCTATCCGCACATGACCGTGTATGACAACATGGCGTTCGGCCTGAAGCTGCGCAAATTCTCCCGCGCCGAGATCGACGCTCGCGTGCGCGAAGCCTCAGCCATGCTCGGCCTTGATCCGTATCTGGAGCGCCTGCCCAAGGCGCTTTCGGGCGGGCAGCGCCAGCGCGTCGCCGTCGGCCGTGCGATCGTGCGCAGGCCCAAGGTTTTTCTTTTCGACGAACCGCTCTCCAACCTCGATGCGAAGATGCGCGTTTCCACCCGCACGGAAATCTCGCGCCTTCACGAGCGCCTCGGCGCGACGATGATCTACGTGACGCATGACCAAGTCGAGGCCATGACGATGGGCGACCGCATTTGCGTGATGAAGGACGGTCATATCATGCAGGTCGCCGAACCGCTCGAACTCTACAACCGCCCCGCGAATGTTTTTGTCGCCGGCTTTATCGGTTCGCCGCAGATGAATTTTTTCCGGGGAAAAATCGTTCCTCAAAACAGCGGGCTGCGCTTTGTTGAAAACGGCGGCGCGCCCGCCTCGGTTTCTTTCGAGCTGACCGACTCGCAAAAAAACACGATGAGCGCGCGGCAGGGCGGGGAGGTTATCTTCGGCGTGCGGCCTGAAAACATAAGCATCGCCACGGATGGTTTGCCCGCGCATGCGCGCGCCAATGTCGATATTTGCGAGCCGATGGGCTCGGAGACGTATGTGTATCTTCACAATGGCGACACGCCCATCATCGCGCGCATGCCGCCGACGGTGAAATACGCCGCAAACGAGACATGCGCGCTACATTTCGACATGGGCGCGGCGCACTTTTTCGATGCCGAAACCGAACAGGCAATTTGCTGATATCATGACAACACACTCATCCAACCCCGCCCGCGTTGAACTGACTCCGGGCGGGCTGATTAATCTTGGGGAATCCGTTCATATCTCCGCCGGCACCGGGGGCGAACTTGTGGTTCGGCGCGGCGAGGCGGGCGCGTTTGCCGAGGTCGTCCGAACAAGACTCGCCGCCGCCGGTGACTGGCGCTGGACGCCGCCGGACTGCGGCATGTTTCTTGTTGAGTTTGCCCCCGATGGCGCGGGCGAAACACTGCGCCGTCCGCTCGCCGTGGTCACGCGCGAGTGGGCCGTCTGCCAGATTACCGTGGGCAGTTTCACGAGCGAGGATTTTGCGGACACAATACACGGCGCCGGAGTCGCGGCTGATTATTATATAACGGGATTTCCCGCCCGGCGCGCCGCTGATTTCAGTTGTTCCGATCCGCGCTGGCCCGCTTATGAGCGGCTGCACGGCGACGCGATTCACCCGCACGTGATGGCTGATGCCTTTGGCGATATCGACGCCGCGCTTGATTGCGATGATCCCAACTGGGATTCGCTTTCGCCCGGGGAAATCGACGCGCGTTTGCGCGGGCTTCAGTCGTGGTGGCTCCGTGCCGGGTTTGCGCCGCTGGACCGCATCGCCAGCTACACGCCGTCCAATCCGTTTGTCGAGGCGTGCGGCCGCATGGGAATCGGCGTGCTCCATTCTCTTGTGCCGGAGCAAAACTGGTCGGACGGCGACTGGTCGATCAACCACTGGGGCATGCCGACCGCGCCGTTCTGGATTGCGACCGACGATTATCGCAAATGCGGCGCGCGCGATGATCGCGCCGCGACGGGAGGCGCGCCCGTGCTCGGCTTCACGATGAACCATTATCACGTGCTCTCGCCGCACCTCACGCATTGGGGGGATTTTGTTTTGTCACCGTCGCATTTCACCCGATGGATTCGCGCGGCGGACGCGGGCGATGAATCGCTTCGCTTCAGGCAATTTCTCACGGACACAGTGCGCGGTGGAACCGCGCTTGGCGACGCGCCGTTTTTCTTTGTCGCGGGATTCGAGTTTGGCCGGACCTTCGGCACCGCCGACATGACCGGATGGAATCGCGCCGGTTTGCGGCGGCTCTTTGAGCTGGCGCGCACGGAAAAACTCGTCTTCGCGACCAGCCGCGATGTTTACGCCTACCACCGGCGGCATGTGCCCGCCTTGGCCGAGCGCGTGTTTCGCCAGCGCGATTCGTGGATGGGCGTCACCGTGAACGGCAAGCCCGGCCAGTGCGGTGATGCCGTCATCATCGAGCGCGCCGGTTACAAGGCAGCCATGCGCGAAAACGCCGCGCTGCCGTGGATGTATTACGATTATCGCGAGACGTGGCGTTTTGCGACAAACGACATTCATGCGCCCAATGACCGCGCAGTTGATTGCGCCGCGGAGTTGGACGCGCGGTTTTCGCCCTCGGGCGATGCGGTTGAGATTTCCGCGGCACGGCCTTTGACGCGCGCGATTCCCGTGGCGTTTTGGGATGCCAAACTCGCGGACAACGAAAATCTTTTCGCGAAACTTTCACTCGCTCCGCTCGACGATGGCCGCGAAGTCGCCGTGATCGAGATTCCCGCCGGCTGGCAGGGCAGGGCGTCGATTGCGTTGCGTCCGCAGGCTGCACGCTCCGCGCGACGTGACGAGGGCCGCTGGCACTTGCAGGCGTTTGGTTCGCAAGGGGGCAATGGCTTCCCTCGCCATGTTTACTTGCATCTTGACGCCGCGCTTATGAGCGACACGCCGGTGACAGTGACGCTGAAAAAAAACGCCCGTGTCGAAGGCGCGGGCGCGGCCTCCGATTCGTTTCCAAGGGATGTGCCCGCCGGTCCCGTCACTCTCGATTTCGGTCCGCTCAAACCGTGGTATCGTTTCATGGATTGCGAGCCGGCGGATATTATTCCGCCAGCGGACGAGGAAACAGCGCGGATGATCGCCCCCGCCGTTCTGCCACCGCAGGGCGAGTGCGAAAAACAAATCGCCGCCGCCAATGCCGCGCTTGGCGGGCGGGCGCGCGCGCATCCGGCGCTTGCGGGCCGCAAGCTGCTTTACGAAATGTATTGCGGGGCCGCGCTTCCGCATGGCACGCGCAGCCGCGCCGAGGCGCACGACATGCCCGTGATTCATCCCGGCGGCGACGGCGTCTCCGCGAAAGAATTTGCGGATGGCGTCATGGCTTTCGCGCCCGGTCGCGCGGTGTGGTATCACCCGCGCGGGCTGACTTTTCGTATTTACGGTTTGGATGCACTCGCGAAGGCGAATCCATCCCGCAAATGGACAATCTTGCTTCATTCATTTTCGCCGCTCGGGGATGAAATGCGCTATCAAGTTTCAATCGAAACGGAACGTCGCTCGTGCGGACAGTGGATTGTGCCGTCTTACGACGCGGGCGGGGCGTTTTTTGCGATCCAGACGACTCCGGCGGATCTGGACGCGAGAGGCCGGCTCACGATCAAGCTGCAGACGGATCAAAAACAGATTCTATATTGGTGGAGGGAAAAGGGCTTTGTCGCCGCGCTCCATGCGTTGTGGGTTGCGGAGGCGGTTGAATAATTTGCGGCATCAAACTTTGATAATATTATGAATAAAACAGTTCGTTTCGGCATTATCGGCCTTGGCAATATTGGAAAAATCCATGGCGACAATATTACGTCGGGCAAGGTTGCGCGCGGCGTGCTCTCGGCGGTCAGTGACATCGCGCCGCCAAAATTTGAGCTGCCCGCGGGCGTGGCGTATTTTCCGGACGCGGACGCGATGCTGGCGTCGGGTTTGGTTGACGCGGTCATTGTGTCCACGCCGCATCCGCGGCACCGCGCGCTGGGCGAAAAAGTTCTCGGTGCGGGATTGCACCTGATGATGGAGAAGCCGCTCACCGCGACAAAACTCGACGCCGAAAAACTCCTCTCGCATCCGCGAAAACCGGGGCAGGTATTCGGGCTCATGATGAACCTGCGCACGCATCCGCACTACAACGCCATTCGCAGGCTGCTCGCGGATGGTCGCGTGGGGAAGCTTCAGCGCGCGCAGTGGACGATTACGAACTGGTTTCGGCCCGAGGCGTATTACGGTTTGTCCGACTGGCGCGCCACGTGGAAAGGGGAGGGCGGAGGCGTGCTTATCAACCAGGCGCTGCACAATCTCGACATGCTCCAATGGCTTTGCGGCATGCCGGTGTCGCTGCGGGCATTCTGCAAATTCGGGCGCGACCACAATATCGAGGTGGAGGATGTGGTGACCGCGTATATGGAGTTTGCCGACGGGGCGACCGGTGTTTTCGCGACGAGCACCGGCGAGGCGCCGGGCGTCAACCGGCTGGAAATCGCCGGCACGCGCGGCCTTGTTGTGCTGGAAAATGACAAGCTGCTTTTCACGGAAAATGCGCGCGACGCGGACGAGTTTTCCGCAAACACGGACAATGCCTTTGGCGCGCCGGAATCGAAAACAACGGAGGTGCCGTGCCCCGGCGTTTACACCGCCCACGCGGGAGTGCTGGCCAATTTTGTCGATGCCATCCTTGACGGCGCGCCGTTGCTCGCCGACGCGGGCGAGGGCATCAAGTCGGTCGAGCTGGCAAACGCGATGGTGTATTCGGGCTGGAAAAACGAAGCGGTGGCGCTGCCGCTCGATTCGGCGAAATATCAGGCCGCGCTCGACCAGGCGATTGCCGCGAGTGTGCCGCGAGCCCGTGTCATCCGCGATGCCGGCGTCGACATGTCGAAGTCGTTTTCGACAAAGTAATGAAAGCGTGGCGCGCCCGGCACGTTCAACAGCCCGCCTGATTAATTCGCGGTATTGTATTCTTTTGGGCGACGCATATTGGATGCCGGTTATTTCCGCATGAGCGATCCGAACAACAATCCGCTGGAACACCGTTTTGAGGGCGAGCATCCCGTGCGCACGCTCCTCTATCTTTATCGCAACGAGCGTTTCCGCCTGCTCCTCGGGCTGCTGTTCATGCTCATCAAGCACAGCCCCATTTGGATCATGCCGCTCATGACGGCGCGCATCATCGATGTCGTCACCAACCGGGAACTGCATCCGCTCAACGAGCTCTGGGTGAACTCGGCGATCCTGCTCGTCGTGCTGTTGCAAAACATCCCCTTTCACTACCTTTACGTCCAGGTGGTGAGCCGCGCCGTGCGCTCGATCGCGGTGCGGTTGCGCTCGTCGATTTGCCGCCGCCTGCAACAGCTTTCCATCGGTTATTTTTCGAAACACAGCACGGGGGTTTTTCAGAGCAAGGTGTTGCGCGATGTCGACGGCATCGAGCAGTTCACCCGCAATTTATACGACACGGGGATCGCGACGGTGATTAACATCATATTTGCGTTTGGCGTGACCGCGTTGCGCGCGCCTTCGTTTTTGCTCGTGTTTGTGATTGCCGTGCCCGTTGCCATTTTGCTCATCCGCCTGCTTCGCAAGCGCACCGCGGAGCGTAATCGCGCGCTGCGCATGGAGGTGGAGCTGATGTCGAGTCGTGTGAATGAAATGGCGAGCCTCATCTCGATCACGCGCGCCCACGGGCTCGAGGGGAACGCGATCGAGCGCGTCGAAAGCGCGCTTGAGCGCGTGCGCGCGGCCGGGCTTCGCGTTGACCAGCTGACCTCTGTTTTTGGCGCGAGCTCGTGGGTGATTTTCAACTGCCTCAACATGGGCTGCCTCATTTTTGCCGCGTGGGCGTGCTACACGGGATTCCTGCCCATCACGGCGGGCGATGTGGTCATGCTCACCGGTTATTTCACCCTCATCACCAACTCCGTGCTTGGACTCACGGCGTTCATGCCGCAGGTGCTGCAAGCCTTCGAGGCCGTGCACTCCATCGGCGAGGTTTTGCAATCGCCCGACCTTGAGCACAACGAAAACAAGGCGGTTGTCACCAATGTGGATGGCGCGTTTCGTTTTGAGAAAACCGGTTACACTTACGAGGGCGCCGGGGCGCCCGCCGTGCATGATTTCACGCTCGATGTGCAACCCGGCCAGACCATTGCGCTTGTCGGCGCGTCCGGTTCCGGAAAATCGACACTGCTCAATTTGGTGATCGGTTTTATACGACCGACCGAGGGGCGCATTTTACTGGACGGCGCGGACATGGTTGGGCTCGACCTACGCGTCTACCGCCACTTCCTCTCGGTCGTGCCACAGGAGTCGATTTTGTTCGAGGGCACGATTCGCGAAAACATTACCTACGGGCTTGTCTCGGCAACCGACGACATTGTGGAAAAGGCGTTGCGCGACGCCAACGCCTGGGAGTTTGTCTCCCGCTTGCCCGATGGCATCGAAACGCGTTGCGGTGAACGCGGCGCGCGTCTCTCGGGCGGCCAAAAGCAACGCCTCGCAATCGCGCGCGCGTTGATTCGCAATCCCCGCGTGCTGATTCTCGACGAGGCGACATCGGCGCTCGACACCGAATCCGAGGCGCTCGTGCAGGAGGCGCTCCAGCGCCTGATGGCGGGGCGAACGACGTTTGTGGTCGCGCACCGGTTGTCGACTATTCGCAACGCCGACAAGATCGTGGTGATGCGCGGAGGCCGCATCGCGGAGATCGGCACGCATTCCGAATTGCTGGATGCGGACGGCTTGTATGCGCAGATGAACGCCCGGTGACCACAGGGGAGGGCGAACCCTCCGGGTTAGCCGAAACCGTGTGAATATCGTGCGCTGTTCGCGGCTCAGCCGGAGGCTTCGCCCTACCTTACGCGCCACAAACCATAACCTCCGGCGGGGAGCGTGATTTGGGCGCGGCCGTTTTGGACATCCAGCGCGCCTTGCGTTGGGACAAGCGGCGTCGGTGTCGAGATATCGCAAGTCCAGTCCGCCTTGCGTTCCGTGGCGGATGGATTGACCGCCACCCAGAAGCGCTGGTCGCCAAGTTTGCGTTCAAACACAAGCGGGTAGCCGGCGGTTTTTGTATATATAAAATCGATGTCGCCTTTCGAACCGAGCGCGGGGTTGTCCTTTCTCAATTTGAGAAGCGCGCGCACAAAATTGAGGATGGAACCGGGATCGTTTTCCGCCGCCGTCACGGTGCGCTTACCGGGGCTCGCCTCGACCGGAAGATATAGCGCGGTTTCGGGCGCGGTGGAGAAACCGGCGTTTTGTTTGTCATCCCATTGCATGGGCGTGCGCGCCCCCGTGCGCTCGTAGCCGCCTTCCTTCGAGGGCAGGCCGGCCATGTAACGCATGCCTATTTCGTCTCCGTAGTATATAAACGGAATGCCGGGCAGCATCATCAGGAAGAGCAGCGCGCATTTTAGTTCCTCCGGAGTGCGGTCCTCCCCTAGGCGGGGCGGCGAATCGTGATTGCCAGTCGGGACGCTTATATAGCCGCGGTTGCGGGTCGCCTTGTAGTGCTCTATGTATATGTCGGCAAACTGGCGGATGTCGCCGCTGGCGCTTCGCTCGAAATAAGTGTTTCCGCGGGGCAGGCTTGAAATCAGTTCCTTGCGGTGGTTTCGAAAAAGCGAGTTATACGCGATCGTTTCGAAATGGAGCATGAAATCGACATGGAATCCCGCGTCGATGGCGTAGGTTGGAAACGACCATTCCGACACGAGGATGGCCTCGGGGTATTCAAGGTCGATCCATTGCCTTATGCCCTGCCAAAACGTTTGCAGCGCGGCGATGCGTTTTTTCTCGTCGTGGCCGCGGATGAGCGACTGGGCCATGTCCACGCGAAATCCGTCGGCGCCCTTGTCCAGCCAGAAGCGCATGGTGTCGCGAAGCGCCTCGCGCGTGGCGACACACTCCGGATGATCCAGCGGTTTTTCCCAAGGGTTTTTAGGATCGGGATCGGCATAGCCGTAATTGAGCGCGGGCTGGCACCAGAAGAAGTTGGCCACATAGGCGCCGTTGCGCTCGGCGTAGCCGGTCACGGTGGTGAGCTCGGCGGGGCGTTCGCGCCAGATCGGTTCCAGCCAGATATAGCGGTCGGCATAACCGTTGGGGCTGGGTTTGGATGAATCCTTGAACCATGCGTGCTCGACCGATGTGTGCCCCGCGACCAAATCGAGGATGACCCGCATGCCCCGTTTGTGAGCCTCGGCGAAAAGGTTTACGAGGTCCTCGTTTGTGCCGTAGCGCGGGGCCACTTTTTTATAATCCGCCACGTCGTAGCCGCCGTCGTTGAACGGGGAGTCAAAAACCGGACTGAGCCAGATGGCGTTGCATCCGATGCTTTTTATATAATCAAGTTTTTGCGTGATTCCGGGAATGTCCCCGATTCCGTCGCCGTTGGAATCGTTGAAGCTCGGGGGAATATTTGGTAAAAGACGGCATCCTTTAGCCAAGATGGCTGCGGGTGTGTGTGGGTTTGCATGTGAAATTATATAATAAATAGATCAAGGCGCCTCGACGGCGGGCGCGGGAAGCTGGCGCGCGATTTTTTCAAGTTTATAGGAAAAGCCCGCCTCGGTGAGTGACGAGAGATCGACGCAGCCGTCGCGGCGGCGGTGGAGCCCCGGATGCACCGCGGCCTCGGGGCGCGAGGCGTCCGGATAAAATTGCATGGAGTTGCATTCGACGCCCATGAGCGTGCCGGCGTGAGCGGCGAGCGCGACATGCGGGATGATGGCGAGCATGGGATTGGTGAGATCCTGCACCATCAGCATCATGCCGTGCGCCCTGGCCCAGCAGAGCGAGAGCAGCGCGCCGGTGAGCGTCTTGCAGGTCTTGAGCGCGACGCAGCTCCAGCCGAGCTCGCGGCCGCGGCGGATGACGTGCCAGTCGTGCGCGCTTTCATCCATGAAAAGCGGTTTGCGCGCGGAAACGGCATGGACGTCCAGCGGGTGTTGCTCGAGTTCGTAGGGGAAGGGTTGCTCGACATAGAGCAACATCCCGTAGATTTCCGGCTCGTCGCGCAGGAGGCGGTCGAGCATGCCGGTGACGTAGGCGACGGATTCCGCGGTGCAGTTGAAGTCAAAGCAAAGCCACCGCACGCCGAGCGAGCGGCAGAGGCTCCCGACGCTGACAAGGCGTTGATAATCCCACGCTGCGTTGTTGCCGCGAAGTTTGATTTTTACGCAGCGCAGGCCGTCGCGCACAATCCAGTCGCGCAGGGTTACCGGATACTCGTCCTTCGGTTCGCGTCCCGTGAGTTCGGAATCGTCAATTGCGTCGCTCTCGCCGAGCACATGCCAGACGGGGAGCTTGTCGGGACGCGGCAACGGGGCGAGGTAGTCGGACGGGAATTTGCCGGTGAAGGAAATGGTGTTTTTGCAATCGTCCGCCGGTTCAAGGAATGCCGACAAATCGGCGCCCAGGAATTCCGCGCCCAATGTTTCAAACACGGGCCGGTCCACGAGTTTCCCATACGCGTCGTAGAGCGCGATGTCGAAGGGCGAACTGCAAACGAGCGCGGCGAGCCAGGGCATGTGCAGCTCGGTTTTTCTCGGGGCGTTGAACGCGCGCAGCATTTCAGGCAGCACGTTTTCCGTGAACGCATGGCCGATTTCGAGCGGGTGGCCGGCGTGCTCGAAAATGGCATAACGCCTTGCGAGTTGCATGCAGAACGCCTGCAGCGCATCGCAGCGTTCCTGGTAGGAGATTTTGCCCGGCCAGACCCATTGCACATTGAGCGGTGTTTCGCCCCATCCGCAGATTTCACGTCCGTCGTCGGCGCGAACGCGCAGCATTGCGCGGGCGCAAATCACTTCGGTGAGCGTTTCAACACCGAACTGGAACGGCACGCGTGTCTTGACCGGGATAAAATATAAGGATGCGCCGATGATGCGCATGGTGCGCTTGCTCATGGTTGGATGGAACGTTTTGGGGTGTAATCTTTCGAGCCCGCGGCCTCGATGTTCATGCGGCATCCGGATTCGTGGCTTTCCCGCGCGGCGCAGCCGTAATCATAGACACGGATGCCGTCCTCGATGTTGATGGGCATGGGTTTTCCGGCGAGATAGGCGTCGATAAAATCCTTCATTTGCGAGCTGTTGCGATCCAGCTCGCCACCGTCGCCGGGTTCGTTGCTGAGCGACCATTCATACGTCTCGTCGGCGGCGCGCGCGCGGGTTTTATACACACGCACAAAGGTGTCTTTTCCCCATTGATACTGGATGCCGAGATTCTCGGCGTGCACGGTGCCGTATTGGACGTATTGGTGGCTGTCCTGCGAGAGATTAAAGACGGCCATGCCTCCGTTTTTATATAAAAACGACGCCGTCAGCTCGCGCTCCTCGTGCGGGAACTGGACGTTGGGGGGCGTGTATGACGCGGCGGTCACCGATGACATCGGGCCGCCGATCCACCAGAACCAATCGAGCAAGTGGCAGCAGTGGTGGATAAGCTGCCCGCCGGATTGGTCGAAACGCTGCCGCCATCCGATATGCTCGGGCTTGACGGGAGTCTTGCTTGCGGGCGCGAGCCAGTGGTGATGCGCCCCGATAATGCGGCCCGCCTCGGGGCGGCGCAGGATTTCCGCGACTTTTTTAAACGGCGCGACATGACGGTATGAGAGGCCGACATAACAGCGCCCGGTGTAGTTCTTCATCGCATCGAAAATCACCGAGCGTCCGTCGGCGTTTACGCAAAGCGGTTTTTCGAGATAAATATCCTTTCCGGCCCGCGCTGTGCGGGCAAAGGCCCCGGCGTGCAGATACGCGGGCAGGCTGATGAGGACGACATCGACATCGGCGCACGCGAGAAAACTTTCCTCATCCTTAAAAACCCGGCCGCCGTAGGTTTTGGCGGCGTGCTCTGCGCGCGCGGGATCGATATCAAAGCAGGCCGTCACTTCAACAACACCCGGCGCGGCGGCCTTGGCTGCCTCAAGCAGATCGCGGGTGCGATACATATTGCACCCAAACAAGCCCATCCGAATATTGGATTTCATGGTTATTGTATAAATTGATTGCAGGGAGTTTTTGAAATGCTGTCCGGTTGGAATAATGGAATCCCACGGGGTTCTCCGAATGGAAACGCGTCGCGCGCGCACCCCGCAATCCGCGATATACTTTGCCGTTAAGCACCGGACGCCCGTCAATCAGGCGTTTGTTTTTTGCGCGCGTGTCGTGCCTCCGTCGCGCCAGCGGCCTTTTATCATGAGAACCTTGGGCGTTTCCGGAATGCCTTTTTCGCCGCAGCGCACTTGCGAGGCCGCGAGTTCGATCGCCGCCGCGGCCACGGCTTCGTAATCCTGCACAATGCCCGAGCAATCGTGCCTGGAAAATGTGTCCACATCGAGCGCGGCGACCCCGATGTCGCGCGGAGTGTTTTTGCCGAGCTCGGCGAGCCAGTCCGCATAACCCAGCGCGGCGAGGCTGCCCTGGGCTATCACCACATCCGGCGAGTGGGCGCGCGCCCATTTTTTGAAATCGGTTTTGCCGATGGCGGGCCTGAGCAAACCCGGGACTGCTTTGCGGCGTCCGCCGCCGGCCGAGATCGTGAACGCGGACGAATAATGATGGCGTGTGCGGCGGTCGATTTCCGTTTCCAGGACAAGCCCCGGGCGTTTGTAGCCGAGCGCGCGCAGGTGCTCCAGCAGCAGAAACATTTCCTCGTATTGATGCTGGCAGACGCGATGCAGCGGCAGGCCCACGCCGTAGCCGATCGTGACCGATGCGAACGGCGAAAGATCGACATTGACGGAATCGACCGGCGACGGTCCGCAAACAATGACAAGCCCCTTGATGCCCCGCGCCAGCAGGATGTCGCGCATGCGCGCGGCGGTGATTCGCGGGTCGTTGAAAAAGAAATCCTCGGTCATGAAGCCGAGTTCGCCGGCGCGCGCGACCATGCTTTCATGCAAGCGGCGAAGGAAATTGTTCTCATGCCATTTTGAGGGCTCCTTGTGCAGGCTCAACAAACCCAGCGCCGACACGGTGCGCACTTCGCGGTGTTTGCGCAGATAGGACATCAACCGGCCCAGCTCGGGGTCGGGCGTGTAGCCGAGTTCCTTGGCCGCCTTGGTGACGCGCGCGCATGTCGCGCGCGGAATGCTCGGGTCGCCCCTCAATGCCAGCGACACCGCCGCCGCCGTGAGGCCGACTTTTTCGGCGATCTGTTTTAGCGTGGGCGGATGTTTGGCGGTGTTGCTCACAATGTGCGAACAAGGGTGCCCGCGCATGGGCGCAAGGCAAGTTTGGATGCGTTTGGGCTACGAGGCTTTGCAACGCAGTTCCGGAATCCATGTTTCGATGCCGGGCGGCGGTCCCCAAGGCGATCCGCGCTTCTGATACAACGTGGCGCAGGACGGGTGCTCGCGCGGGAGCGCTTTGTAAGAATCCCAAGCGCGGTCGTAATCGGATAAAAACCGCCGGAGTTCGCCCGGGGGCGCATTGCGCGTGTCCGCGGCGGAGAGTTGAAACAGCGCGCGAATAATCCGGTGAAGGCGCAGTCCGTATTCGGACGATGCCACGAGATGCCGCCGGTCATCCTCGCCCGGCAGTTTGATTTGGCGGGCAAGCGCGGCGATCTCCTGCCACATCGCGACGGACTCATCTTTTTCCGCGAGGGTGCGCGCGACAGCCGCCTCGTCGAACGTGCCAAGGCCGGGCTTGCCGAAATACTCGTCGCGGCTCCACCACGGGTCCACGTCGCCGCGCGGAGAAATGCGCCCGCGCACAACCGCGTCGGCGGAGAGCAGGCACAGACGGCGAAAACGCGCGGCGTCGTCAGCGTCCAGTCCGAGCGTTTCGGTTGCGTGACGTGCGAAAATTGACTCTTCGTATTGCCGTGGGTCCCTTGCCCATTGCGTCATTATGGCGACGTTAAGATCACACCAGAATTCGTTTTTGATGTAAGGTCCGTTCCAGCCGCCTCCGCGCGACCACGTCCAGATTCCGGCAAACAAATCCGGGCGCGCCCGGGCCAGTTCGCCTATGCTCCGCAATGCGCGTTCCGGTTGAGCCGACAGGTGTTCCTCAAAACCTTCGATGACTCCGCGCGCGATGTAGTTGGGGAACGCGCCCTTGCCCTCGTATTCACGGGCGCATTGCACCTCGACGAGTTGCGGATGCCGCCCCGCGCCGAGCACCTTGCTGAAGGGGTTGCCCCGATGAAAATCGCCCTCGCAATGCTTCACCGCAATCGTGAGGAGCGGATGCGGTTCGACGGCGTCGCTGACCGAGAGATACGTTTCCAAATCAATGTCGAAACTCAGCCATGTGCGAAAAATCAAATGCCTGCCGCGCTTCACGCACAGTTCGTCGCGCAATATGCGCATGAGCGGAATGATGGTTGCGCGCGCGTCGCTTTTTCCTTCGATTCGTCCCACGTGCCAGGGCGCGTCGTGCAGATAGGTTTCGCCAATGCGCACCACCAATCCATCCAGCCGGGGGAAGCGCTCAAACACTTGCGCCATCAGAAGCCGCAGGAATCTCCCGGTGCGCGGATCAGTCGGATTTCCCATGCACGTTTCGAGTTGATGTTTCTCGACCAGTTTTTTGGGCAGCAACATGAGGTCGCCCATCGCATAGATTTTAATGCCGTCGGCGGCGCATGCGGCGTGCTGCGCGTCGATTCGCGCGGCCTTGGCGTCGACCCATGCGCGGGCCGCTGAGCCCCGCGGAAAAATATCGGCGTCCACTGATTCCCAATCCACGGCAAGCGTGGGCGAGTCGAAAAGATGATACACTTTTCCCTCGATGCCCATGCCGCGAAGCACATCCGGCGATTCATATTTCGTCCGGTATAACGGTTCGCCCGGATTGTGATGCACCATGTCGAGGATGCGGGGAAGATGTGTTGAGCCGGCGGGGATGGACATGCGGTTGACGCTCCCAACTCGGATAATGCTGGCAACGGGCGGAAGGCTTAACCGTTAAGCTTTTTATGCGCGCGGGAGCTTTTGACTTATTGCCGCTTTGCGCATCAGCATTTCGCCCGCATGACAACCATCGGCCCCAAGGAAACGATTTTGTTTTACGGCGACAGCATCACCGACTGCGGCCGGGATCGCGGCAATGTCGAGTCGCTCGGCTCCGGTTATCCGGGCCTCATCGGGGTCGCGCTTGCCTGCAAGATGCCGTCGCAAGGACTGCGCTTTATAAACACGGGCGTTTCGGGTGATCGCATTTATGATTTGGAAAAGCGCATGGAGGCGGACTTGGTCGCCCACGCGCCGAGCATCGTCACTTTTCTTATCGGCATCAACGACACGTGGCGGCGGTTTGACAGCAATATCGTTTCGCCAGCCGGGGATTTCCAGGCGGCATACAAACGCATTCTGCGGGCAATCACCAACGGTCGCACAATGCCCGCGCCGCGCATTGTGCTGATGGAGCCTTTTGTCCTGCCCGTGCCCGAGGATCGCCGCCAATGGCGCGCCGACCTGGACCCGCGCATTCATGCCGTGCGCGAACTGGCGGTTGAATTTGGGGCGGATTTGATTCCTCTGGACGGATTGTTTGCCGCGGCCGCAACACGCGCTCCGGCTGCATATTGGCTGCCGGATGGCGTGCATCCGAGCGCGGCGGGGCATGCGCTAATCGCCGATGCGTGGATGGCAAATGTCAGGATTGCTTCCGCGAACCCTTGACTGTGGCGGGTTGCGCCTGCATGCGCGTGGTCCCGCCATCGCGCCATTGCCCTTCGATAAGGAGCACCTTGGGGATTTTAGGGACGCCTTTCTCGCCGATGCGAATTTCGGACGCCACCAATTCCACCGCCGCGGACGCCACGTGCTCGTAATCCTGGACGATTCCCGAGCACCCCGTCGCGGCATACGTGTCGATGTCGAGCGCGGCGATGCCCATGTCCTCGGGCACATTCAAGCCGAGTTGCGCAAGCCATGCCATGTAGTCCGGGGCCGACGGGCTGCCCTGGATGATCACGATGTCGGGTTTGTATTTTTTCACCCATCGCTGGAAAGCCTGTCGCGTGATTTCCTCATCCAGCAACTGGGGGATGTTTGAATTGTGCTCCTTGCCCCGGGCCACTTCGAATGCCGCCGAGTAGTGGTATTGTGTGCGACGGTCGGTTTCCGCATCCATCACAAGACCGGGGCGTTTGTAGCCGAGCTCGCGCAAGCGGCGCAGCAACCGGAAAATCTCCTGATATTGATGCTGGCAGACTCGATGCAACGGAAGACCGATGCCATAGCCAATGGTCACCGTGGCGAAGGGCGCGAGATCCAGTTCGATCGAATCGACACGCGTGGGACCGTCCACGACGACGATGCCCTTGATGCCGCGTGCGACGAGAATGTCGCGCATGCGCCCCGGTGTGATCCGGTTGTCGCGAAAGAAAAAATCCTCCGTTTGGAAACCAAGCTCGCGGGCGCGATTGGTCAGGCTTTCGTGGAGGCGGCGAAGAAAACTGTTTTCCGTCCATTTGGACGGTTCCTTATACAGGCTGATCAACCCGAGCCCGGTTGAGACGCGCGCCTCGCGGTGCTTGCGCAGGTATGACATGAGCCGCCCCAGTTCGGGGTCGGGCGTGTAGCCGAGATCCGTCGCCGCTTTCAACACGCGTTCACGCGTGTCGGCGGGAATGCTCGGGTCGCCGCGCATGGCGAGCGAAACCGCCGCCGAGGTGAGTCCGACCTTCTGGCCGATTTGCTTGAGAGTGGGAGGACGGGGCGTGTTGCTCACAATGGGGGGCAACGTGTGGAGGCACCCCGTTTTATCAAGCCTTGTTTTTTGGGGGTATATAAATGTCCGCTTTCAAAATGTGATGTTCGCGGGCGTGCCGGCGCCGCGCAAAAGAGTTTTTATATAGCACCGGATTTCATTAAAAATAATTATATATTTGAAAGAAGATCATCTTTCTTTGATCCCACTTAACGATCAAGAGGATGAGGCGTTGCGACGATGTGATCTTTCTTCATCTAAATGATGCATACCTAAAGATTACCTCGCCCCCTGCCAGCACCCTATTTCTGACGACCCATCAACCTATAAATCCCCGTAAAATGAACGTGAAATCACCAATAGCCGCAAAACTGGCCGTAGGCCTGCTAGTCGCTGTCATCGCTTATCCGCTTGGTTTTGCCCAGCAGGTAAAGCCCGAGCAGAGCAATGAAACGGAAGGAACAAGCGCCGCCGCCGAAGGCAAGAATGACGATATTGTCGTCATGGAAACCTTCATCGTGGATCGGGAAAGGGAGCATGGTTATCAGGCGACAAGCACGCTCGCCGGCACGCGCATGGCGACATTGCTGAAGGAGACATCAGCCGCCATCAGTGTGATCACGAAGGATTTCATGAATGATGTCGGCATCACGGACATTGCCGAGCTCGCCTCATGGGGCCCCAACACCTATGTGGACGAAAGCCATACGGAATCCAATTTTACGGAAAGTCTTGTGAGTTTTTCAAGGCCGGTCGTCACGCGCGGTTTTGTTGGCAAACAAAGCATGGCGCGCAATTATTTTATTAGCATCGTTCCCAGTGACTCGTTTGAGACGTCCTCTATCGACCTTGCATACGGACCCAATGCCGCGCTTTTTGGCGAGGGTTCGCTTGGCGGCTTGGTGAGTGTGGGCAGCAAGCGCGCGCGCCTGGATCGCAATAGCGCCGAGGTCGAGGTGCGCCCCGACACCTGGGGAGGAATGCGCACAAGCATGGACGCCAACGCCTCCATCGGCCGTTATGCGGCCATTCGCACTAATTTTCTCTACGATGACTCGAAGGGATGGCGCGACGCCCAGTTTTCCGAACGTCGGGCCACACAGATTTCCCTTACGATCCAACCGTTCAAAAACACCATGATTTCCGTCGAGTATTCCGGCGGACACGGGGAAAGCGGCGCCCCGCGCGAGAATTATCACGACGGGTATTCGACATGGTATGCCCATAGGAACTGGGACTGGAGTGATACATCGAAACTTGATAAAGATTACACTGGTATCGTTAAAAACGGCCCATACTACACCAAAGCTGACTATGATGCCATTGCCAGTGGGACCATAAAATGGGCTTCAGATTACAGATATCTTGATACAACAGGTGGAAACAATGCGGGGTTTGTCACCCCGGCTGAGCTCGGGTTGGGACGGGGTGTTGGCACCGACTCCAGTCACCTCGTGTTCATGAGCAATAACTCTTCTTATGATCCCTCCAATTATATCCCCCTCATGGATTGGCAGCCAGCCGTTCGTTCCCTCGGCCTTGGACAGAACTATCCAATCTATCCGACGGTTGCCGAAAACATGAGTGTCTATACAAACCGGGAGGATTACCCCATGTCGCTTCCGAGCAAAGAATACAGCCATATTCCGAAAAAGACCCCGTGGGGAGAGGCGGATTGGTATCTGTGGGGGGGCATGCCAACTACGCGATTGGCAATCTCGCGCTTGAAGCCGCCATGAACCTTCAGTATCGTGGATCCAAAAATTTTGTCCGGGGCGTCAACGAACTCGTTTATTATGATCTGCAGAAATATCTGCCGGAGCGCAGGGACGCCATGCCGGGAGAGGGTGTGGATGTTGATGATAATATCAATCCCAATGCCGGGCGCGCGTTTACCGACACTCAATACGCCCGCGAGTATAATCGCAAATGGGCTCGTGATTACAGATTCATGGCTGCCTATCTATTTCAATGGGGGATTATGGATCAGCGCCTTGTCGGCATCGTGGGGCGCCGCGAGGATTACACGGATCGCACCGTGAAGGGCTACGTGCGCACCAACAACGGAAGCATTGATAAAAATGAAAACCGAGTCTGGCTCCGTCGTTATCTTGATGATGGCGATGCGCCCATTTACGATGAACCCCAAAGTTTTGGCTCGTATGAAATCGATTACCTCACTTATGAGCGCCAGTTACGAAAGAGCCGCATGAACTATTATCAGGCGGCCCTTGCCGGCCGTTATTGGGATGGCATTCTTAACACTACCATCGGAATACGTCATGATGAATATAAGGAGGACATGACCGATCACCTCAATGGACGCACAGGCATCCGGGGAGGTTCGAATATTAGCATCAATCCGAATCTCCCCGATGATGATACGAATGATCCCGAGCTTCGCATCATTTGGCGCTCGAAGGATCCTGTCCGTATCAATTCCAGTGATCCCACCGCTCGTTTCCCCAACAAATTTGGCATAACCTCCAAAATGGCGGGTGTGGTTGTTTGGCCGATTAAATGGCTCGGTGTTTTTGGCAATTACTCCGAGGGTTTCACCACGGTTAATCGATCGTTGGATATCTATAATAATCCACACAAACAACCTGACAACAAGGGCATTGATCTGGGGTTGAAGTTGGAGTTCAAGTCAAATGATCGGATTGTTTTTTCCGGTCGTATCGGTTACTATAAATCCCAATCCAGCGGCCCTAGTGACATGGCAAGCGGACTTGCCTTTAATTTTGCAACCAGCACCGGCGCGAGAGGAGGCCTGTGGGATATGGCCAGAACTATGTATGAAGAGGCTTACAGAACCACGTCTGACCCGCAGTGGGATCAAAAAGCCAAGCGTGCTGACGACTATGATAAAGCCATGCAAACCTATGGAGACACCGTTGATCTGGATGTCGATGGTTGGGAGATGGACATCATGATAAACCCCACCAGAGCGTGGTCCATTGTTATTAATGGTGCTATAACTGATAATGCGCAGAACAATTCTTCTCCGGCAACCAAGGCCTATATTGCCGAGCATTCTCCCGAGTGGTATGCTCTCACCGAATTTGAATATGCAAGCGATCAGCAGAGACAGGATATGAAAAACGATTTGGCTTATGTCGACATGGTTATGCGCAATCGCGTGGACGGGCGTCCGTTGGTCGGCACGCCTGATTACACGGCCAATGTCTTCACTTCATACACATTTCTCCGCGGTCCATTAAAAGGTCTAAAAATTGGCGGTGGCGCTCAATTTGTCGGACCTCGCATTCTTGGTATTCATAAGTATTGGGATGCATCCGTGGATAATGGCGTGGATACTTCCGGTAAGAAAAAGCCCACAGGCGATTGGAAAGAAACTCCCGGATGGGGATACAAATCTGACCGTTCCATGATTTCTTCCGCCATGCTTTCCTATAACTTCAAGCTGTGGCGGCGCAACTTCCTGTTCCAAGTGAACGTCAGCAATCTCTTCAATTCCGACAAATATATATATTCCAGTGGAATCGGCAACAGCACGGCTAGCAATAATTACACTTGGCAAAAACGCGACGAAAACGGCAATCCCGTCTTCGCCGAGAATGGCAGCCCCCAGATGGAGGGAGGCAAGCAAGTACCCCAAGGCTTCCGCTATACCACACCTCGCAAAGTTACTTTCACTATCAGGGCAACATTCTAGGAGCCCTTATGAATCTATATGAAATAAACACAATATGATAGGGTGCCCTTGCTTATATTAATATCAAGGCCCCTATATT
This sequence comes from Ereboglobus luteus, assembly GCF_003096195.1. NCBI lineage: Bacteria > Pseudomonadati > Verrucomicrobiota > Opitutia > Opitutales > Opitutaceae > Ereboglobus > Ereboglobus luteus. The sequence continues at coordinate 410,775 of NZ_CP023004.1, read as the reverse complement.
TCATTAAATAGTATAAATTATATTGCCTTCTTACCTCACGTTTAACTCGCAACACTCACCTACTATGAAATTCAAGTCCCTCACCATGTTCCGCGCTTGTCCGAGGCTTTCTGTTTTCCACTTTGGCGCACTCGTGCTTTGCCTATCCCCGCTCCTCAATGGAGCAAATCGTGATTGGGCCGGCACGGGGACCGGCGACTGGACGGATATGGGCAATTGGGCCGGGGCCGCCATGCCCGGCGCATCGGATAATGCCTATATTCAGAACACCGGAACCGCTGTCATAGATGGAGTGACGGCGGCAACCATCGGACGCATAGAAGTCGGTGGCCCCACGGCCGGGCGCAAAGGCGGGCTTGAGATACTCAATGGCGGCACATTGAACGTAAGCGGACACGTAATGTCTGGCGCGGCGGCCAACAGTCTTGGAATCGTTACCGTCAAGGGAGCCGGCTCAACGCTGGCTGGCGGCAACCTCATGTATGTTGGCCGCATTGGCACCGGTGTCTTGAACATCCTTGATGGCGGGCACGTCACCACGGTTGGCAACTTTTCCATGGGCTATGACCCGAGTGGAGGAAACAATATCCCGTCTGGTGCGAATCCCGCCGGTTATGTCACGATCAACGGTTCGAATTCATTGTTGGAAGGTAACAACGAGGGGCACATCGGATTCAGGGGCGTGGGTATTATGACGCTTGAGGATGGCGGGCGCGCCCGGTTCAGCTCGAATGTTTACATTGGAAACGGTGCCTCGGGCCGGGGTGAGCTTCACATCGGCCAAGGTTCCATGTTTACAATTAGCGGCACCAACAAGGTCTTATATGTGGGCGGAAATGCCGCCGGCATGGGACTTGTGAAGTCGCGCTCCGCCTTGCTGGCGGGTAGCGGAGTGATGGTTGCCGGTGAGGGTGGCAGTGTGAAAGTATCGCATAACGGCACGATTTCCGCCGGTGACGGTGCGGGCGCGATCGGTCAGCTAAATATTCAAGGCAATCTCAATCTTGCTTATAATGATGACTCTGGCTGGGGCCAATCAGTGGCGGGTGCCGCAACTATTCGCGTTGATCATAATAGCACCACGGCGGATTCAATTTATGTGTCCAATACGGTATTTATTGGCGAGAGTTTGAACATCGACCTCAGCTCCCTGGCCAACATCACCAATAAGGCCATTCTCTTCACGGGCAGTGACGGCACGATCATATCCGCACCGGGGTCATCTACAAAATTCACCATGAATGGCTTGGATTTCTCCGAATATGCCCGCTTGGCAGACAATCTCCCTGTGACCTCGCTGACCGTTACCGGTTCGGAAATTCTCATGTCAGTGAATTCCACGGCAACCAACAAACACCTCGTCTGGACAGGCGCGACGAACAACACTTGGAATCTCAGCGAGACCAATTGGCGTGAAGCGGGAGGCGCGGAGATGGCGTTCCTTATTGGCGACTCTGTCACATTTGGCACGCTCGACGGTATTGACAATGTGACGATTGGGCAGGATGTCGGGCAGACTGTTTCGCAACTCGCATTCATTGGCAACACCAGCTATACGCTCGAGGGCAATTATACCATCAATGGCGCGTCGGCGATCGGCCTGACAACAGGCACCTCCGGCAAGTTGCTGCTCGGCGCAAGCGGCACCGCGTTTAACGGCACGCTTACGCTCACAGGCAACAATAGTTTTGCCAGGGGCACAGAGCTTCACTCGGGCACGCTCAGTATTGCCAGAGTCGAGAGCCTCTTGCGCGCTCCTAGTTTAAATGGAGTTTCATTTATGGGCTCAGGCGCAAATACGCCGACCCTTCTCCTCACCGAGGATATGACATTCAACGCGGCAAATATGGTTTCCCATCTCAGGATCGCACCTGACAGCACAGGTGAAATCCAGATCGCACCCGGGAAAACTGTCGTCATCACTTCCGGCAGTGGTGGAACAGGCGCGGGCATCGCAAATTATGGCCAGTTTTCCATTGCAGGTGGACAGGTTGTTTTTGCTAACAACCATGCCGACGAGCAAGGAGGGGCTATAAATAATGGGATTGCAGGCGTGCTCACAATCGATGACGCGGTTTTCACCGCAAATACTTCGGGTTCTTTTGGTGGTGCTATTATTAATATTGGCGGCGGCAATCTGACCGTCGGCGTCGCCGCGACATCCACAGTCACCTACGCTGGCAATGAAGCCATGAACGGCGGCGCGGTTGCTGACGCCGCCGCGGGCGGTTTCCTATATGTGAAGGCAAGTGGCGGAATCACGACTCTCGATGTCGCCGGACATGTAACAATCGGTGGGGACGATGCCGCTGTTACCGGCGCCGATTCCATTGCCAGCAGCGATGCCAATTCTGTGATCACAAAAACCGGCGAGGGCACGATTGTCCTCAATGCTGACAACACGCATTACACGGGCACGTTCAACCACAATGCCGGCGTGGTGCAGTTCAATAATGCGAGCGCTCTTTTCGGCGGCGCGGTCAATGGCAGCGGCACGCTGGTATTCAACAACACCGGCCATAACTTGGATTTTTCCTCGGGCGATTTCCACGGAACCTTGCGCCTGCAAGGCGATGGCGCCGGTGCCAGCTACGATATGGATACGGTTGCCGCCTCCACACGCTCGATTCTGGCAAATTCACATCTTCAATTGGGCACCAACGGCACCTTGTCGATTGGCAGCGGCTCCTATGGAATAGGCGGTCTCGATTTTGCCGGTGGCGCCTTGCGCACGGAGATGAGCGGACTTGCTTTTACGGGCACATTAAAAATCAACGGCGTGCTTGGTTTCACCGATCCGCAGGCCAGCAAGATCATTGTGGACAACATCGCACCGGGAGGCTCCCTGGCCAGTTTAGGCGCGCGCTCCGGCAGCGTGTTTTCAATGGATGATGCCGGTTCCGATGCAATATTACTCATGGCCGCCGACTCGATTGCGGGGCACACCGACAAGGCGATCGGTTTATATGCTAGCAATGGCGTTACCCGGATCGATACCGCGTTTCAACAGACTTGGGGCGATTATGCGATCGCCACTTTTGAAAATATGGCCCTTGCCCACACAGGCAGCGCGGGCGCGGGGCTTTATATGGATTCAGTGCTGACGAAAGTGGACATTCAGAGCGGGCGCACATTGACGCTCACCGCCGACAGCACGTCGGACAATACGCTCAACGCCATCATTTCCGGGGATGGCGAACTCGCCATCGATGCCTCGGTCGGCGCCGTTACCTTGGGCGGGGTCAACACGCACTCCGGCGTCACGCGCGTCGTCAATGGAACCTTGCGGCTTGCCGCCGCCGATGCCCTTGGTGACACATCCGATCTCATCCTTTCGCAAAACACCGTTGCCGAACTTGCGGGCGATTCACTGTTTGGCAACGCCCAGACCATTGGCGCCTACACCGGCGCGGCCGGCGCAAAGCTCAGCCTCGGCAGCGGCACGCTCACCGTGACCGATGCCAAGGGCACGGGGTTGTTTGTTGATAACGGCGCGACGACCGATTTTGGCTCCGCCTCGTCGCTTGTCCTTGACGGTGGCACGATTTCGGGCGCGCTGACCGCCTCGGCTGACAATACCAGTCAACTCACCCTGCGCAGCAACACGCTCACCATCAGTTCTGCAAACACGGACTTGAACATAAACACGACCGTTGCCGCGGACGCCACGCTTCGCCTCACCGATGGCGGCGCGCTTGGCACAGGAACCATCGCGTTTGGCGGCACGCTCGAACTCGCCGCCGACGGTGCGAATACCTATTTCAACAACCGGCTCGCGGGCAGCGGAACGATAATGAAAACCGGCACGGGGGCGATGACGGTCGCCCAATCCAACCCGGGGCTGAACGTTCAGGTGAACATTGCCGAAGGGCGCCTCATTGCGGACGAACTCGATGCACTCGGTTCCAGCAAGATCAAGGCAGAGGCTGGCGGCATCATCGAATTCAGCGGCACGGGCACGCTTTCCAATGAAATTACCGGCGATGGCATGCTCGCGTTTTCCAACAATGCTGAGGTGACGATCAACCGCGCATATAATCTGCCGCAAATTGAAATCAGCAGCGGAGCCAAGCTGATTGCCAGCCACACTTCCGCCTTGGGCGGCACCAACAGCAAGATTCACGTCACCAGCAATGGCGCGCTCATTATCAATACGTATGACAATGCCACGCGCACTTTCGCGCTTGGTGAAATCACCCTTACTGATCGTGGACGCCTCCGCTTCACTTCTGCCGGCACTACTTTCCGCAGGGCGACCATTGAAAAACTTTTGGGCTCCGATGGTATCCTTGAGTTCAATGTCGACTTCAAGGCCGTGCGCGATCACGCCATCGCATCGCTTTCGCCCGTGATGCCCGTTGGCCGCGCCGCCAATCACGTCACGGTATTGACCGCCGGAAGCGGCACGCACGGTGTGTATATCAATAGCGCCAATCCCGAGTATTTCGCGCCGATGGACGGTTCATACACGCCATTGATCGACACCGCCGAGGGGGACGCGACGCGTTACCACTTGGTCGATGTCAATGGATCACCGATTTCCCACTATGAATCTGGTCTTGTCGCGTTGCAGTTGGTCAAGGGCGGCGAGGATGAGTCCACCTACACGGATAATTTTAACCGGTGGTATCTTGCAGACAGCGGCTTGGGCGCCACCGCGGATGCGGTTATTGGTTCGGCGGCAATGGCCGGCAAAGACTGGCATTATTCGCTCGATGCACTGTATTTGCGCATGGGCGAGATTCGCGCCGATTTGGATGAGTTTAAGCCGGGTGAATCCAAGGGCACGATTTGGGCGCGCGGGCGCAGCTCCCTGCTCAAGGTGAATCACAAATTGCTGGGCAGGTCCTTTGAGCAGACCAACGACGGCATAACCGCGGGCGCGGACCGCGCCTTTGCCATCAAGGACAGCATGGTTTTGTTTGCGGGTGCGTTTGTCGATTTCGGCTGGGTTGACCGCGATTTCTATAATTTTGGTTCGGGCGACAGCAACTCGTATGGCATCGGCCTTTATGCCACAATGCTTCACAAAAGCGGTTGGTATGGCGACCTTGCGCTGAAGGCCGATCGCACGAAGAACAGTTTCGATACGCGCACGGTTGATAACAGGATGACCCATGCCAGCTACAACAGCAACGCGGAAGGGTTTTCCATCGAGTTCGGGCGGCGCAGCCACTTGATAAGCGAATGGTGGTTTGAACCCTCGATTCAAATGGCCATGGTTTGGCTCAACGGGGCGAACTATGACGCGAAAACATTTGAGTCCTCCCTTCCCGTGAAAGTGGACGGCTCCCGTTCAACCCAATACCGCGGCGGTTTGCGGGTGGGGCGCTCATTCGGACGGTGGAATCCCTACGCCAAAATCTTTTGGGCGAAGAGCGACACCGGTGGCGGCACAGTCCATGCATACACACGCGATTTTAATGCGTCACTTAATGAATGGCGATTCGAGTGCGGCTTTGGCATGAGCGTGAGACTTACCGAAAAGGCCTCTGTGTATTTGGATTATGAATACGCAACCGCCAGCGCATACGAGCGGCCCTGGAGCGTCAACCTCGGCTGGCGCACGCTTTGGTAAGCGTTCGATTGTTTGGGCGGGGCGGTTTGGATACCGTCTCGCAAATATGAAAAATTGTAATCAAGGCGTGCTCGTTTGCAGCGGGCGCGCTTTGTTGTCCTTATATCAATTAAACTATTCGCCGCATGATGCACCGGATTTTTCGCCCCCGTCTTGTTGTCACGTTCGCTTTGATTCTTGCCGCGCGCGCGGTTCTTCTAGCCGCGCCCGATGTGATTCGTCGTGACGGCTGGTCTTATGATCGCGCGGATTTTCTCGCGTCGGCGGAAAAAATTGCAGCGGCGAAATCAGCGCGCGGTGGCGTCCGCCTTGCCGGCTGGGTTGAGTTTGATGTCAATGTTGCGAAATCCGGCTGGTATGAGCTTCTCATTGGCGGGATCACGCCCGAGTGGCCGCGCGATCTTTATGTCGATGGCGCGCTCATCTATCGGCTTGGACGGGCGACAGCCGCCGATGCGCTTCCAAACGCCGCGGCGCATGGTGTTCAGTTCAAGGACACTGACCTGTATTTGTCCGCCGGAAGTCACACATTGCGTTTTCGCCGCCAGCGAGAGCCGGGCGCGCAGCCCGGTGTTTGGGAACTCCGTCCGTCGGCATCCGGCGATGACGCCGCGGCGATTCGTGTTGAGGTCGCGGGGCCCCGCATTGTTGATCCGGGCGAGCCGGTCATGCTTCGTGTCACCGGTGGCGGCACGGGGCGCGCTTCCACCTACACGCTGTTTTTGCGCGATGAGGTTGCCGATGTTGTTTCCGCCACGCCTTGCGCCACGGTTGCGTTTTCCGCGTCTGTGAAACCAGAAACACGCGACGTCCCGGTCACGCTTGCCGGACACGGACTCTATACAATCATCGCCCGCAGCGGCGATCACGAGTTGCGTCCGTCGGAATTCAAAGTCGGTCGCCTGCTTGCCACCAAGGGCGCCGGCAGCGCGCGTCCGATAAATTTTGCTCCCCCGGTTTCCGGGAAATCCCCGCTGCTCGCCGCGCCTTTTTGCAACGGCGCCGTGCTTCAGCGCGACAAGCCTCTCCCTGTTTGGGGATGGGCCGCGCCCGGTGACAAAATCACCGTGACTTTTGCCGGCCAAACTGCCGCCGCGATTGCCGGCGCCGACGGATTGTGGCGCGCCACTCTTGCGCCGATGGAGGCCAGTTCCGCGCCGGGGGAATTGGAGGTGATCGCGGTTTCATCGAAAACGGGGGCGGAAACCCAAAGGCAAAAAATCACCGATGTGTTGATTGGCGAGGTGTGGCTGCTTTCCGGCCAGTCGAACATGGGGGGCTCGCTCAACACCAGCACGGGCGGGCTCGAACGCGCGCGCGCGGCCGATTACCCCGATGTCCGCATGGCAATGATTCACGGATCCAAAACGGAGCGCCAGCTTGCCGGAGCCTCGTGGATATCCGCCGTCTCTCACGGCGACCCCAAAAACATGGAGCGGTGGGTGGCCATTCACTATGCGTTTGGCGCTGACTTGCGCGAGAAACTGGGCGTTCCCATCGGCCTCGTTTCCGCCAATCGCGGCGGCACGTGCATTTCCACATGGACGGGACTCGACACGCACCGCGCGGAGCCCGCCTTTGCCCCCTTGCTTGCAAATTATGAGGAGGGCATTGCGGAAAATCTTCCCGAGATTCTTCATCTCGAAAATATCGCTAGTTACCTCAATGCCTGGAAAAAGAAAGGACGCCCCGATCCGGGTCCCAAACTTGCCGCGCCGCGTTTTAACAACAACGCCCCGGCATTTTGTTATCGCGAGCTCATAGAGCCGCTCGCGCCCTTCGCGATTCGCGGTGTGCTTTGGTATCAGGGCGAGGCTGACGGCAACGCGGCCGCCGCGTATCGCTCGCGCTTTCCCGCGATGATTCGCGACTGGCGCGCGCTCTGGTCGGATGCGGCGCTTCCTTTTATCTTTGCGCAGATTTCATACAGCGGGGGCAAACCCGCGAACATCGCTCCCGGCGACACTGGCCAGGGCGAAGTCCGCGAGGCGCAAACACTCGCGCTTTCCGTGCCGCGCACGGCGATGATCGCGACGATCGACCTGATGACTCCGTCCGATGATGTGCATTATAAAAACAAACTGCCGGTCGGGCATCGTTTTGCGCGCGCCGCGCTGTCCAGCGTTTACGGTTTCAAAAACATCGCGGCGAGCGGTCCGTGCTACAAAAGCATGACCGTCGAAAACGGCGCGATCCGCTTGTTGTTTGACCATGCCGCCGGTTTGAAAACGAACAACGGCGGCGCGCCCGGCGGCTTTGCGATTGCGGGTGCGGATAAAAAATGGGCGTGGGCCGACGCGCGCATTGAGGGCGACTGCATTGTCGTAAGTAGTCAGAAAATTTCAAAGCCTGTTGCCGTTCGTCATGGCTGGTCCGCGTATCCTTGCGGCACCAATGTCATCAACGGTGACGACCTTCCCTTGCCGACTTTTCGCACCGACGACTGGCCCATGCTCACCGCGGGAAAATTCGGTTTCGAACTTCGCTAAAACCTCCTCATTTATTTTTAACCAATGACAAGACTCACGCACCTTGCACTTCCCCTGTTTCTCCTCTGTGTTTCGGCGTCGTCCGCCGCGTTTGGCGGCGATGTTATCCGTCGCGCGGGTTGGAGCGCGGACCGCTCCGACCTCGGATGGGCCACCGGTGTGGATGCCGACGCGCAGCGCGCCGCGGGCACTATGACGGGCATCGCCGGCTGGCTTGAATACGATTTCGAAGTGGCCGCGCCGGGCGGGTGGCACGAGCTCTGGTTGCGGGGAATGCCGCTCGAATGGACCCGCGAAGTCTGGCTCGACGGCCGGCCCGTGAGCTGGCTTTCCTCGTCTGTCGCAGCCGATGTCGAGGCCGGAAAAAAATACGATCGTCGCACGTCGTGGTTTAAGGAAAAGAATCTCCATCTTGCGCCGGGCAAACACACGCTCCGTCTTCGGCGCACCATCTGGTATCACGAGCTTCCGGACTCCTGGGAATTGCGCCCGTCCGATCCTCGCTCGCTCGCGGGCAATGCGCGTGTTGTCATTCCCGTGACTGTTGCCGAGGCCTCGCGTCCGTCGGAGCAAAACGTCGTTCGTGCCAATGAGCCTGTCACGTTGAGGATCGAGGGCGGGGCGCCCTTGGTTCCGCTCGCATACGAGATCGTCGCCATTGATGAAACCAGCGACGCCGCGGCCGATGCATCGGGTGTTCCCGCGCCCGCGGCCAAGGCGAAGCCCGTTTTTCTCGGACGCATCCAATTTCCAGCCACGGATGAACCGGTTGTCAAAACCGTCGCCATTTCGTTTCCCCGCCAAGGTGTCTTTCGTGTCGTTGCCCGCGATCCCAAGACAAAAAAACTCCTGCGGCCCGCCGATCTGAAGGCGGGGCTTTTCATCGCAATCGACACGGCGAACCGCCCCGCGTATGCCACGGGGGCTTCGGGTGACACGTCCTATCGCACGATCATCGACATCGACTGCGCGAGCGCGCCCGAGCCCGGTCAGTATTTTGAAAAGGCGGGCCCGGCGATCTTGGTTGATTCGCCGGCCGGGCGTTATCGCGAAAGCACCGGACACGGCGCCGTGCCTGCGTGGGGCACCGACGGCTTTTCCTACAAGTTCGATATTCCCGAGGCGGGGCGCCTCTACCGGCTCCGCGTCGATTATCCCGACAATGACCGCCGCACCATGGGCTTTTGGGTCACCGACAACACCATGTCCGCCGCCAACGCCACCGGTGTCATCAACACGGGCGGCATAGAAACGGGGGACCGTTATCCGGTCACCGGGCGCATGCTTACGCACGAGGCGTTCTTCTATCCGCTCCGGACAAAGGATCTCGTCATCGCCGTCGTCAACCTTGTGCCCGGGCTCAAGGCCGCCGCATCCCGCATACGTATTGACATTGTGGATACACCGCTTCCTCCCGCGCCCCCCGGGTCGAATCGCGGACGGGAATTCGGATACTGGTTCGAGGAAAACGGCCGCTGGCTTCGTTTCTTCGGCGGTGAAAAGCAGAGCCCTTCCGAGCATCTCAAGACGCTCGAGCGCTACGCGCAGACGCTCAATCACCTTGGCGCGAACCTCATGTTTCCGACCGTCAACATTTATCAGGGCATCCATTATCCGACGCGCATCATGGACGGATATGCGTCCGTGCAGCTCAATGAAACCCGGCTCGCGGCCCTCGTGGCCGAGCGGCATGGCTGCCGCATCATTCCCGAGCTTTTCCCGACCGGGCAGACTTGGTTCGACCGTCGCGTCATGGGCTTGAAGCTCGACAAAACCGCGCCCGGCGGCGTCGAGTTCATGACACCAGAGGCGCGCGACATCGTGCTTCGCAATCGCGACGGTCAGCTCAAGTGCGCGTGGGAGGATTTTGTTTACAACCCGCTTCATCCCCGCGTGCAGCAAATGTATGCCGACATAGTCGGTGAAGTTGCCGACATGCTTGGCGACAGCCCCGCCTTTGCCGGCATAGCAACCCGCCTCATGTTCACATGGCAGTTTCAAGCCTGGGGTGCGCTGCCCGGGCTCGACTGGGGTTACGACGACTGGACCATCGGCGAGTTTGCGAGGGAAACTGGCGTTGCCGTTCCGACCGCCGCCGACACGCAATCGCCGGATCGTTTTCGGAAGCGTTACACGTTTCTCGTGCGCGGGGACGCGGAGGCTCGCGAGCGCTGGCTCTCGTGGCGCTGCGACCGCCTGTTTGCATTTCACCAAAAACTTCGCGACCGCATACGCCAGGCTCGCGCCGACGCCGATCTCGTCATCACGTATTACCGTCAGGATCCCGGCGCGGTTTATTCGCGCGATCTCATAGGCCAGATGCGCGAGCAGGGAATCGACGAACCGCGCTACTCGGACGAACCCGGCATCCGCTTCATCGCGAGCATTCCTTACGGGCGCCGTTATTCCACGCCCCTTGCCGATGCCGACGCTTCCGATCCGCTTTGGGCGGCGGACATCAAAAAAATCAATTTAGACTCGCGCACCGCCGCGTTCACCGGGCGCTATTTCGAGGTGAACAGACACTTCGGATGGGAGCCGTTCGGCGCGCGCAAGGGAGTCGCCGCTTTCGACGCCTGCCTTCCGACCACGGCCAACGAACTTGAACTGTATTCACTGATGCTCGCCGATCAGGATCCGTCGCTGATCATGACCGGGGGCAACGGCTGCATGTTCGGCACGCCTGAAATTGTGCGGCCCTTCCTTCGCGAGTATCGCGCGATTCCCAATGCGCGCTTCGAGCGACTTCCCGGCGCGGTCGATCCCGTGGCCGTGTGGCACCATCGCGCGAACGACGGCACCGTTTGGTTCTACGCGGTCAACCGCCTCCCGGTTCCCGTGACCGCGACCTTCGCGCTTGATGGCAAGGCCCCCGATGTTCGCACGGCCGCCGATGATCACAAACTGCAAACAGCAAACTCCGCGCTCCGGGTCGTGCTTGAGCCGTTTATGTTGCGCGCCTATCGCATGACTGGCGCGGCGCTTGTGGGTTGCCGCTTCGAGACACCGGCGGACTACGTTGAAAAACTGCGTCCGCAAATTGAGGGCGCGCGTCGCATGCGCGAGGATATCGCCGCGAGGCGCATCGTCCCCGAAGCGTCGTCCGTTGATGCGCGGGAGGCAATCGCACAACTCGACACCGCGGTCGCCGCATTCGAGGAAGGACGTTATTGGACCGCGCGAGGCCAGCTTACCCGCCTCGCCGCCACTCGATTCGAATACACCAGCGGGCGTTACATTCCCGGTGTTCTCAATCGCAGCGAACAGCCGGGTGTTCCAAACTTTACCGATGCTCCGCCGCGTTCATTGCAAACCGTGCTCGACGGTCATCCGGGCGCGGTTCGCGATGCGCGCGACATGGCGTTTGACGAGGCAACCGGCACGCTCTGGGTGGCCGTGCCCGAAGGGCTTTCCGCTTATGACGGATCGACAGGCAAATGGAAACGCGACCTGACGGTGTTCGCCCCCCATGCTTTCGAGGCCGGCCTCGTGCAGCATCCCGCGCTTCCGCGACCGAATGCCGATCCCGTCGAGGCGGTCCGTATTTATACAACGGATACAAATGCGGCCCCGCTTCTTCTCATAAAACAAGGGGCGCAGATCTCGCTTCTCGATCCCGTGAGCGGGCGCGCAAGAAAGACCGCCTATGGCGAGCCGCTCACCATGCCCGCCGCCAAACCGCTGCCGAAAAATGTCGCAGAGCTTGCGAAAAAAATCACCGCGACCGACGGGGGCCGCAGCCTTGGAGGATTCACGCAGCTCAAGTCCCGCGATGGCGCGCTTTATTACATCGCGCACAACAAACTCATGCGCATGACGCCGCCCGGTGGGGTGCCCGAGGTTGTTTTTGATCCGCCGGCATCCTTCAAAAAATCTCGGCAGGCATTCGAGGCGTTCGCATTTGCCAAAAACGGCGACCTCTACCTCGCCTCGCATTGGAACGGCTCGGCGTGCGGTGTGAATGTGTATCGCTGCGCTAAAAACCCCGGTGGCGCCGGATGGGCTTCGCCGGAATACCTGAACAACGGCAAGCCGCTCGCCGCCGGCGCGGGCTATGTTGCCGCCGATCTCGCATTTGATGACGCCGGCAACATTCTCGTTCTCGGCGCCAATCCAAGCGGCGATCCCAAGAAGCCGGATACGCACGCCCTTTGCCGTTGGAATCCCGCATCGGACGCCGCACCGCAAGTGCTCGTCGATTTCGGCAAACTCGACACCGGCTCCGGCGAGCTTGGCCTGCATGTGCTGGCGAACGGCGATATTATCGTTGCCGGCGGCCATGCGCGCGCGCTTTGGCGAATTTCACCCGCGGGCGAAATCCTGTGGGAAACGCGCCGCCAGCGCGCCGCGCCTCCCGGCTACACCGACTTGCGCTGCCCGCTTGGTGTCACTGCCGACGGTTCCGGCAACCTTTGGGTGAGTGATCCCACCCGCCACCAGTTGCTGCGCTTCGATGCCGCGACAGGAAAGCTGAAACAGGCATACGGCAGTTTTGCCGACCGTCCATTCACGGGGACGGACACTCATTTTGCCCTCAACCAACCCGCTGGCGTTGCCACATTCAAGGATGCCGGCGGCATCGAATGGCTCTACATCGCCGACATCGGAACGCGCCGGCTGCTGCGGTTTCCAGTGAATAAAAAATAGCATCCCATGCCCTTCGGCATTTGGATTTTGGTAGGGCGAACCCTCCGGGTGAGCCGTTCATGGACTCGGCTCACCCGGAGGGTTCGCCCTACCTTGAACAGCTTGGATATAATATTATTTTTATAATATACATCAAATTGCAGATTATAAATAATCACTCGATTTTTTCGGCGACCGCCTGCGCCTTCAGGCAAAGCTCGGCGGCCTTGAATGCGTGGGCTTGGGTCATAGCGTTTTCGGTGCGGTTTAGGCAGTCGAGTATGAGCTGGCCGAAGAAACGATAGCCTGCCTTGCCGGCGACGTTGATGTGGTGCTCTCCCTTGTCGTCCACCAAATATACATGGTCGCCGGTCTTGTCGCGGGCGACGTCTATGTATTTGCGCAATTCAATGTAACCTTTTGTGCCGAGGATGATCGTGCGCCCGTCGCCCCAGGTGCCGAGGCCGTCGGGGGTGAACCAGTCGACGCGAATGTAGTTTGTCGCGCCGTTGTTTCCGATGAGTGTTGACTGGCCGAAGTCCTCAAGCTCGGGAGTGTCTGGATTGTTATAGTTGGCGACGCTGGCTTGGACAACGCTGGCATCGGTCGCCCCGGTGTAATGGAGAAATTGCTCGTATTGATGGCTGCCGATGTCGCAAAGGATTCCGCCGTATTGCTCTTTTTTGAAAAACCACGCGGGGCGCGTCGGTTTGTTAAGGCGGTGCGGCCCGAGCCCGATGACTTGGATGACGCGGCCAATGGCGCCTGATTGGACGAGGTCGCTTGCGTAGGTGGCGGATTCGACATGCAGGCGTTCGCTAAAATACACCATGTATTTGCGGGCGGTGCGCGCGACGGCGACCTTGGCGTCGTCGAGTTGGGGCAGGGTGGTGAAGGGCGTTTTGTCCGTGAAGTAATCCTTGCCGGCGTCCATGACACGTATGCCGATGGGGCCGCGTTGATTGGGGATCGCTGCGGCGGCGACGAGCTTGATGTCGGGTTGATCCAGAATCTCGTCGATCGAGCGGGCGACGTGCGTGCCGGGGTATTTTTGCTGAAACGCCTCAACTTTTTTCGGATCGGGATCGTAAACCCATTTCAGTTCCGCGCCGGCCTCGATGAGACCGTTGCACTGGCCGTAAATGTGTCCGTGGTCGAGGTGCGCGGCGGCGAAGGCGAACTCGCCGGGCTTGACCACGGGCGCGGGTTTGCCTTGCGGGGCGTAATTCATGCCGTCGGATTTTTGATGTGTCATAAAAAGCAGCGGGATTGTTTTGCCGAACGCCTTGTAATCGCAAGATCCGGGATGCGGTTATATTGTGCGATGCCTACCAGTTGTCGCTCCGGAATGGGCCGGCGGGAAGCGCGGCCGCGTTGTAGAGACTGGCTTCCGGCGCGTTGAACCAGGCGTAGCGCACGGCGACGGGCGCGGGGACCTTGGTTGATGTCACGATCACGGTATCGTTTTCCACGCGGGCCTCGGCGGGGTGAAATTCCTTGTCCGCCCCGGCGAGTTGAAAGGCCGTCGCGGAGTGTTTGCGCAAAACAAGTCCCTTCGCGCCCGTGGAAAAATGCACGCGCATTGCCGCGCCCTCGCGGGACGCGCGATCGAAAACCGGTCCCGTGCATTCGACTGGTTCGCCGTAAACCAGGGCGCGCGCGAGCAGTGCGAGCCGGAGTCCGACGTCCTGTTTATTCTTGGGATGGATGTCCTCGACGTCGCCGATGTCGATTGTCACGGCCTGTCCCGTCGCCGGCAGTGAAAGCGTTTGTGTTTGCGCTTCGCGCAGTCGCGCCCAGTCGGTTTCCGCCGGATCACCGGATTTAAAATTGGGAAGCTGCACCCATAGGAACGGGATGTTTCCCTGTCCGAAATCCTCGCGCCATTGTTTTATCATTGCCGAAAACAAAGGATTATATTCCTCCGGCCGGCCGGCGTTCATTTCGCCCTGATACCACAGCACGCCGCGCAGGGCATAGGGGATGAGCGGATGGATGGAGCCGTTGTGAAGTCCTGACGGCGTGTATTTGTGGCCGGGTCCAATGGGTGGATTGATGCGCGGGAACACGGGCTTGGATTTGTCTTCTTGTTGCGCCCCAGCCTTGGCGCGTCGTTGCATTTCCGCGTCGTATTCGGCTTTTTTTGCGGGATATTCGTCGAGTATTTGTTGCCAGCGTTGCGTGATGACGGCGAAGGCGGGATTGTCCGTAAGCGTTTTGTCGGGCATCCAGCCCTCGATGATGCCGCCGCCCATTGAGCTGTTGACGAGGCCGACGGGCACGCCGAGGCGCGGTTGCATTTCGCGGGCAAAAAAATAACCCGCGGCAGTGAAATCGCCCGCGGTTTCCGGCGAGGCGGATTTCCATCCGCCGGTCGGGACGGTGTCCATCGGCGTTTTGGCGACGCGCTGTTTGATGGAGATGTGGCGGATGAGCGGGTTGTTGGCGGAAGCGATTTCCCGCTCGGCGTTTTGCGCCTGCTTTACCGGCCATTCCATGTTGGATTGTCCCGAACAGAGCCAGACTTCGCCGACGAGAATGTCGCGCACGCGGATGGTTTGCCGTCCGCCGCCGTCCGATACGGAGACAATCATATCTTCCGGTTCGCTTGACGCGGAAAGCGGTTTGAGCCACGCGGTCCAGCGTCCGTCGGCTTCCGCGATTGCGGTGGCTGTTTGTTTTTGAAACGAAACGGTGACTTGCGCGTCCGGATCCGCGCGTCCCCATACCGGCACGGGTTTGTCGCGCTGGAGCACGGCGTGATCGGCAAAAAGTGGCGCGAGCGCAATCTCCGCGCGCGCAATGCCGGCGATGCAAACGAGCAAGGCGAAAAAAGTCGCAAGCAGGCTCGCGCGATTGTGGTTACGCAGAGTTCCGGGCATATTAATATACGGTGATCATTTTACGGGTGAGATCCGCAACGTGTGTTTAACCGGCGCGAGCAGCGATTTGGTCGCGGCATAATAGTCCGCGGCTTTTTGCACAACCATCCGGCGGCGGGGGGCGTCCAGCCTTGCCTCTTCGGGGAAATGTTTGGCCCAGGCGTTGAGCGAATGGAGCAGGATGCGCACGCCGTCGGTTTCGTAATCTTGCTGAATGCGCGCGGCGGCGATTACCCGGGCGAAGTTTTCGCAAAAAGGATTGTCCAAAAAATCAGCGGCGAGATTGATGCCCTTTTCCAACTCCGCGGCGGAATAGACGCGCGAATGCCCGCCCCACGTGACGCGCATTTTTTGCGCGGGGGCGTTTTTCACGACAAGCATGAGGCGGTTGAGTTCTTCGTTGAAGGGGATGATGTCGAGAATCGAGCGGGCGGTCGGGGCGCGCTCTTGCGGATCCTCGGGGAAACAATACGGATAACGCGTCGATTCGATTTCGATAGCCGCGCGGGTGTTCGAAAGGATGCGATGGCCGTCCGTCGTCTGCGCGCGCCCGGTGGCGCAATCCCATGTGAGCGTGCCGATGGTGCCATCGCAACCGAGCGCCTTGAGCAGCGTGTAGGCGATGATGAGATGGCCGTTCGATCCCGGGTGCACGCCGTCGTCTCCCGCGACTTGATAATCCCATCCCTTTGCCGCCTTGGCTCGTTTCATGGCGTCGGTCATGATGCCGTTCACGTCGGCGAACCGGACTTTGTTTTTCTCCGCGACGTCCCGGGCAATGTCGCCAAGCATGGAAAGCGTCGGGTTGTAAGCCTCGGGGGTGTTGCGCTTGAAGGTGACCGGATCGACCGGTGGCGGCGAGGCTATGATGATTTCGCGCACGCCGATTTCCCTGAAACTTTTGACCATGTCCTCGAGCGATGTGCGAAAACGCTGGATTCGGTCCGCGGCCTTGTCCGCCGCGAGATACCCGCCGTCGTTCATGCCGTAGAGCGTGGTCGCCACCTGCGGGGCGAACGGGCCGACATTTTGCGGAATGCGCTCCAGGAATCCCCACGTGGTGTCGCCATTCCAGCCAAACTGCACCATCTCCAGGTTCGCGGCTGGCTGGCACGCCATCAAATACAATTCCATGTATATGCTATAACGTTTCTGCTCCGTTATGGAATCACCGCATACGGCGACATGATCGCCGGGGCGCAGAAGGTTCGCCGGCCCGGCGGCGTGAAGCAGTGATGCTGTCGTGAATGCGGCAAGGGCCGCGAGGATGGCGCGGGGCAGGGCGGGTTTTTTTAGGGGGAGCTTCATGGATTCGTGTTTAGGGTTCATCGTTCGGGCAACCAAAAGAAGCGCATCCAGTCAGCGCTTTTTTAATTTCCGGAAATGTGATTGCCGACGAGCCTTCGGGTGTGGGATGCGTGCCGTCGCGCAGATATTTTTTATATAATTCCGGATCGGCCTCGCGCAGTTTTATCCAATTTTTATAATGATCGACCAGGAGCAGATTATATTTTTTCGCCACTTGCACATATCCCTCGTAATAGGCGGCGAGCCCGGGGCGCGAGGTGGCCGAGACGCCGCTGCCGTTTGGCGAATTCCAAACCGGGTTCATGGTTTGAATGATAATTTCAGCGCCGGGCAGGGCATTTTGAATCCGCTCAATCATGGCGGCGAGGTTTGCCTTGCTCTTCTCCACAGTGATTCCGTAGTCGGGATGCTTGGGGGAATAGTTCGGGCCTTCGTAGGCGTCGTTTATCGCAAATTCTATGATGACGGTGTTCGGATTGAATTTGATGACCTTGCTTTGAAGGTTGTTGAGCCCCGTCTGGGAGGCCTGCCCGGAAAGGCCGCTTTTGTGGACGGTGGCGCGCGCCTTGCCCGCGGGATCGAGCGTGTTCAGCCATTTTCCCAAGTCGGCAACCCACTGGCCCGTGGCCGTGAGGCTCGTCCCGAAACAAACGACGGTTTGGTCTTTTCCCGCCTTGAGATTGTCCACCAGCTTGGACGCGCGCGCGTGGACGGGTGACATGAAGGCGGCAATGATGACAATCAACGCAAAAACAAAGCCGGCATTTTCCGAATGTGCTCTCATATAATTGAAACGCGTTGTCATGATATTATTTGGAGCGGGCGACGGAGGCGTCGAAATTGTTTATAACAAAATCGCCTTTTCCGTTTTGGGCCGCGTATCGGAATCCGATTTCAAATGTGGTCAGCGGTTTTCCGACCTCGGTCATTCTGTAACTCGCCGAATGCACCTGCACGCCGGCGCCGTTTGAAACGGCCAGCGTCATGACGCCTTTTTTGTCCTTGATTCCGTAAGTGAAGCGAAGCGTCGCTTTTTCCCCAAGCTCAAGGCCGGGGGCGGAGAAGCCTTTCGCCTTTGAAATGCCGCCCGCGCCGCTGGTCAGTGGCGCGGCGTTTGTTACGAAACGGAGCAGGTCGTCATTCCCGGTGTTGTCTATATTATAGAGAGCGAGGTAACCTTTGTTTTCATTTTTCGGATCGATTATATATATGCCAAGTGACGAGCGGGGCGTGCCCGCCGAGAAGCCAATTTCCACGCTCAGCGTTTCGCCTTCCGACACAGTGAAGGTTGTTTGGGCGGGTTTCGACGCATCCGCCGCGGACTTGGCGTGCGCATACGCGCCGGAGGCAACCGGCGATATCCTCATGCTCTTGGAGGATGAATCCCATTTCCAAGCGGTGTTTCCGCTTTTTTTCATTTCGCGGAAGTTGGCGGAGAAAACATTTTCCGAGTCGAATGTGAACGCGTGCGCCGTGGAACAGATTAGCGCGAGTGCGACAGCGGGCAGGCAGGAGCGGAGCGAATGGACAAATGACATGATCAGATGTGATTTTCAGGGTTTCGGGTGCAAGCGGGTAAAGTTACGGCGGGAAAGTTTCCCCGGCAACCGCCTTTCCGCAACAGGAGGCTCACTTGATCGTTAAATGTTTTTTCGGCGCGCTCCCTCCCCGCGCATGCCCTGAAAGCCCGGGCTTTCATCGGGCGGCATCGGGCGGGATTTGGTTAACGATCAAGTCACTGGCATGTTGCCGGGGCGACTTGCATGCGGATTTTTTGTGCCCATGGCTACCTCAATCCCCTTCGCCTTGCCCTTGCACTCCAAGCCCTCATGTTTCTGAAGGCAGCCCCCTGTTTTTCGCGATCCCTTGGCAAAACTTTTTCTTTCTTATGATAAAACAATCACTCACCGGTTCCTCTTGGCAGTTCCGCGAATGCGGTCAGTCCCCGAAATGGCTTCCCGCAACAGTGCCGGGTTGCGTTCACAAGGATTTGC
The DNA here is from genome assembly GCF_003096195.1 of Ereboglobus luteus. Taxonomy (NCBI): domain Bacteria; kingdom Pseudomonadati; phylum Verrucomicrobiota; class Opitutia; order Opitutales; family Opitutaceae; genus Ereboglobus; species Ereboglobus luteus. Next base: position 391,898 of record NZ_CP023004.1, on the reverse strand, counting down.
TCAATCAAAAGCGCATTCCCGACCCGTTTTGGGGGACGAACGAATTGCAGTTGCAGTGGATCGAGGAGCGCGATTGGGAGTATCGCCTGCAATTCACCGCCACCGATGCGCTCCTGCGCGAGGAGGTGCGGGAGCTGGTTGCGGAAGGCGTGGACACCGTGGCGCGCGTGTTTTTGAACGGATGCGAGGTGGGGCGCACGGACAACATGTTCACCGGCTATCGCTGGGACATCACCCCGCTCTTGCGCAAGGGACGCAATGAGCTGCGCGTCGTTTTCACGAGCGCATTAAAATACATTCGCGCAAACCAGTCGCGGTTCAAGGCGCCGGTGGAATTCAGCGATCCGGTGGGCGGCCACACATTGCTGCGCAAGCAGCCGTGCCAGTTTGGCTGGGATTGGGGTCCGCGCCTTGTCACGTGCGGGGTGTGGCTGCCGATTTACATCGAGGCGTGGTCGGGCAACCGCATCGAGCATGTGCGTGTTTCGCAAACCCACTATTCCAAGCGCGATGTTTCGCTCGTTTTTAAACCGCAAATGCGGCGCGCCGAGCGAGGGCTCGTCTTTAAGGTGTCGGTCGGCCTTGATGGGCGCGAAATCACGATGGCTGAAACCATGTCCGGGAGCGGCACTTTCGAGGTTCCCATTTCCGATCCGCAACTTTGGTGGCCCGCCGGCCTCGGCGCGCAGCCGCTATACGATGTGACGGTGACCGCGCATTCCTCGACCGGCGAGCCGCGCGGCGAATGGAAACGGCGCATCGGGCTGCGCACGCTCGCGCTTGAGCGCAAGCCCGACCAGTGGGGCGAGTCGTTCCGCTTTGTCGTCAATGGCAGGCCGGTTTTCATGAAGGGCGCAAACTGGATTCCGGCGGACAGTTTTGTGGGCGGCCTTGACCGCGAGCGTTATGCGCGTGATGTGCGCGCGGCCGCTGCGGCAAACTTCAACTGTCTTCGTGTCTGGGGTGGCGGCATTTATGAGAGCGAGGATTTTTATGATCTTTGCGATGAGCTCGGCCTGATGGTCTGGCAGGATTTTATGTTCGCCTGCACACTGCCGCCCGGCGACGCGCCGTTTCTCAAAAACGTCGAGGCCGAGGCCCGCCATCAAGTGCGCCGCCTGCACCATCGCGCGTGCGTGGCGCTTTTTTGCGGCAACAATGAAATGGCGCAAATTAACGGCGCGCTTCAAAAGCCAAAATACCGCCGTCCGTATGAAAAACTTTTCCACAAGCTGCTGCCGAAAGTCGTGCGCGAGGAAAGCGGGTTCGACTACTGGCCGACCTCGCAGTGGCGCGGCGATTGGAAATATGGAAACAGCGACGAGGCCGGCGAGCAGCGCGGCGACACGCACTACTGGGCGGTGTGGCACGGCCGCAATCCGGTCAAGGATTACGAGAAATGGAAATTCCGCTTTGTGGCCGAATACGGGATGCAAAGCTTCAGCTCGCCAAAAGTGCAGGCGACGTATTGCACGCCCGACGACAATAATGTTTTCGGGCCCGTCGTCGAAAACCACCAGAAGAACCGCGCGGGAAACCAGATCATTCTCGACTATGTTTCGCGCCGCTACCGTTTCCCAAAAAACCAGGATGCGCTCATCTATCTCTCGCAGTTGAACCAGGCATACAGCATGCAGGTCGCCGTCGAGCATCATCGCCGGCTGACACCGCGTTGCATGGGCACGATTTACTGGCAGCTCAACGACTGCTGGCCTGTCGCGTCGTGGAGTTCCATCGAATACACCGGAAACTGGAAAACGCTGCACTATTACGCCCGCCGCTTTTTCGCGCCCGCGCTCGTGACCGCGCATGTGCCCGGCGATGAATACACGGTCAACGGGAACTACCGCCGCACCACGGTTGACAAGGTGCATATCCACACGGTTTGCGATGCCGTCGAAAAACAAGGCGCAACCATCGTCTGGGAGTTGCATCACATCGACGGGCGCGTGCTCGACAGCGGACACAAAAACGCGGTGCTTCGTTACGGCGAATCAAAACGTCAGCACACGCTGGACATGCGCAAGCCCATGCAAACTTACGGACGCGACAACCTCCTCATCCGGCTCTCACTGGTTATCGATGGTGTGAGTGTGAGCGAAAACACGGTGTTCCTGGCCCCGCCGCGTTTCATTCCGCTCCAAAAGGCAAACACTCGCGTGCAGGTCAAGCGCGGCGGCGCGGACAACCGGTTCGCCCTCACCTTTGCCTCGGATGTGTTTCAGCATTGCTTCCAGTTTGACCTCGCGGGGATGGATTATTCCGCGTCGGACAACTGTTTCGATTTATACGCAAAACAATCCAGGACGGTCGAGATCACGCTCAACAAACCCGCGCAGGCGACGGTGGCGGAAATCACAAAGGCCCTTGGTTTTTACTCCCTGGTGGACAGCTATAAATAATATTTATATAAATATGAAATCACAGAATGACGCACGGCCTTCCGGCATAAAATTATATATAACACTGTTTTTCGCGCTCATGATCGCGCCACTGGGATGTTTCGCGGCGGTTGATGACTACGATGTTGTCATCGTTGGTGGAACTCCCAGCGGCATCGCCGCGTCCATCGCCGCCGCCCGCAACGGGCACAGCGCGATTCTTCTTGAGCGCACCACGCACATCGGCGGACTCATGGCGAACGGTTTGGGCGCCACGGATATCGGCACGCGCGGCGCCACGCTCGGCATTTTCGGCGATTATATAAAACGGGTTCGCGAATATTATAAAACAACCTACGGCCCCGGGGCGCCGCAGGTGGAGGATTGCAGCGACGGTTATCATTTTGAGCCGTCCATCGCCGCCAAGATACTGGCGGAAATGCTTGCCGAGCATCCCACGATCACAGTGCGCGTGATGCGGCAGTTCGACGCGCTCCCCGAAAATGTAACGCTGGAAAACGGACGGGTCACCGCCATTCGCATTCTCAACCGCGAGACAGGCGCGACCGAGCAAATACGCGGCAAGGTCTTCATTGACGCGACTTACGAGGGCGATCTCGCCGCCGCCGCGGGCGCGCCCTATCGTGTCGGGCGCGAAGGCCGCTCCGAATACAACGAGCCCATGGCCGGGCGCATTTATCGCGCATGGCGCGCGGAGAAACTCGCGCCCGGATCGAGCGGACTCGGCGACAATGCCGTGCAAGCCTACAACTACCGCCTGCCGCTCACGCGTGTTGCCGAAAATCGCGTGCCCATCGAGAAACCTTCAAATTACAATCGCGACGAATACGTTTCCCTGATCGAGGATTTCCGTCTCAACCGCGAGGCGGCTGTCACGCCGCCGCATCCCGACCGCGCGCGCACGCTCGTGCGTGTCGTTAATGTCACCATGATGCCCAACGGCAAAATCGACGGCAACAATCACCATTGCTCATTTATTTCCACCGACCTGCCCGAGGAAAACTGGCCGTGGCCGACATCCGACTGGGCGTGGCGCGACACGTTCGCGAAGCGTTTGCGCGACTACACGCTCGGCTTCCTTTGGTTCTGCCAAAACGACGCCGAGCTGCCCGCCGATTTTCGCGCCGAGTGTTCCGCCTGGGGCCTCGCTCGCGACGAGTTTACGGACAACGGCAATTTTCCCCGTCAGGTTTATGTGCGCGAGGGCCGTCGCGTCATGGGCGAGTATCTCTTCACATCGCATGACGCCACGCCCGTTGCTCCCGGCGCGCGTCCGCCTCTGCACCTCGACAGCGTCACGGCCAGCCACTACTGGCTCGACTCGCACGCCGTGCGCAAGCGCGAGCCGGGCCGTCCGCATCTCGACGGATTTTTCTCCGAGGAATCCGCGCCCTACACCGTTCCCTATCGCATCATCGTTCCGAAAAACGTGGACGGTTTGCTCGTGCCCGTGGCCGCGTCCGCGACGCACATCGGCCTGAGCACGCTTCGCATGGAGCCCTGCTGGATGGCGCTCGGCGAGGCGGCGGGCGCGGCGGCGGCGCAATCCATCGCCGGTGGCAAACCGCTGCGAAAGATCGACACGCTAAAATTGCAGCACGAGCTTTTGCGGCGCGGTGTCGTTTTGATTTACTACCGCGACTTCGCGCCCGGAAATGCCGGCTACGAGGCGGCGCAGCTTCTCGGCCTTCGCGGTGCGATCTCCGGGTGGAATGTGAATCCCGGCGAGTTGATCGACGCAAAAACGGCCGCGTCGTGGCGCAAAACACTCGGCTTAAAAGCGTCCTCGCCCGGAAAGAAAAAGATCACCCGCGGGAGTATCTCGCCACCCTGTGGAATGAGGCAGGCGGCGCGGCGCGATAAAATGGAGCGGCGGCATTCCTGTCGCCGATCGAGGCCGACAGGCCTCGCACCTGAATTATAACACACCAAAAGGGCGGCGGGACGGCGCGCCCCTCCTTTGGCGCGCGCTCCCACGGATATCATTTTTATGAAACACACACGCTTCCTTTCCCCGTTCATCATAATGCTGGCGCTCGCCTTCGCGCCGTCCGCGTTTTCCCGCACGGAGTTGTTTTCGATTCCCGACGCGAAGGACAATCCGTTTGAAATTACGGTTCTATCCCGCGCGGACAAAGGCGATGCCATCCTGGAGGAAATCATGTTCAACGGGCCCCCTTTCAATGGCGCGCCCACGCGCATTTACGCGTGGCTTGCCTATCCAAAGCGCGAGGGAAAATATCCGGGCGTCGTGCGTTTGCACGGCGCGGGGCTCAAGCAGGCGCTTACCTCCGAGGCGGCGGTGGAGTATGCGCAGGCGGGTTATGTTTGCCTTTGCATCGACTGGGCCGGACGGGAGGAGGGTGGGGTGAAGCGGCCCGACCCGCGCTCCGATTTTAATGCGTTTGGCCGCATCGCGCAGCCGACGCTCGGCAAGGACGGCAAGCCGGTTGCGGGCCGTTTCAATCTGGCTGACCCGGCGGCTGACACAATTACCAACGGCGTGCGTTTTGTCCGGAGGTCATTGCAGTTTTTGCGCGCGCGGCCGGACGTTGATTCGACGAAGTTATGCCTCTCGGCGATGTCGGCGGGGGCGCACCTTTCGCTGCTCACACTGGCGGTGGAGCCCGACGTGAAAGCGGCCGCGCTCAAATACGGCAGCGGATTTGTGCGCGAATTGAACTGGGGCGGTTATTTTGGCCGGCTCGGACTCGGCGAGCGCGACGCGGCGGCGCGATGGCTTTCGGTGCTGGATCCGAAGCACGGACTCGCGGACATCAAGACGCCGACTCTGTTGCTGTCGGGCACGGATGATATTTTTTTCTTCATGCCCGCGGTGCTCGCCACTTGGCGCGCGATGACCGCGCCCAAGGCGCTGTTGATGCTGCCAAACGACAATCACTCGAAAGTGAGCAACGAGACAATTCCCCGGCAGTGGTTTGAATCCGTGATGCGCGGCAAGCCTGCATGGCCGCGCGCGCAAAAAATGTCCGCGGAAAACAGGGACGGGGCGCTTGTGTTGTCGGCCCGTTGTGATGGTGAAATTGAGCGGGCGGTTTTTTGGTGCAAACGCATGCCGCGGGCTGCGTTCAAATACGGACGTGCGCGAAAGCCCGATGAAACCGTGCCGTGGAGTGAGATCGCCGCGCGGCGGGAACGCGACGGCGCGTGGACGGCCACAATCGCGCCTCCTGCGCCGGACGAGCAGGTGCTCGCGTATTGCATGTTTGAGACGGCGGATGGGGTGCGTGAAAGCAGCGACACGGTTGAGCTCCCGGCGATGCCGAAATGGGGCCGTGATTTACAACCCGCGGCGCAGGCGGCGGACGGCATCCGGAGGGCCGCGGTGTCGTTTGACCGTTGCCAACTGGATGATGACAACAAGCGCGAATGGATTCGCGAGGCGGGAAATCTGTCGGGTCGCACGGGCGAAAATCAAGGACGCAATGTGTCCGGTTGGGTCGAATACGATTTCGAGATCGCGCGCTCCGGCTGGCATTGCCTGAAAGTGTCTCACGACGGGACCGGTCACGAGTTTCTTGTGGACGGAAAAACACGTTTTTACGGGCGCGGCCCGGCAATCGGCGGCTTGTGGCTTGATGCCGGGACGCACACGTTGCGCTTGGAGCGGTTTCATTGGAAAGGGTTCGCGCCAATCACGGAATGGACAATGACGCGCACTCCCGACGAAGCTCCGGCGCGGGAGCGTTTTCAGGTCAGTGTTGCCAATCGGCACAACGCGCTTCGTTTGGGCGAGGCGGTGCTGCTTGATGTGGCGCACGCGCCTTTTTGGAATGCGGAGGAGTTGGAATTCAGGCTTGTCGAAATTGACACGGGAATTGAGGGCGGCTCGGCAAGGCTGGCGCTTTCTTCGAAGGGGCCGGCGCGTGTCGAAGTGCGGTGCGAACGCGAGGGCGTTTTCCGGCTGGTGTGCTTGATGGCCGGCGGTGAGATTCCCCTTCGCGGCGTTATTCCCTCAAGTTTTATCGTGGTGAACACGACGCGAGTGGAGGCGGACAAGACCGCGCGTGAGCCGGCCAAAACACTGGTTGCCGAGATTGATTGCGTGACGCGCGAGCCGGATTTTTTTCGCGGAGGCGACACGCGCGTGGTGCAAAAAAGCTGGGGCGCCTATCGCGAGTCGGGCGATGTCGGTTACCTGCAACACATGAACGCGACGGAGCCGAGCTGGTTTGCCTACGCATTTCGCGTGGACGATCCGGACGCGACCTACTGGATGGAGTTTGATTATCCGGACGATGCCAGGCGGACGTTTGTCGTGGTGCCCCGCAGCGGCAATCCGCAACGCTACGCGGGACCGGCGACGGGGCCGGATTGCGGAAGGGAGTTTTCACTGGGCAATCGCATGCGGACAATGGGGCTGTATTTCTGGCCGCTGCACACGGATCTGCGGGCGATGGTCATGCAACCGCAGGACGGAATGCGCGCCGCCGTATCCAAAATTCGGATATACAAGCTCGACGAAAATCCCGCGCCCCTCCCCGTTGCGGAAAAACACGGGCGCGATTTTATCCATTGGTATGAGGAGGGATTGAGTTACGCGGGATTTTTTGGCGGCGACAGCGCAAAGGCGTCGGCGACGTATGTGTCGTCGGAAAACTGGGCGCGCACGATGTCTCACATGGGTGCGAGCATGCTTTTGCCCACGATCGCCATCTACCAGATGACGATGTATCCGGGCCGTTACAACCTGACTTACGCGGATTCCGGCACGGACGACGCCGTGCGCGTTCTGGAACTGATGTGCGAAAAATACGGACTCAAATTCGCCGGCGAATTTCATCCCGATGCGCGACAGCTCAGGTGGGCTTCGGCGCGGCGGGGGACTCGCGGACGATTTATCAGATCAACCGCCACGGCAAAACCAGGCAGGGGCGGAGCGATCCGCTTTTCGATTTTCTGAATCCGGAGGTCGAGCGTTTTGTGCTCGGCATGCTCGGCGAGTATGCGGAGCGCTACTCGGATTCCCTCGCCTTTGCGGGCGCGTCGCTTCGCGTCATGTCGTGGCAAAATACGGGCTTCGGAAATTTTGGCAATATCGACTGGGGGTATGGCGACGACACGATTGCCTGTTTCGAGCGGGAGACTGGAATCAAGGTGCCCGTAAACAACGACGATCCCGACCGCCATGAGCGGCGTTTTGCCTGGCTCACGGGCGGGCACAGGGACGCGTGGATGGCGTGGCGCTGCCGGAAGGCGTCGGATTTTTTTGCAAAGGTGCGCGATGCGCTTCGTCATCACGCGCCGGGCGCCAGGCTCATGCTCGCATGCTCCCTGCCGATTCATGAAATGGCGGAGCACGGCATCGACCCGGGCGAAATCGCGCGGCTCGACGGCGTCGATTTTGTCCATCTGGCGGGCTACGGGCGTCGCAAGACCGAGGCGGTTGACCAGCGGGCCCGGGACGCCTCGCTGAGTCCGGCTTCGCTGCGCATGGTGGCGCCGGCGGGCGCACCGGCGCGGATGCTGACGACGATGTCCTATTTCGAGGCCAGCAACAAGGTCGCGCCGCCCGCGGATTTGGGCTATCCCGCGAACACACGGCACGGGTGGATTTCGGGCGCGGTGAATCCGGCGGGGGCGCATTATCTGGAGCGTTTTGCGCTTCGGGTTGCCGAATGCGACGCGCTTGCGCTCGGCGATGGCGGCAACGGTTACTCGCTCGGACAGCCTGCGTTGAGGACGTTTCTTCGGGAATACCGCTCGCTTCCGGCGATGCCCTTCACGCCTCGCCCGGATGCGTGCGATCCGGTTGCGGTTTGGGAGCGTCGCGATGGCGGGCGCTTTCTCTTTTATGCCGTCAACCGCGAGCGTTTTCCGGTCGCAATCACTGTTCGTTTTGCCGCGCCGGTGACACTCACACGCCTTGCAACGGGTGAACCCGTATTTCGAAATGCGGACGAGTTTACCGTGCAACTCGCTCCATATGAGCTGCGCACTTTCGCGGCGGAGGGCACCGCGTGCATTCAGAAAATAATCACAACTGTTCCGGAGACCGCGCTTGCGCATGCGCGCGAGATGACGGCGTGGCTTTCGCGACTGGCGCGGGATGTCGGGCAAGGCCGGGCGGGGAATGGATTGACCGACGCCCAAAGGGCACGCTTGCGCGAGGCCGATGAAGAAGCCCGGGTGGCGCTCGAACAGGGGCGACTGTGGCGCGCGCGAACTTTGCAGGAAGCCCAGGAGTTGCGGGAGATTTACGCGGAGTGCGGGCACGTTCCGCCGCTGCTCGATGACAATGGTGTTTTGAGCATTCCGCATGATGCGGTGTCCGGCCCGGCGTTGCTTGAGCGCGCGAGCGGGTCTGTGATTTCGCTGGTCGAATCCGAATCACTGGAGCCGGATTGGGCGGGGCAGCGGGTTGTTGTTTCACGGAGCGGTGTTGCGGAATTTGAACTAACCGTGCCCGCCGACGGGCGCTATCGTTTGCAAATGGGTTATGTTGCCGGTGGCGGGTTTTCAAGTTCCCGGCTGTTGGTGGATGGCGCGCCGTGTGGTTTTTTGGAAACGGAGAGCGGGGCGCCACGAGGGCGGCTGGCAGTGACGGAGCACCCGGTTCGATTGTCAAAGGGTGCGCATCGTGTTTCGCTGGCGCCTGATGACGGGGAAAAACAAGGCGTGCTTTTTCTCCAGGCAACGCCCGTTTATGAAGACATCGTCGCGAATCAGTGGATGCTTGCCGGGCCTTTTCCCGCGGTGCAAAAAAATGTGACGGGCGCCGAAGCGTCCGCCGCGATGGCGCGGGCGATGAGGAGTCGCGCTTTCGCACCTGAGGTCGAGCGTGATTTTAGCGCGGTGCTTGATGACGGCGCGGGCGCGCAGCTCAAATGGCGCCGGGGCCAAGGTGCGCGCGATTTTGTCGATTTGCAGGTGCTGGGCGGCGAGCCCGCGAGCAGCATCAGTTACGCGGTCACCCATGTTATTGCGCCCGCGGCGTGCGAGGTGCGGATTGCCTACTCGGTGGATTATTTCGCGCGACTTTGGATCAACGGCGAAATCGTGGAGGATTATTATCATCCGGCGGGATTGCCGCTGAAGCGTCAGAAGACCCGCATCGTCCGGTTGCGTCCGGGCGCGAACGAAATCATGCTCAAGGTCGCCGCCGGTTCTATGGGAAACGGATTCTGGTTTTCCGTGAACAATCCTGGCGATTTGCGTTACGGGGCGATGGCGGGCGAAAGTGGCGAATATGCTGTTGAATGACCCTGCGGACTTAACGATAAACCGAAGCCCCCCTTGCGGGTGATTTCCCGGCCTATTGCATTTGTTTCAACGATGAATCCCTTTCGCCCCGTTCGTTATCTGCTTTTGTGGATGGTGCCTCTTGCCTTTTTTGGCGTGTGCGCCATCGCGCAAACTGGGGAAGCGTCGTTCCGCATCGAGCGCAGCGTGAGTGATCCCGATCATGGCAGGGTGTCGTTTCCCACGAATTGGAGCGATCCCGGCGCCGGGCCGACACAGGCGAATCGCGTCGAGGCGAGTTACGATTTTACCGTGCCGCGTGATGGCTGGTATGTGCTTTCACTTCAGCATTTGCCGTCGCTCGCGCGCGAGGTGTTTGTCGACGGGCGGCGGGTTTCGCTTTTTTTCGGCGGCAGCATCAAGTCGGTTGCCGAATGGGCCGATGCGTCGAAACAGCGCGGGGAGCCCGACCCGGAATGGACAAAGGTCGCGAATCTCCGACTCGGCGCGGGCAGGCACACGGTAAGTTTCAAGCGCGTCGGGCGCATGGCGTTTCCGGCGGGGTTTGCGCGCTCGTGGCGTGTCGAGGAGGCGGGGACCGCCGCGCAGGATCGCGTTGAGGCGCGGATCATGAGCAGGCGCGAACTGCGAAAGGGCGAGTCGCTTTGGCTGCGCGTCACCGGCGGCGGTGACAATGTCGCCGCCAGCTACGACATCCATCGTGTCAACGAGCTTACGCGCGCGGAAACAAAGATCGCCACGCTCGAGTTTCCCGCCGCGGAGGATTATTCGGTCAGGGATATTGAGATTCCGTGCGACAAGGAGGGTGTGTTTTGCCTTGTGGCAAAAACCGGCGGGCGCGTGCTCTCGCAGCAGGAATTTGTCGAGAGTGCGTATTTTGTCATTGATACGGAGCCTGTCGCGCAGCCCGCGTCCGCTGTTGTTTCGGAGACGGCGCGCACGCTTGTTTATGATATCGACTGCGTGGCAAACACCGTCAACGGAGCGCCTGTCCGGCCCGGTGAAAATTATTGGGAGGCCAACGGCGAGACGCGCGTGGTAACGATTCCCGCGGGGCGTTATCGCGAAAGCAACAACGGCCTTGGTCCCGCGGTGGCGGCGCACCCCGCTGCGCTTGCTGAAAACTTTTCCGGGTTTTCGTATTTGCTCGAAAACATCGAGCCGGGAAAGCCCTTCGTGATCGAGATCGAGCATCCCGACGACGACTGGCGCTCCGTGTGCGTGTCGATTGTTGATATTTATGAAAAGGGCGGGGCGGGGAAAAAAATGCGCGGCTACCTGCCGCCGACTTTTGGTTACGAGACCGGCGGTTATCTGCCGCTTTCAAACAAAATGCTCACAGAGAAAGTCATGTTCTGGCCGAACGGCGGCGATGTGAACCTCGGGATTGTGAGCAGTCGCATCGGCAAGCGGGCCGCCGCCGCGCGAATCCGCGTGTATCGTGTCGATGGCGACTTGCCCGCGCTCGGAATCAACGGCCGGGGACGATTCGTCGGCATGTGGATGGAGGAGCACGAGCGCTGGCACACACACTTCAACACGCCCCCGAATCTGCCCGCGCATGCGCGCGATTTTATCGGACTCAAGCGCACCATGCAGTGGCTCGCGCACACGGGCACGAACGCCTTCTGGCCCACCGTCGTCGCCTACCAGCAAGCCACCTACGACTCACCGGTTCTCGACGGATATTTGCTCAAGCACTACAACCTCCCGCGCATTAGCGCGCTGCTTTGCGAAAAATACGGACTCAGTTATGTGGCGGAAATATTTCTGGCGCGCCTGCGCTACTTCAACGAAACGGTGATGCGCGCCGGCGTGGAAAATCCCGATGATCTCTACACGCGCACTTGGTGGGGATTCAGCACGAGCACCGCCGCGACATCCGGCGGCGCGTCCGAGGGCACCTGGCCGAACTGGAACATCCTGCATCCGCATGTGCAAAACATGATGATTTCCATCTACGGCGAGCTGGCCGATGCGCTTGCCGACACGCGCTCGTTTGCGGGCATGTCGGGGCGTCTCGATCCGTGGCAGTGGGACGGACTCTACGCCATTTCCAGCCTGAACTGGGGATACGAGGATTGGACCGTGCGCGAGTTTGAGAAGGACACCGGCATCAAGGTTCCCGCGGGCGATGATCCCGAAAAACGTTTTGAGGCTCGATATCGTTTTCTCACGAATCCGGAAAACAAGGCGGGGTGGATCGCGTGGCGCTCGGCGCGCCTGACCGATTATTTGCAACGTCTCGTCGCCCGCATTCGCGCCAGAAGTCCCGACCTCACACTTTTTCTTTGCGGTGACGGCCGGCAGGACGAAAACCACGCGCCCAGCATTCCAGCGGATGTGCGCGAGCGTTTTTCCGAAATGGGTTTCGATCTCGAAATGCTCGCGCGCATGCCGGGCATCGCGATTGTTCCGGCTACATCATACGGGCGCGGAAAAACATTCACATATCTTGCCGATCAAAAAGCGTATGATCGTTTTCAAACTCCGGAGAATCTAAAAATCGGATACAACATGACGCGGGCCGCGGCCATGGGCGGCGCGTATCAGGAATGGGGGCCGCAATTTCCCCTCGCCAAATTGGGTGCGCCGCTGCCGCGCTGGCATTATTGCTCGTCGTCTGCCCCGGCGGGAATCAACGCGCTCGAGCCGCTTGCGGTCATACTTGCCGGGCAGGACACGATGATGATGCGCGACGGCGGTTATCCGCTGCTTTTCGGCCAGCGCGATTTTTATATAAACTGGATGCGCGCGTTTGCCAGCCTGCCGCGCAAGCCCTTTGAGCCGCTGCCCTTCGCGCGCGATCCCGCCGCCGCGTGGCAGCGCGTGGAGCCGGACAAGACGCTGTTCTACGTCGTCAACCGCGAGCGTTACGCGGTGGAAATGGCTCTTGATATAAGCGGCGCGCGGGAGGTCTGCGGCTTGGGGCGCGATGAAAAAATAACAATCGAAAACGGGCGGCTCCCGCTCGCGCTGGCTCCGTTTGAGCTGCGCGCCTTTGAGGCGCCGGCGGGGGCTTCAATCACAGGCGCGACCACCAGCGTGCCGGACGGTGAAATCGACTTTGTCAAACGGCGTTTGACGTTTGCGAAAAAACTGCTCGCGGAAATCGAGTCGGGCGTGTTCGCGACCTCGTTTTCCGGTGATGAAAAAGCGCAGTTCCGACTCGGCGTGGATGCCGCCGCCGCGGCGCTGGGATCGAAATCCTATTGGCGCGCGCGCACGCTGCTTTCGTCCGCGCGCATGATGTCCGTTTATGAAAAGACGGGACGCTATCCGGAGCGCCAGGTCGAGACGCGTTTTCCGGACTTGTTGGAGAATTTACGCGCGGAACGTTTCGATCCCGACGATCCATTTTTGGACGCGGAGGCACTATTTAATTTGCGTGTGGTTTCGGCGGGCATTGACGCGCAATTTGCCGACACCGAGACATTCAATCCGGAGTGGCGTTTCGGAAAAGTCGTGCGCGCCGGTGATGCGGGCGTGATCGAGTTCGATTTGGAGGCACCCGCCGCGAGTTATTACCAGTTGTCGCTGGGGCATGTGTCCATGGTTCCCGGCGAACTCATTGTCTCGCTTGGGGGGACGCGTCTTTCCGTTTGCGCGAGGACAAACGTCGCCGGCAGCCCGGAGAAAACCATTTTCCCCGCTGTGCTTCTCCCGTCGGGCAAAACGCGCCTGCGGATCGAGCGCGCTTCCACTAACGGGGAAATGAGCGGTGCCTTTGGCATTTATGCCGCGAAGCTCGTTCCGCGTTTGCGCCCGCTCAATACCGCAAGCTGGGCCGTCGCCGCGCCTTTTGACGGATTTTGGAAAAATAATGCCATGACCGATGCCAACGTGAAACGAGGCATGGAAACCGCTTATGGTCCCGAGGCTGAAAATGCGGGAGGGGAGCGCATGGTGTTTCGGAATGAGAAAAATCAGGAAATCCGCTGGAGGCGCACAACCGAAATTGTGGGCACGCACGAGGATGCCGGGGTGAACTTTGCCACGCGCGCGGGCCTGACGGGATTTGGCATCGGTTATGCGCAGACATTTATCGAAAGCCCCGGCGATCGGGATGTGTTGATCTACATAGGCTCCGACTGGTGGGCCAACGCCTGGCTGAACGGCGAGCTGTTGAAGCCTGCTGGAAACTTAAAAACACAGCAAAACACCGGCGCGTATTTCAACGCATGGAAACCGTGTCCGGTTTCCGTAAAACTGAGGAAGGGCGTGAACCGTCTGGTGGTGAAAAACCAGGGCGGCTCCATGTATAGCTGGTTCACTTGTTATATTACCGACGCGGGCGAATTGAATATTTCGCCCTTGGCCCGTTGACACTTTAATATTTATGAAAAACAAAATCCGATTCGGACTTTACGGCTGCAACATGTATCGCACGCGCGATCTCATGGAGGCCGCCGCCGTGGCGGCGGGTGATGTCGTGCGGATTGCCGCGTGTTATGACATCGACCAGTCCAAGGCGCGTTTTGCCGCTGAAAAATATGGCGGCCGCGCATTTGAGTCCGAGGCCGAGTTTCTGGCATGCCCCGATGTGGATGTCGTCTTGATAAGTCTGCCCCCGTTTTTGCATGCCGATGCCTTTGCAAAGGCCGCGCAGGCCGGGAAGGATGTGTATTTGGAAAAGCCGGTCTGCGTGAGCCAGGAGGGCAGGGCGAAAATACTCGCTGCCCATAAAAAGCACCCCGTGCGTTGTTACGTCGGGCTTTCGTATCGCTATGTCACGCCCTATCGCAAGGTGGCGGAAATCCTCCGCCGCCCCGAGGCGGGGCGCATTCTTGGCGTGCATCACCACTGGCTCACGCCCGAGCGCAAGACGCCGATTGATCCCTCGCAATACGGCTGGCGCCAGCGACTCGAACAATCCGGCGGCGAACTTTTGCAACATTGCTGCCATGTGTTTGACTGGCTCTGGTGGCTGGGCGGCGCGATGGATTCGGTGACCGCCACGGCTTACACGCCGCCCGGCGTGCCGCTGCCTCACGAGGAGCGCGAGCTGAACGCCGCCTTTTTGTATAAAAAAGGCGGCATGGCTGTTTTCGCATTGTCGCAAAACAGTCATCAATACGTGCAGCGCGGAACCGTGCATGCCGAGGGGCTTGGCATCCAGTATCAATGGGGCAAGGACACCTTTGTGCGTGTGTATAAGGATCGCGCGCGCGCCGCCGAGGAAACCTATGAGTGGTCGCTCGGCCCTGAATTGGGCGACGGCGGCGAGATTGATCGCAATTCCGCGCAAATGAAGGATTTCATTGACGCATGGCTCGCGGGCGGGCCGATGCCGGTCGGCATCGAGGATGGCATTCGCGCCTACGATTACACATGCGCGATTCGGGAAAGCTATCGCTCGGGGCATCGCGTCAATCTGGCGGGCGCCGGCTGTGACGGTTTCAAATTTGATTAATAAACATACAGGGGAATATTTTCATGAATCTAAGCATATACGACATACTGATCATTTTTGTGCCGCTGGCGTTTGTCCTGGGCATTTCCGTTTATCTTAAACGATACATGCACAGCGTGGCGGATTTTCTTGCCGCCAATCGTTGCGCCGGGCGTTATTTGATTTGCACCGCGCTTGCCGAGACGGGCTCCAGCGTGATGTTGCTGATCACGGCGCTGGAAGTCTTTTCCAGAACGGGGTTCTCCCTGAATTTCTGGAACACGTCGCGCGACATCATATTCTTCTTTATCGCGATATTCGGGCTGGTGGTTTACCGGTTTCGCGAAACGCGCGCGCTTACCTTTCATCAATTCTTCGAGATGCGCTACAGCAGGGGGCTCCGGGTCTTTGCCAGCTTTCTCGCCGTATTTTCCGGAATATTAAACTTCGGCGTGCAGCCCGCCGTTGGGGCTCGCTTTTTTGTCTATTTTTGCAATTTGCCAAACACTGTGACGATAGGCTCGTTTAGCATGCCGACATTCGTCATCATCATGTTGGTTCTGATGGCGATATCGCTCTATTTCGCGCTCAGCGGGGGACAGATCAGCGTGATGATCACGGATTGTATCGAGGGCGTGATATCGGGATTCTTTTATATCGTGGTGGCCATTTTTATTATAGGCACCATTTCGGTCACGCAGATGCGCGAAGCGCTTACATCGGGCGCGCCGGGAGCGTCGTTTGTCGATCCGTTCGAGATTAGCGGGCGGTCGGATTTTAACGGTATTTATATTCTGCTTAGCATTGGCATGAGTTTATACTATTACCGTGGCACGGCGTGGCAGCAGGGTTTTGCCGCGGCGGCGAAAACCGCGCACGAGGGGCGCATGGCCCAGATACTCGGAAACTGGCGCGGTTATTGTTACATCGCCATGAGCGTGCTCATTTCCATAGCGGCGTTCACGGTGCTGCATCATGCGGACTTTTCGAAAGAGCAGGCAATGGTGCAGGCGGGGCTTGATACAATCGACTATCCGCAATTGCGCACGCAGATGAGCATGCCGATGGCGCTGGGAGCGTTTCTCGCACCGGGCGTGAAGGGCTGCCTTTTGGCGATCTTGCTGTTTGGTTTGCTGGCCGCGCAGGGCGTGCAATTGCACGGGCACGGCTCGACCATTCTCCAGGATGTCATCATGCCCATGCGCAAAAAACCGTTTGCGCCGAAGGAGCATGTGCGCTGGCTCAGGATAACCGTGTTTTGCGTGGCCGCGTTTGCGTGCACGTTCAGCATTTTGTTCAAGCCGGTTGATTATCTTGTCATGATTGTCGCCCTGATCGGGGCGATCTACCTGGGCGGCATCGGATTTGTGGTGTGGGGAGGCTTGTATTGGAAACGCGGCACCAATGCGGGCGCGTGGACGGCGATGAGCATCGGCGCGGGCCTCGGTGTATTCTTCAATATCATGCAGCAGTTCTGGAAACCGCTGGCCAAGTGGGCGGCGGGCATGGCCCAGCCGGGAGGAACCATCGCGGAGTTTTTCGCGGCAAATCCGGAGCACTGTCCGTTGAATGGAATCCACCTCTCGGCAATCACGGCGGCTGTCGCGGGCTCGAGTTATATAATCGTGTCACTCATCACCTGCCGGCATCCTTTTAATCTGGAAAAGATGCTGCACCGCGGAAAATACAAGCTGGAGGAACCCAATGTGGTCGAGAAACCGGTGCGCAAAAACTGGCTTACCAAACTTCTTAATATAGATGAGAACTTCACGCGCGGCGACAAGGCGATCACGATCGGCGTGGTGGGCTGGACGCTCGGCCTGAACCTGCTCGCCGTGGGCATTTTGCTGTGGACATTGTTCGTCGGGCGCCTGTCCGAGGACTGGTGGTTCAACTACGCCATGATCACGTCCGTGTGGATCAGTTTTGTTTTGGCGATATTCACGACACTGTGGTTTACCGTCGGCGTGTGGAAGGACCTGCGGAGTCTCTTCCGCCAGTTGAAGCTGGCGAAGCGCGTGGATACCGACGACGGCACCGTGATGAAGGATGATGCTGACAAATAAGACGCAATTTTTTCTGCCAAATGAAACCAAAAATCGGAGTGATAATTCACAAGCCCTTGCGCGAGGACTTATTTGATGAAGCCTCGTGGCGGCGTCTGCATGAGATTGGCGATGTCACGGCCACCGGGGCGATGGAGCCAGTATCCGTGGCCGAGGCGGCGGATGTGTTGCGCGGCTGTGATATCGCAGTTGGCTCGTGGTGGGCCCCCGCGCCTTCTGCCGCGTTATTTTCGGCCGCGCCCAATCTCCGGTTTTGGGAGCATGTCGGCGGCAGCGTGAAACACTTTTTCGCCGAGGACTGGGGCGGGCATGAATTGACAGTCGCGTCATGCAAGGGCGCGATCGCCGAATGCGTGGCGGAGATGGTCGTGGGCGAGTTGATTGTCGGCCTGCGCCGCATCATTCCCAATGCCCGGGCGAACCGGCGGGGGCCCGCGGAAAGACCGGCGGGCATGAAGGTTTTGTCAGCCTGCCGGGTCGGCGTAATCGGGGCTTCGGAAGTCGGCAAACTGGTCATGGAATACTTGCGCCCGTTTGGCTGCGCGATTGATTTGTATGATCCGTATATAAAGCCGGACGAGGCCGAGGAACGCGGCGCGCGGCTTGTTCGTGATCTCATGGAGCTTTGCCAAAACGCCGATGCCGTGACGCTGCACACTCCGGTGCTTCCCTCGACGCACGGATTGCTTGGCGAAAAGCATTTCAAGGCCATGCGCGATGACACTGTTTTTATCAACACGTCGCGCGGGGAGTGCATCGATGAAAATGCGCTTATACGGGAGCTTGAAAAAGAGCGCCTTTGGGCGTTCCTGGATGTTTCCAATCCGGAGCCCGCGGCGGCGGACAGCCCGTTGCGCGCCTTGCCAAATGTATATTATACTTCGCACCTGGCCGGCCCCGCCACGTATAATATGGGAAGGCGGGCGGTGGCGGACATAGAGGCTTTTCTTTCCGGAAAACCGCCACAGTGCGTGGTGACCCGGGACATGCTGGAGCGCATTGCATGAAAATCACATTCTCGATTTATCCGAAATTTTTTCGCCCGCTCGACAGGATGGAGCTTGCCGGGCTCATACACGATTGCGGACTGGACGCGGTGAACCTCGTCATACGCGAAGGCTATTGGTGCGAGCCCGCGACAATGGAGCGCGATGTGCGCGCCTTCACCCGCTTCATGCGCGGTGAGGGGATCGACGTGCGATTCGCAACCGTTGGCTGGACATTGGAGGAGGTCGAAAAAAATCCGGACTGGTTGCGCATTCTGAGTGAAAACGGGATCGCTGAGTTTCGGATGGCCTACTTTGAGCCGGCGCCGGGCGAGACGCTTCCCGCCCTTGATGAGGCGCGCCGCGTGATGGAGCGAATGACGGAGCTTTGTATAAAAAACAATATTCGCGTCATCTATCAGGTTCATCACACCAAGTTGATATCCACGGCATCGGCGGCGTGGGATCTTGTGCGGGGTTTGCCCCCGTCGGCGGTCGGCGTGGAGCTTGATCCGGGCAATCAGTCGTTCGAGGGATTTGAGGAGTGGCAAAAATCCGTGTCACTGCTCGGCGATTACCTAAAGGCGTATGGCATAAAGGACACGAAGCTCGCGCGAGACGCCTCGCGTTTCAACGAGCCGGACAAGGGCTGGGCGCGCGATTGGTGCTCTGCCGAGGAGGGGGTCGTGAACTGGCACGAGGTGACAAGGCCGCTGGCGCGCCGCCGCTGGTCGGGGACGTTTGTATTCATGCCGTTTTATCATGAGCATGATATTGTGTTGCAGGCGCGGGTTCTTAAACGGGAGGTAAAATATATAAGAAACATAGTCGCCGCCGAGACCGCCGCGGCGGGGGAGAATTTTTAATATGAAGCCACACTCATTGCGTTTCAGACAAGTGCATTTGGATTTCCACACATCCCCGGCGATTCCGGGCATAGGCTCGCGTTTCGACAAGAAGCGCTGGCAGGATTGCCTGCGGGAGGCCGCGGTGGACTCGATCACGCTGTTTTCAAAATGCCATCATGGCTGGAGTTATCATCCGACAAAAGTGGGGCGCATGCATCCCGGCCTGTCGTTCGATCTGCTTCGCGCCCAATACGACGCGTGCAAGGAAATCGGCATCAACGTCCCCGTCTATCTGTCCGCGGGCCTGGACAATGTAATGTCGCACGAGCATCCCGAGTGGAGGGAGCTGGACGCCGACGGGCGCGTGATTGGCGCGCCGCCGCTGAAGGCCGGATTCCATAAGATGGATTTTCTTTCTCCATACCTCGACTACCTGTGCGCGCAAATTGAGGAGGCCGTGCGGTTGTTTCCTGATTGCGACGGAATATTTCTCGATATCGTTTCCCCGTTTCCGGGATGTTCGCGCTGGGCGCTTGATTATATGAAGGCGGCCGGCCTTGATCCACGCAATGAGGAGGATCGCAAACTGTGCGCGGAGGCGGCGGGGCGCATTTATTGTGAGAAGACCAATGCCGCCGCACGCATTCTTCGGGCGGGCATGCCGGTGTTTCATAATTCCGGACACATTCCCCGCGGGCGTCGCGATGTGATACGTTATCAGAGTCATCTGGAGCTTGAGTCCCTGCCAACCGGGGGCTGGGGATATGATCACTTTCCCGAAAGCGCCTCCTACGTGGCGCAGCTCGGCCTGCCGTATCTCGGAATGACGGGAAAGTTTCACACGACATGGGGTGAGTTCGGCGGGCTCAAGCATCCCAACGCGCTCAAATACGAATGCGCCGCGATGCTGGCTTTTGGCGCGCGGTGCAGTGTCGGCGATCAGCTTCATCCGGATGGCGATCTCGATGCCAGCACCTATGAGATCATTGGCAACGCCTACCGCGATGTGCGTGCCAAGGAGGCTTGGTGCGCGGATGCGGCGCCCGTTGCGCAAATCGCGATTTTATCAAGTGAATCCGAGCATCCCGGCACCACGCGGCACAACGCGCCCGATACGGGAGCGACGCGCGTATTGCTGGAGGAGCATCATGCGTTTGTCATGGTTGACCGCGAAAGCGACTGGTCGTCCTATGATATTGTGATTTTCCCCGATGATATTCGGCTCGATGAGCAGCTGGAGAAAAAGACGCGGGCGTATCTTGGGGCGGGTGGAAAACTTTTCCTCACGGGCGAGAGCGGTTTGCGCGCGGATGGCGGCGGGTTTGCCCTCGACATCGGCGCGGAGTGGATGGGCGCAAGTGAATATAGTCCGGAGTATATTTTGCCGCGTTCGGATTTGAGGCCCGATTATGTCAAAACACCTTTTGTTGTATATGCCCGCTCACAGCGAATCAAACCGGCTTCGGGGAGCGGTCTCGGTGATATATACGAACCTTATTTCAACCGCACTTTTGAGCATTTTTGCAGTCACCAGCACGCGCCCGGGCGTCGCGAACCGTCGGGTTTCGCGGCCGGCTCGCACAAGGGAAACATCCTCTATCTTGCGCACGCGGCCTTCACCGGCTATCGCGCCCACGGGCAGGTTGTATACAGACAGTTTATTGGCGCTTGTTTGCGCTTGCTTTTGAATGGGGCGGACTTGGTCAAAACAAACCTGCCCTCAACCGGACGGGTGACCGTTACGCGTCAAGAGGCGCAAAACAGAAATGTTGTTCATCTTCTGTATGCGAACACTGTCGGTCGTGGCGGTGCGCTCAAGCTGGACGGCGGCAATGCCAACATAGCGGGCGGAAACATAGAAATAATTGAGGATATCGTTCCGTTGTATAATGTGGAGCTCTCGCTCCGTATGAAAGAAAAGCCCGCCAAGGTGACGCTTGAGCCCCAGGGCGAAGCATTGCCGTTCGATACTGAGGACGGGGAACGGATTCGGGTGACCGTCCCCCGGTTGGAGTGTCATCAAATGGTGGTGTTTCAGCAGTAAATTAAGCCGGCAAATTCATGGGTATGAATGCCAGGGAACGATTTCTTAATACGCTCAACTATCAATGCGTTGACCGGCGGCCCTGCTATCTTGCATGGGCGTGGTTTGACACACTCGCCCGCTGGCGGCGCGAGGGATTGCCCGCGGACGTGACGGATGTTCACGAACATCTCGGCGTCAGCGAATATGGCTACAAGATGTGCAACATCACACCGGCGGCGGGCGTTTTTCCCGATTATCCGGTGCAAACCCTGCGCGAGGACGAGCAGTTTGTCTATCGCACCGACCGCTACGGGCGCACCGTGAAGGAATTCAAGGATCACTCTTCATTTCCGGAATGGCTGGAGTTTCCCGTGAAAACAGGCGCGGACTTGCGCCGCCTGATGGACGAGCATTTCGACGTGGAAAATCTGGACGCGCGTTTTCCCTCCGACTGGCTCGGACAAATCCGCGCCGCCGGGGAGCGGGGTGACATCATCATGATCGACGGCGGTTGTTATTATTGGACACTGCGCTCAATCGCCGGAATAGACGGGGCCGCCTATTTGCTTTACGACGAGCCGGAGTTGGTGGGCGAGCTGTTCGAGCGTTACAATACCGTGGTCATGGAGGGATTGCGCCGCGCGGTGCAAGTGACTCAAATTGATATAATCGGTTTCGGCGAGGATTTCGCATTTAAAAACGGCCCGCTGATTTCCCCCGCCATGTTTCGCCAAATGATATTGCCGCACTATAAGAAGGCGATGGATTTTGCGCATTCCCATAATATTCATCTGACGTGGCATGACAGTGACGGTGATTGCCGGCTCCTCCTTCCCGACATGCTTTCCGTTGGGGTGAACAGCACATGCCCCTGCGAGGTTGCCTCGGGCATGGATCCTGTCGATCTGCGCCGGCAATTCGGGCGCGATTTGCGCATCGGTGGCGGTTTCGACAAGCGCATCATCCCGCAAGGGCGGCGCGCGATGGCGGCGGAGTTTGCGCGCCTGCGCCCCGTGATCGAGGAGGGCGGCTATATCCCCGGCATAGATCACTCCATCCCTGCGGACATATCTTATGATTGTTATCGTGAATATATTGATGAGCTGATAAATGCGACTGCATGGGTTTGAGTAATTATTCAATGTAAATTATATATAGTATGTCATTTTATGCTCTGACAAAAATTAGAATGTAACCTTGTAATGAAACTCCGTTCCACAATCACCCTGTTCTGCTGCCTGTGTTTTATAACCACTGTTCTCAATGCCATGGAGATGAATCTTGCCGGGAAATTTGATCCCAAGCCGTCGCCGCCTCATGAGGCGCTGCTGCAATTTTGGTCGGAGGGAAATGACGACCTCATTTTCACCAAGGCCAAAAGCGGCGATGCCATAACGCTGCGTTGCCGCGCGGGCGTGCGCGCGGTTTCGTTGAAATGGACGCTGGCGCGCAATCTGTTTGAGCAGCCTTTTTCCAGTGGCCCGGGCGTTGCGCGGCCTGAGAATGGTTTTGTCATCACGATTCCCACGGCACGGTTGATGCCCGGTCTTTATGACTTGCGAGTCGCGGTCGATTGCGGGGCGGAGAAGCCGGTTGTGGGGATTTGCACATTTGGTTTCGATGTGGACAAAATGCACATCACCGATTCTCGTCCGGCTGATTTTTCTGAATTTTGGAAAAGACAAATCCGTGCGCTCGATAATGTGTCACTGGACGCAAAGGCGGAATCGGTGAGGACATTTTCATCCGCTGAGATAAACGCATACAATGCGGCGCACGCATCGCTTCCGCCGGATTACGATCCCGAGGGGCATCGTTTCGAGGCGGTTGAGGCGGGGAAGGTGAGTTTTGCGAGTGTCGATGGCGTGCGCATTCACGGCTGGCTTGCCAAGCCGAAGGGTGGGGCGGGGCCGTTTCCCGCGATGCTTGTCTTGCCGGGCGCGGGATTTGCCGCGCGTCCGATGCCGCTCGAGCACGCTCGCCACGGATTTCTCGCGCTCGATATTCAAGTGCACGGCCAGCCTGTGGATGCTGAAAAATATTCCGAGCTCCCCGGTTACAGTCGCGATAAAAAATACGAGCCCGCCGAAGCGTTTTATTACCGCAATATTTATCTGAACGTGGTGCAGGCGCTGCGCTATCTGCGTTCGCGGTCCGATGTGGACAAATCGCGCATTGTTGTTGTCGGCGGCAGTCAGGGCGGGCGGCTTTCGATTGTCGCGGCGGCGCTGGATGGCGAAGTCGCGGCGGCCGTGCCTGCCATCGCGCATTTCGCCAACCTGCCTTATCTCGATTGGGCGCGCGACTGCAACGCAGCCGCGCCGCGGCTGGATGGCATGTCGGGCATGATCAACCCACCGCTGGCGGGCACACCCGCCGCGCGCTGCCTCGCGTATTATGACACGATGAACTTCGCGCCCGATGTGCGTTGTCCGGTCATGATGAACGCCGGGCTTATCGACGCTGTTTCGCCGGCGACGGGTGTTTACGCTATTTATGCGCGGCTTGCTGCGAGCGAGAAGCGGATTGTGGCGCTGCCCGGGATCGCGCACGACTGGTCGGCTGAGTTTGACCGGCGTGCATGGCGCTGGCTGGACCGCGTTTTGAAAATATCAAATCCCGAAACCCCGCATAACAAATGACAAACAATCAAAACTCTTGGTTCAACGAGGCGCGCTTCGGAATGTTCATTCATTGGGGGCCGTATTCGGTCGCCGGGCGAGGCGAGTGGGTGGCAAATCGCGAGTGTATTCCGAAGGCGGAGTATGCGGAAAAATACGCGGCCAATTTTCGCGCGGAAAACTACGATCCCGCCGGGTGGGCGCGCCTCGCCCGCGATGCCGGTATGAAATACGCCGTGCTGACTGTGAGGCATCACGACGGGTTTTGCCTTTGGGATACGAGGACGACGGATTTCAACTCGGTGAAACTCGGCGCGCGCCGCGATCTTGTCGCCGATTATGCAAGGGCGATGCGCGAGGCCGGCTTGCGCGTGGGATTTTATTTTTCGATGGCGGACTGGTATCATCCGGATTATCCGGGCGCGTTTTGCCGCGACTGGCCGCAGGCGTGGCCCGACGAGGCGGCGCGTCTGCGTTTTGTCGATTATTATTACCGTCAGCTTGAGGAGTTGATGACGCGCTACGGTGCCATCGACCTGCTTTGGTATGACGGATGCATTCCGTCGCCGACCGGGGGCGAGGCGATCAACACGCGCATCAAGCAACTCCAGCCCGAAATCCTCATTGCAAATCGCAACGGCCGCCCGTGGGATGTGCAGTGTTGCGAGCAGGCAATCAAGGCCGCCGAGCCCGGCGTCTTGTGGGAGGCGTGCATGACGCTCAACGACAATTGGGGCTACCACGCGGGCGACGACAATTGGAAGTCCGCGTGGCACGTTATTCGCTTGCTGACGGAAACCGCCGCGCAATCCGGCAACCTGCTTCTCAATGTCGGACCGATGGCGGATGGCACGATTCCCGCCGAGTCCGTGCGCATCCTCAAGGATGTCGGCGCGTGGCTTCGTGTGAACGGCGAGTTTCTGCCGCACTCGGGGCGCAGTCCCTACACTTGGAATAATTGGGGCGTGACGACGGTGAAGGAGAACCGCATTTATTTGCATGTGTTCAAATCAACCGGCGGGGAGCTGTGCTTTGCCGACATCAAGAATCGCGTGCTTGCCGCGCGGCTTCTTGCGGACGGTCGTTCCCTGTCATTCGTGCAGCAAGGCAATCGTTTGTTTCTAAAAGGGATTCCGCCTGTCACGGGCGCGGGCGCGATGCCGTTCATCATTGTCATTGATGTCGAGGGCGTTCCCGAAACACTGAGTCCGCAAACCTCGTTTTGGATTGCGGGATAATATAATATTATCGAGCGCACATATACAATTAGACCATGGAAGCGGCCACACCAAATCTCACTCAACGCGGCGACAATCTCCCGCCAGTCTCGCGCGCGGACAATCCCGCGCATGCCTGGTTTTCCGAGGCGCGACTGGGCATGTTTGCGCACTACGGGCTCTATTCGCTGCTTGGCCGCGGCGAATGGGTCATGTTCAACGAGGGCATTTCCGCCGGGGACTACAATCCGCTTGCGCAGCGTTTCACGGCCGTGGATTTCGACGCCGACGCGCTTGTGCGGACCGCGAAACAGGCTGGCGCGGGATATGTCGTGTTTGTTGCAAAGCATCACGACGGGTTTTGCCTTTGGGATTCGCAATGCACGCAATTCAACAGCACGCGCTCCGCGGCTCGTCGCGATCTTGTGCGCGAATACACCGATGCCTGCCGTCGCGCCGGTCTGCGCGTGGGATTGTATCTCTCGATCATGAGCTGGCAATGGCCCGCGATCATCAACGGTCCCGCGCGCGATCCCGAAGGCTGGCGCGGCATGGTGGATGAAACGCACGCGCAGCTTCGCGAGCTTCTCACGCATTACGGGCAAATCGATTTGCTCTGGTATGACGGGTGCACGGTTCCGGGCATCTCATATCCGGCGACGGTGGCGCGTCACTGGCGCGCCACCGAACTCAACGCAATGGCGCGCGAATTGCAGCCCGGCATCATCATAAACGATCGCTCGTGCTTGCCCGAGGATTACTCGACTCCCGAGCAGCATCTCACGATTCCGCCCGCCGGTCGCCGTTGGGAAATGTGCATGACGCTCGGTGAAAGCTGGTCGTGGCGCCCCGGCGACAACAAACTGAAATCGCCGCAATCGCTCATAGACCAACTCGTTTTCTGCGCGCGTTATGATGGCAATCTGCTCGTCAACATCAGCCCCGAACCCTCGGGGAAAATCCCGGACGCGCAGGCTGCCGTGCTTGCCGATGTCGGTCGCTGGATGGCGCTGAACGGGCGCGCGGTCCGCGGCACGCAACGCACGTCATTCACCGAGGCGGAACATGAGGCGGGTCTTTGCACAGCAACGGAAAAATGCCTCTATTTTCACAACGAGATTTTTTCCAAAAACTCTGAAATTCGTAAAATAACCATCGCGGGCGTTTCGGAAAAGATGCGCGCGGCCGTCGTGTTGGCCACGGGAGAAACGGTGAACTTCGCGCAGGACGGCGGGCTCGTCACGCTTGATCTCGCGCCACAAAAAAGTCCGCTGGCGACAGTCATTGCGCTCGAGTTTGAGCGGATCGCGCCTGCTGCGCCGCCCCCTCAAAAACTTGTCGAGAAAGACACCGGCCTCTACGCGCCCGCCGAGGCTCATGTTTGCGAGGGGCCGTCCGGGCGCGCCGCCGTCCATTCGTGGCAATTGCCGATCACGGTGCCGGGCTGCCACGATCTCGATGTTTGTGTTGTCGGCAAAAATCCCGGGCAGTTCACGCTGCGCATTGATGGCGTGCCTGGCGTGCGGACGCTTCAAACCACATGCGGAAACTATCCGCACACGCTGACTGCAAAAAATCTCGCGCTCACATCCTCGACAACCACGTGCACGATCACAGCCACTGATGGCGCGCTGTTTGAGCTGCTCTCGTGGCGTTTGCAACCATTGTGGAAAAACATGGACGCCGCCTGCTGGAGCATTTGCGGGCCCTTTCCCTCGCCCTATCGCATTCCCGGAAAAGAATCCGAGGTGCGCGAGGCCATGGGGACGGTTTACGCACCGGAAACGGATCCGGAAAGTGTCGCGTGGAAGCCGCTGCCGCCCGACGGAAACACGATTGATTTCACCAAATACGGTTCCGCCGACGCCAACGGCGTTTATTTTGCGCGCGCGGTGGTTCGTTCGCCGGATGCGCGCGCGTGCGAGTTTTTGCTCGGCTGCGACTGGTGGGCCAACCTCTACGTCAACGGAACGCCTGTCACCAGCGAACGCGCGCACTCATCGCATGATCGCGATGGCTCGTGGTTCAGCGGATGGAAACCTTTGTGCGCGCGCGCGACTCTTCGAGCCGACAATAATGAACTGCTCGTCAAATGCCACCAGGGGCGCGCGGGAAACTGGTTCACTTTTTATATAAATCAATCGGACGGACTTGAAATTATAAAACAGTAAAAACTCCTTGGTCTAAATGAAAGCAACGCTCCGCATATATTTCACTTTGTCCATGATGGCGTGCGCGTGTCTGTTCGCTTTGACACTCCAATCCCAACCCGCCATGCACACTCTCACAAACGGATGCCTCACGGTCAAGGTGATGGATCCGAATGCTCCCGATCGTTACAATACCGGCGTTCGTTTTTCGCCGGTCGCCAACGTGCTTCAAGTAGCCGTCGATGGACGCGATTATTTGTTTTCACCCGAGGCGCACGACCCTGTTACAGAAAACGGCGGTCTCGCAATGGAGTTTGATCTCGGTGGAAAGGACGGGCCTCAGCCGGTCAGCTTTGTCGCTGCCGACGTGGGGGAGTCTTTTGTCAAAATCGGTGTTGGTGTGCTCAAAAAAACGACAGCCAAATATGAGTTTTATACACAATACCCTATTGTGGAGCGCGCGGTGACACATGCCGAATGGACATCCACGGGCGCCATCTTCGCGCAGACCTGTCCCGGTGCCAATGACTTCGCGTATGATTTGGGCGCAAAGATCACGCTCTCAGGGAACACGCTTCGCATTCGTTATACGTTAAAAAACACCGGCAGACGCGCTTTCTCGACAGAGCACTATACGCACAACTATTTCTTGTTCGCCGGGCAGCCCGTGGGGCCGGGTTATGCGCTGCATTTCGAAACACCGCTGCCCGACGATGGTGTTTATGACGGCGCACGGCGCGAGGGGAAGACGCTTCATTTTGATCAAGTGCTTCCGAAAGCCGTCAACCTTGTCGTGCCGGTTTTCCGGGAAGGGCAGGGGGATGCCTGGCGTTCGCTCACGGTTGTTTGCACTGTCACGAAACAAAGTATTCATGTTTCGAATACGTTTCCAGTTTCGCGCATCGCCGTGCACGCCGCCAGCCGATACCTTTGCCCCGAGCAATTTGTTCTCATCAGGCTCGCGCCCGGCGAAACCGCCGAATGGGAGCGCAGCTTCACCTTCCACAAAAACACTGCTTCACCCGTTCAGGATAAATCATGAGCACTACGCCATTCAACGGTCTCGATCTCAACCTCGGCAATCTTTGCCGTCTCTCTGACGCGCGGACGCGTTCCATTAGTCCTGAGAATTTCACCGGTGAACCCGGCGGAGGCGGACGCGCGGACCCGAAGGACAAGGATACTCCCAATGCCGCCAATGCGGCGGGTTCCGCGCGCGAACTTGGCAAGGGGTGGAAGGTAAATCCCTTTGTGCTTATCAATCCCGGGGAGACGTTCACGCTCGCGGACATTGCCGGCCCCGGGGCAATCCAGCACATCTGGATGACGCCTACCGGCAACTGGCGTTATACAATTTTGCGCATTTATTGGGACGACGAAACCGAACCCTCCGTCGAATGTCCCGTCGGGGACTTTTTTGGCATGGGCTGCGGTGAGTTTGCCCCGCTGTCATCGCTGGCCGTATGCGTGAATCCCGGCAGCGCTTTTAATTGTTATTGGACAATGCCGTTTCGCAAACGCTGCCGTGTCACGATGCAAAGTCTCAATGCGGAACCGATGCGATTGTATTATCAAATTGATTACACGCTCACTCGAGTGCCGGATGACGTCGCATACTTTCACGCGCAATTCCGCCGCACCCCTTGCAATCCGACATCTGATTATACAATAATCGACGGCGTGGAGGGCCGCGGTCACTATGTCGGCGTTTGCATGGTTTGGGGAGTGCGCAACAACGGTTGGTGGGGCGAGGGCGAAATCAAGTTCTTCATTGATGACGACACTGATTACCCGACGATATGCGGCACGGGTGTTGAGGATTACTTTTGCGGTTCATATAATTTCGAAAATAAGGAGGAGAAACGCTATCAACCCTTCACGACGCCTTATGCCGGTCTGGTGCAGGTGGTGAAACCGGATGGTTTATATAAGACGCAACAGCGCTTCGGCCTCTATCGCTGGCATATTGTTGACCCGATTCGTTTCACAAAAAAGCTTCGCGTCACAATACAGGATTTGGGATGGCGCAGCGAGGGCCGCTATCTGGCCCAGCACTCGGACATCGCCTCCGTAGCCTTCTGGTATCAAACCGAGCCGCATAAAAAGTTCCCCCCATTGCCCGAGCGGGATGAATTGGAGAATATATAGTTTCATTTGGGATGGCATGCACAGGGCCGACGGAGGATGGGCTCTCGCTTGCTGCGTCGGTATCCTTTGTATGTGTTTGCCGGTCCGCTCAATGAATTAATCTTGGTAACAGTGGATGAAATTTCGAAAAACTCGGTCGCATGAGCTAGACGCCCGTGCTGCCACAAAAAAGCGGCGAACTTTTTTAAGTCCGCCGCTTTTGCAGAAGGTTGTTTCGTTTTTTCTTACAGCGATTGTGCGGCGGTGACGACGGCTTCGGGGGTGATTCCGAGCTCCTTCATCACGGTGCCGCCGGGGGCGCTGATGCCGAAGCGGTCGATGCCGATGCAGATGCCGTCGAGCCCGACGTATTCGCGCCAGAGCGCCGTCACGCCCGCCTCAATCGAGACGCGCTTGCGGCAGTCGGGCGGGAGGATCGAGTCGCGGTATTCCTTCGGTTGCTCGTTGAAGCGCTTGAAGCTGGGCATCGAAACGACGCGCGCCCCGGGGCCGAGGATTTTCGCGGCAGCGACGGCGTGCTGCACTTCGCTGCCGGCGGCGAGCAGGATGTGCGTGAGCGGAGCGGTTTCCTGGATGGCGACGTAGCCGCCTTTCAACACGCCGGCGCGGCGGATGTGCGGCGGGATGTCGTTGAGCATCGGCAGCGCCTGGCGCGTGAGCGCGAGGAGCGTGGGGCCGTCGGTGCGCTCGAGCGCGGCGGCAAAGGCGCCCGCGGTTTCCTCGGGATCGGCGGGGCGGATGACGTCCATGTTCGGAATGACGCGGAGGCCGCTGACGGTTTCAACGGGTTGGTGCGTGGGGCCGTCCTCGCCGACGCCGACCGAGTCGTGCGTGTAGATGTAGGTGACGGGGAGCTTGGCGAGCGCGGCGATGCGCATCGAGGGGCGCGAGTAGTCGGCGAACACGAGGAACGTGGCGCACGAGGTGCGGAAGATGCCGTCGTAGGCGATGCCGTTGTTGATGGCGGCCATGGCGTGCTCGCGGATGCCGTAGCGGATGTTGCGCCCGGCGCGGTTGGTTTTGTCGAAGTCGGTCGAGGCGGCGATGTAGTTGAGCGTGGAGCCGTAGAGGTCGGCGCTGCCGGAGACGAGGAGCGGGAGCTCGGCGGCGAGGGGCTGGAGTATCTCCTTGCCCGCGGCGCGCGTGGCGAGCTTGGCGTCGGCGGCGAACATCGGGATCACATTCTCGGCGAGATGCGCGGCGCTGACTGGCGTGTTGCGCGAGTCGAGGATCGCGGCCTTGTCGGGGTTGGCCTCGCGCCAGGCCTTGTAGGTTTTGCCCCATTTGTTGTAGGCGCGGACGAGGCGCTTTTTGTGGTTGGCGAAGTAGGCTTTGACATCGTCGCTCACGTGGAAGAGCTGGTCGGCGGGGAGGCCGAGTCCGGCGCGCGCGGCGTCGGCGAATTTCGCGCCGCCCTCGCCGTGGCCTTTCGAGGTGCCCTCAACTTCGGGGATGCCCTTGCCGATGATTGTTTTTGCAATGATGAGCTGCGGTTTGCCGGTCTTGGCTTTCTTGGCCTTGTTGACGGCCTTGTTGATGGCGGCGATGTCGTGGCCCTCGGCGAGCGTGATCACGTCCCAGCCGATGGCCTTGAAGCGGGCGGCGGTGTTTTCGTTTTGCGACTTGTCGGCCATGGCGTCGAGGGTGACGTCGTTTGAGTCGTAGATGAGGATGAGGTTGTCGAGGCCTTGGAATCCGGCGAAGGCGGCGGCTTCCATGGCGACGCCTTCCTGCATGCAGCCGTCGCCGGCGAGCGTGATGATGTGGTTGTCGAAGATGGTGTGCTCGGGGGTGTTGAAGCGCGCCTCGGCCATTTTGCCGGAGACGGCGTAACCGACGGCGTTGGCGATGCCCTGGCCGAGCGGGCCGGTGGTGGCCTCGACGCCCGGGGTTTCGTCGAACTCGGGATGGCCGGGGGTCTTGCTGTGGAGCTGGCGGAAGTTTTTGACCTCGTCGAGCGGGAGGTCGTAGCCGCTCATGTGGAGCCATGCGTAGAGGAACATGGAGCCGTGGCCGCCGGAGAGCACGAAGCGGTCGCGGTTGAGCCATTTGGGATCGGCGGGATTGTGCTGGAGGGCGCTGCCGTAGAGGACGGCGCCGATTTCGGCGCAGCCGAGCGGGAGGCCGAGGTGGCCGGAGCTGCATTTATGGACGGCGTCGATGGCGAGGCCGCGGGCTTGGTTGGCTGCTTTTGCAAGGAGGTTTGTTTCGAGTGCCATGATGGTTGTTTTTTGGTGCTGTAAAAAGGCGCGTTATGCGTTTGGTGAAAAAGACAAAGGTTTAAAGTGAAGAGACAAGGGAGATGCGTGAAAAGGGAAAAATGGCGCGGCGTTTTGACGCCGAGGCGTTTGCGGGGTTGCAAACACCGGATGTTGTCCCATTCTAGCAAGATGCCGATGACCATTGACCAGATCGTGAATGAAACACGTTCGCTGCCGCGTGATGTGGTGGCGGAACTGGTCGATCGTATTTTGATGGAGTCTCACGGCGGCCAGAATGCGGAACATTCCGCCGCGTGGTCGGCGGTCGTTCATTCGCGCATCGGCGATATTCGGAGCGGAAAAATCAAGGGCATTCCGGCGGAGCAGTCATCGAAAAAAATCAGGCAAATCGTCGGAAGGTGATGCCCGATGAAGCCCGTCGTTCTTCACCCCGAGGCCGATGAGGAATATGCCGTTGCAGCCAAACATTACGCGAACATAAGCCGGCAATTGGGCGGGCGTTTTTATGACGAGATCGAAAGGTTGATTTTGGAAATCAGAAAATCCCCGGCGCAGTTCCGACAATACGAGCCGCCCGCAAGGAGAAACTTGGGGCGTTCATTTCCATTTGCCGTTGTTTATCTCGACGAGCCGGACTGCGTGTGGGTGGTCGCGATCATGCACCTGCATCGCGAGCCGGATTATTGGAAGCGGCGGCTTGGGTGAGCGTCACCGTTTCCAGAGCGCGAGCAGTTCCTTGGCGGCGGCGAGGGAGGGTTTTTGGCCGTTGGCGACGGCGTGCTCGATTTGCGGCAGCAACGCCTGCACGGTGGGGGCCTGGTAAAAATCGTTGAGAAGGGATTCGCGGATGAGCGAGTGCATCCATGCGATGGACTGGTCGCGACGGCGTTCATCGAGGATTCCGCTTTCGCGGCAGGCCTTGAAGAAATCGAGCACGGTTTCCCAAACCCTGTCGATGCCCTCGCCGGTGATTGCGGACGCGGTGAGCGCGGGCGTGGTCCAGCCTTCGGTGGCGGGGCGCAGGTAGTGGAGCACGCGTTCGAGCTCGGCGCGCGCGGCCATGGCGCGGATTTTGTTATCACCGTCGGCCTTGTTCACGACCATGATGTCGGCAAGTTCCATGATGCCTTTTTTGATGCCCTGCACTTCGTCGCCCGCGCCGGCGATGGAGAGGAGCAGGAAACAGTCGACCATGGAGCGCACGGTGACCTCGCTTTGGCCGACGCCGACGGTTTCGACAATGATCACATCGTAGCCGGCGGCCTCGCACAGGAGAATGGTCTCGCGGCTTTTGCGCGCGACGCCGCCGAGCGAACCTCCCGAGGGCGAGGGACGGATGAACGCGCCGGGCTGGCGGCCGAGTTTTTCCATGCGCACCTTGTCGCCGAGGATGCTGCCGCCGTGAACGCTGCTCGACGGGTCGACGGCGAGGACGGCGACGCGGTGGCCTTTTTCGCAAAGATGCGTGCCGAGGCTTTCGATTGTGGTGCTCTTGCCCGCGCCGGGGATTCCGGTGATGCCGACGCGCATGGACTTGCCGGTGTCGGGCAAAATGCGCGCGAGAAGCTGCTGCGCCTGCTCCTGGTGCGCGGCGGCGCTGCTTTCGACGAGCGTGATCGCGCGCGCGAGGATGGTTGTATCCTGTTTTTGGATACCCTCGACGTAGTCGTCGATCGAGAGCTTGCGGCGGCGCGGCGGGGTGGTGGAGGGCGGCGCGAAATCGCCGGTTTGTTTCACGCCCTCGATCACCCAGGTGGCGAAGGCGGCGCCGGCGTTTTCCGGAACCCAGTCGGGGCGCCCGCCCGTCGCGGGTTGCTTGTGCGTGGAATCGTGCGGATTTGTTTCGGGCTTTTCTGACACGGCGCGAAGGGAAAACGGTTATTTGGCATCAACGCCGAAGAGTTTTTCCTCTGCGGCGACAACGGCCTGAATGAACTCCTGGGGGGTTGACGCGCTCATGAAGACCTCGCGGTTTTCGGGTTCCTTGAGCAAGCGGCAGAGCGCGCTGACGATGGCGAGATAGGTGCCGGGGTTTGTCTTCGGGGTGCCGAGCACGAACATGAGTTTCACGATCTGGTTGCAGTTTTCGAACACGACACCCTTGTCGCTGCGGCCGACGGCGAGCACGATTTTTTGCACATGCTCGGTGCGGGCGTGCGGGATCGCGATTTCGTTGCCGAGGCAGGTGGTGTCGAGGCGTTCGCGCGCGAGCAGTTCGTTGTAGAAACCTTGAAAATTAGTGACATTTGGGTGGCCGTCGAGGAGCCGCGCAACTTCGTTGATCGCGGCGGTTCTCCGCGCGCTCTTGATGGAGAGCGTGATGCGGGAAGGGTCCAGGAGTTGTGATAGACGGCCAATCATTGCTGATGTCGGTTGATGGTTAAGCAAAGAAACAGAGAGAGCCCGCGCGCGCGAGTTTGCAAGGGAGGAATCGCCGCAAAACGATTTTTTGAGGAAGCAAATAAAATTGCAGCCGGCGCAAAGGCCGCGCATGACTCGGGGCATGACTTCCATTTGGTCTTTTCGGTTGACGGTGGCGCTGGCCGCTTGCGCGTCGGGGTTCTTTTTCGCCCCTGTAGTTTGCGCGGGCGCGGGATTCTCGGACGGGCTCAAAAAGGCCGACTACGACGCGGCGGGTTTGGCGAAATTGTCCGCCGCCGAGCGGGCGCATCTCGACGCGCTTGTGAAGGCGCATGCCGCGGGGGCGTGTGTTGCGAACGCTGAAACGCAAGCGGCGGCCAAACCCATCGGGGATGAACCAGTGGCGGTGGCCGCGACGGACGCGGCAACTGCAAAACCAAAATCCCCGCCCAAACCGAACCGACAAAAGGTGAAGGTCGATCCCGGCACCGAGATCGAATACAACACGATGGAGCTTGAGCTGGCGGGCACGTTTGCGGGGTTCGAGAAGGGCACGGTTTTCACGCTTTCAAACGGACAGCGCTGGAAGGTGGTTTCCGGCTCGTATTCGTGCGGCCCCGATCCGCGCGTGAAAAAGGTGC
Source organism: Ereboglobus luteus (assembly GCF_003096195.1). Taxonomy (NCBI): domain Bacteria; kingdom Pseudomonadati; phylum Verrucomicrobiota; class Opitutia; order Opitutales; family Opitutaceae; genus Ereboglobus; species Ereboglobus luteus. The sequence continues at coordinate 357,594 of NZ_CP023004.1, read as the reverse complement.
GCGTGAAGCCGGGCGTGCTGGGCAGCTTCTTTCTGGAGTTTGAGCGGGTGAAAACCCAGGCGAAGGTGAAGCTGGTGAAGTAGCCGAAAACGAACCGGCCGCGTCCGCGTTACGCGCGCTTCGCGGCTTCGATGCGTTCGCGCATGGGCACGTAGTTGCGGAGCGTGTGGCCGGTGTAGATTTGACGCGGGCGGTAGATTCTGCCTTTCGGATTCGCCGCGATTTCGCGCCATTGCGCGATCCAGCCCGGCATGCGCCCGATGGCGAACATCACGGTGAACATGTCGGTCGGGAGGCCGATGGCGCGCATGATCAGGCCCGAGTAAAAATCGACGTTCGGGTAGAGCTTGCGCGATATGAAATACTCGTCGTTGAGCGCGGCCTCCTCGAGCTTCATGGCGATGTTGAGCAGCGGGTCGTTCTTGATGCCGAGACTCGCGAGCGCGTCGTGGAAGCTCTGCTTGATGATTTTTGCGCGCGGGTCGTAGTTGCGATACACGCGGTGGCCGAAGCCCATCAGCCGCTGTCCCTTGCCCGCCTTTGCCGCGGCGATGAATTTTGTGCCGTCGTCGCCGGCGTCGTGGATGTGCTGGAGCATTTCGATCACGGCCGCGTTGGCGCCGCCGTGGAGCGGACCCCAGAGGGCGCACACGCCGGAGGCGATGGAGGCGAAGAGGTTCGCGCCGGCGGAGGCGACCATCTTCACGGTCGAGGTGGAGCAGTTTTGCTCGTGGTCAGCGTGCAGGAGCAGGAAGAGGTTGAGGGCGCGCGCGACTTCCTCCTTCGCGATGTATTCGTTGTAGGGGTCGGTGAACAACATGTGGAGGAAGTTTTCGCAGTAGCCGAAGTTCGGGCGCGGATAATTGAAGGGCTTGCCCATGTTCACACGGTAGGTGTGCGCGGCGATGGTGCGCACCTTGGAGATGGCGACGGCGGCGGCCTCGTCGAAGTGCTCGAGGTCCTGCTGGTGGTTGTTGCTGGCGAGGTGCGGGTAGTAGGCGCCGAGGGCGTTGAGGCTTGCGGAGAGCACGGCCATCGGATGCGCGTCGCGCGGGAAATTCTGGATGAAGCGCACCATGCCCTCGCGCAGCGCGGCGTTGTCCGAGAGGAGTCGCCCGAACCTGGCGCGCTGGTGGGGCTTGGGCAGCTCGCCGTTCATTATGAGATAGGCGGTTTCCACGAAGTTGGATTTTTCGGCGAGCTGCTCGATCGGGTAGCCGCGGTAGCGCAGGATGCCCTTTTCGCCGTCGATAAAAGTGACCTCGCTTTTGCACGAGCCGGTGTTGGCGTAGCCTTCGTCGAAAGTGATCGCGCCGGTGTCCGCTCGCAAGCGGCTCATATCGATGGCGATTTCGCCTTCGGTTCCCGTGATGACCGGCAGTGTGAGTTCCTTGTTATTGAATTTGAGGAGGGCGTCGGAGGACATGGTGTTGGATAATGCAGGCTGGATTGCGCGGCATGCAAAGAAAAGTTGCGTTTTTTGTGCAAATATTCTTTTCACCATAGGCGAAAATTTGACCAGCGGTTCCGCGGGCACGGGCCCAAATCCGTCGCCGGGTAAAAAACAACTCCAACAAAATCCCCCTCGTTCATAAGTATTATGAAAAAAAACATAAACCGCCGTCGTTTTCTCAGTCATGCCGCAACCGGAGGCGCGGGCCTGATTCTGTCATCCGCACTGCGCGCGCAATCTTCCACCGGTGAAAAACCCGCCGCGCCGCAGTCGCCGAAATTCGAGGTTCGCCCCCTCGGCAAAACCGGCATCAAGCTCCCCATCCTCAGCATGGGCGTGATGAGAGCCGACAATCCCAACCTCGTCAGGGCGGCCCTGCGCAACGGTGTTGTGCATTTCGACACGGCGCACGGTTACCAGCGGGGCAACAACGAAACCATGCTTGGCAAGGTGCTCAAGGACGTGCCGCGCGACCGGTTTGTCGTTGCCACGAAAATCAATGTCCGCCGGGAAATCTTCAACGACAACGCCCCGGAGATTTTCATGGAAAAGTTCAACACGAGCATGGAGCGCCTCGGGCTTGAATACGTGGACATCCTGTATCTCCACGGTGTCAACTCCGAGAAGGCCGTGCTTCACGAACCGATCCACAAAGTCATGCAAGCCCTGAAAAAACAGGGGCGCATCAAGCACTGCGGCGTCTCCACGCACGACAAGGAGCCCGAGGTCATCGACGCCGTTATCAAAAGCAAATTTTACGAGGTCGTGCTCACGGCGTATAATTTTAAGAAACAGCAAAGCCTCGATATAAAATCCGCCATCGCCCGCGCCGCCGCCGCCGGCATCGGCGTCGTCGCGATGAAAACAATGGCCGGCGCAAAAGACATAAACGTGTCCGCCGCGCTCAAGTGGGCGTTGCAGGACAAAAACGTGACCACGGCGATTCCCGGCTACACAAACTTCGACGAGCTCGACGTGTGCCTCGAGTCCGCCGCCAGCCTCGCCTACACGCCCGAGGAAAAAGCGTTCATCGACGGCGGCAAAAAAGTCGCCTCGCTCTACTGCACGCAATGCCACGGATGCGACGGCCAGTGCCCTCAAAATCTGCCGATCCCCGACCTCATGCGCGCCTACATGTATGCGCACGGTTATCGCCAGCCCGGCCTCGCCAAGGAAACCATCACCGAGCTCAGCCTGCCCGACAATCCCTGCGGCGATTGTGAAACCTGCACCGTGAACTGCCGCTCCGGGTTCCTCGTTGCCGACAAAATCCGCGACATCTCCCGCATTCGCAACGTGCCCGACGAGTTTTTGGTATAATCAAATCGCGGAGAACACTGAGTCCACCCGTCCTGCCAGTCCCATCGGGTTCATCGGTCGCATGGGACATCCTCACGCCATGAAAAAAAACATCCTCGCATCATTTGTTTTCCCTGTCGTTTTCGCAACGCTCGCATTCGCCCAAACCCCGAAAGAGCTCGTCGCCATGCTGCCGAAAATCGACGGCTGGACGCTTTCCCAGGAAGTTGAGGTTTTCACCGGCGACAATCTTTTCGACCGCATCAACGGCGCGGCCGAGGGATATCTAAAGTGCAATTTTGCCGAGATGACCTCCGTCGATTACACAAAAAACGGCACTGAAAAATACGTGACGCTGCAAATGTATCGCCACGCCACGCCGTTCGACGCCTTTGCCATTTATTCCGCCGAGCGCTCGCCGGGGCCAACATTTCTCCAAATCGGCGCCGAGGGATATCGTGCCGCCGGCCTGGTCTATTTTTTATCCGGCAGCATGTATGTGAAAGTGACGACCTCCGACGACAACCCGGAGACCGCGGCCATGATGGAAAAAATCGCGCGCACGCTTGCCCCAAAAATCGACCCCGCCGCCGCGCTTCCCGCAATATTGAAGGCGTTTCCGCGGGAGAACAAACGGGCGCTTTCCGAGACCTACATCGTTGACAGTTTTCTCGGCCACAAATTCATGCTTCCCGCATGGCGCGCCACCTATGACAAGGGCGGAAAAGAATATAACATGTTTGTCATCGACGGAAAAACGAAGGCGGGGATTGAAAAACTGCTCGGCGACTACGCAAAATTTAACAGGCAAAAATCCACGCCCCAAGAAGGCGCGTTTGTGACGCCAGACCGTTTCAACGGCGACATCCCGATGCTCTGGCGCGGTCAATACCTCTTCGGCATCACCAACGACAGCGGCGCCGACATCGATGCGAGCGCGCTTTTGAGGCAGCTTGCGGATGCCGTGAAGTAGGGTAGGGGGGGCGTCCAGCGCGCGCCCACGCATGCGAAAAACTGCGTCCGCGCGCCTCCGCAAAACCGTGCGCGCCGGCGCATACGATTTCCCTTTTAACCCAAAATGCATTCTGGCATTAAGCATTGATTCACGAAACTTTTCCTCCCGGTAGGCGACTTATCTTTTCTCATGCGATTTTTAAGAGCGATCCTGTTTTCCACAATGACACTGGCCGCGGCGGCGTTTGCGCGCGCGGCTGACGCGCCGGCGCCGTCCGGGTTGACTCCCGTGTGGGAGGCGACGCTGCCCAAGTTCGACGCGGGCGCCTACGACGCCAAGGTCGAGCTCATGCTCTCGAAGTATGAGGAAAGCACCGGACGCAAACTCGCGCCGGGGCCGAAGAAAAAAGTGGGCCTCAAAATTTACACGGATTCGGGCCCGGGCATGGCGACGCCCATCGCGCTGGTGAAGGCGGTTATTGCCGCAATGGAAAGGCGCGGATTTGAAACGGAAAATATTTTCATCGTCGGGTTGAACCAGTTGCGCCTGCGCATGACCGGATACCTGCCGGCATACGCGCAGGGTGATTATCCGTTCAAGGGGCACCCGGTTTACGTGCTGGAGTCCGGCCGGTATTACGATCCGGTTTGGTTTTACGACAGCCCGCTGCCATCGCGTTTCGATTCGATTTTTGCGGAGAAAAGCGTGGAGGACCAAAATCCGAACACGACCAGGGAGCAGGACCGCAAGAGCTTCCTTGCCACGCCGCTGTTTCTCGACGCGGATTTTTGGATAAACCTGCCGGTGTTCACCGACCATCAGATTCTCGGCATCAACGGCTCGCTGGTAAACGCGACGCTTTGGAACGCGAGCAACACGGCGCGCTTTTTCCGCAGTCCGGCCAACGCGCCCGCTGCGGTTGCTGAGATGAGCGCGATCCCCGAGCTCCGCCAGACGTGGGCGCTCACGATTGCGAGCCTGGAGCACTACCAATACATTGGCGGGCCGTATTTCAACTCGCTCTACACGGTGTCGGAGCCGGTGCTTTGGTTGAGCAGCGACCCGGTGGCGCTCGACTCGATGGTTTTGGAGCGCATCAACCGCTGGCGCGAACGCAACGGCTTCCGCGCGATATCCGAGGACATCCACACGCTAGGTTTCGCCGAAACACTTGGCGTCGGCTCCACACGCATCACGCCCGATCGCGTGATCAATGTGGACAAGTGAGCGGAAAACAGGGGGACCCGTTTACACCAGTCGGCGCAAAGGCTACGTGTCTCGCCATGCCGTGCCGCGCATGTCGTCTGATTGCATGAACGCCTCGTGGAAGGCGAATGCATCTTTCAATTCGGCGGATGTCTGGCTTTTGAGCGTGCGCCATTCGCATCATTGATGACCGTGTTTCAAATTTTTAGCGGGGCAGTTTCGCCGCAACCGTTCTTTTTTTGTTTCCACTCAGCCGGCATACCCGCCCATCCCGAAACGGCAGGTTCTTTTGCGAGCCCCATAGAATTGATTTGCCAGCCAGTGACCGCAGTCGCTTCTTTTATCCCTCACACAATTTTACCAGAACTCAAAACAATCAAATCACATCGCATAATACCATGGCCGAACTCGTAGGAAATGTCTTGGTGGGCCAGTCAGGAGGCCCCACCGCCGTTATCAACGCCAGCGTAGCCGGAGTCGTCTCCGAAGCGCTCAATCATGAGTGCGTCGAGGAAATCTATGGCACGCTCAACGGCGTGCTCGGCATCCTTAATGAGGATTTCATCGATCTCGCCTCTGAATCGCAGCAGGCCATCCGCGGCCTCCGTTACACGCCCGGCGCCGCGCTCGGCACCTGCCGTTACAAGCTCAAGAAACAACAGGACTTCGAGCGCGTGCTCGAAGTGTTCAAGGCGCACAACATCCGCTACTTCTTCTACGCGGGCGGCAACGACTCGCAGGACACCGCCGACAAGATCTCCAAACTCGCCCAGGAGCAAAACTACGACCTGCGCGTGATCGGTATTCCCAAGACCATCGACAATGACCTGCCCGTCACCGACCACTGCCCCGGCTACGGTTCCGTCATCAAGCACATCTGCTCCACCGTTCGCCAAGTCGCGTGCGACAACGAGGCCATGGGCCAGCACGACCTCGTGCAAATCATCGAAGTCATGGGCCGCAACGCGGGCTGGATTGCCGCCGGTGCCGCGCTCGCCAAGCGCCGCGACCAGCCCAACGATCCCCCTCACCTCATCTATTTGCCCGAGGTCGCCTTCTCGACCGAGAAGTTCGTCGGCGATGTGCAACGCGTTCTCCAGCGTGAAAAATACTGCATGATCGTCGTCGGCGAGGGCCTCATCGACGCGGACGGCAACTATGTTTCCGCCGATGACAAAACCGACGCCTTCGGCCATGCCCAGCTCGGTGGCGCGGCCGACTACCTGAAGGGTCTTGTCGAACAAAACTTCCCGACCGTGAAATGCCGCACCGTCAAGCTCGGCATGGCGCAGCGCGCCGCGGTCATTGGCGGTTCGAAAGCCGATGCCGACGAGGCCTATCTCGCGGGACAAGCCGCGGTCAAGGCCGCCGTCGTCGAAGGCGAGACCGACAAAATGGTCACGCTCCTGCGCGGCGACACCGACCACTACAGCTGCGAAACCGGACTCGCCCCGCTCAGCGACATTGCCAACGGCGTGAAGAAACTCCCCCGCGAGTGGATCAACGAGGACGGCGTGAGCATGAGCAACCAGTTCATCCGCTACGCGCAACCGCTCATTCAGGGCGAAACCGTCGTTCCCTACGAAAACGGCCTGCCCGCCTTCGTGAAACTCGAAAAAGTGCGCGTGGACAAAGCGCTTCCCGCATACGAAATCTGAGTCGGCGGTAAACACTACGCATGCTTAATCCTCTCTCAAAGCGCCGCTAAACGCGGCGCTTTTTTTGCGGGTGGATTGTCCCGGCGCGTCCCGTTTCTGCGTAAATCGACTTGAATCGACTCAAGTCGATTTATTCCGGCTCAAGTTGCTCAGCCTTGGGCCGGCTTGAGTTTTTCTCCGAGTGCAAAGGGCGGGTGCGTGCCGTCGATCGGATTATCGGCGAAGAGCTGTTCGAGCGTTTTGGTGAAAACCGGTTCGCGATTTATCGCCTTGATCGCGGCGTGATACTGCGCGCTCACGGGATCAATGCTGTCGAGCAGCATGCCCGAGGGATCCTCGCCGATGTTCTCAAAGAGCTCCTTGAACTCGCCGAGCGTGATGCGGTTGAGCGGCCGCGCCGGTTGATACAGGTAATCCGACGCCGCCTCGCGTTTGGCCGGCGGCGGCACGGCCGAGATCAGCCCGAGATCCTTCAAGCGGTTGAGGCATTCGTTCAGGATTTGCGCGGGCGCCTTGATCGTGTCGCCGAGTTGCGAAACGGTGCACGGTGGCATGCACGCCTGGAAACGCCGCGCGATGGTGAGCAGCACGATGAGCGTGAGGCGTTCGCGCCGGGTGAACGACAGCGTGCCCCAGGCGATCTGGCTGTTGCGGAAATGCACGTTTTGCACGGCATAGCTCACCTGCCCGCCGATGAGCACGATCATCCAAAACACATACAGGCCGAGCATGAGCACGGGCAGCACGCCGAGCGAGCCGTAGAGGCTTTGCGTGATTTCGATGCGGCGAAAATACGCGAATGCGATCAGGTTGTTGCCGACGAGCAGCACCGACATGGTGATGGAGCCGGCGAGCGCCGCGCGCCAATACACGCGCGTGTTGGGAATGAAGCGGTAAAAAAGAGTGAGCGCCCCAAGCGCGAGCACGGCGATGACCGCGGGCATGACAAAATTTGCGGCGGCGATCATCTGCGCACCAAAGGGGATTTTTTCGCGGAAGAAGTTCTCGAAAGTCGCCGCCGAGAGCGTGGTGATGGCGACCGAAAAGATGATCGTGCCAAGCGTGAGAATCGTCCAATAGAACACGACGCGCGTGAGCCACGAGCGCGTTCGTCGCACGCCCCAAATGTCGTTGAACACATCCTCGATCGCGCCGAAGAGAAAAATCACAATCGTGATCAGAGTGATCGCGCTGATGCCGCCGATGGTGCCGGAGCGGGCGTTGGTGATAAAGTTGTTGATGAGGCGGACGATTTCGGGGCGAACCTTGCGCTGCGCCGTGTCGGGTTGCGCGGGGGTGGATGGTGCTGTGGATGTTTTTTCAGCAACTGTGACGGCGGAGGATGGAGCGGGCTCCGAAGGCGCCGGGGCGGGTGATGCGGCGGTGGATTGTGTTTGGGTGCCGGGGCGCTCGGCGGAGTTTCTGGTGCGCCCATTGCGGCGGTTTTGCTGGCGGATTTCCTCGTAGTGATCGACCTGCGGCGCGACGAACTTGATCGCGTCGTTGAGTTTGTTCGCGATCATGTCGGGATCCTGGTCCTTGAGCACAAAGCCGGCGACCATTACCGCAAGCGCGATGAGCGGCCCGAGGCTGAGCAGCGTGGTGAAGCTCAGGGCGGCGGCGCGCGCAAACGAGCGCGTGGCCAGCGTGCCGGTGATCGTGATCGAGATGACGCGCAGGAGCGCGTAAGCCCAGCCGCGCAGGGATTTTTCCCCCATGTGCGTGGACTGCCAGATTTCCTTTGTGTAGAGGGAGACGGCGCGGTTTTTGAGGAGTATGAGTGAGCGCATCATATTGGTGGGCGCGGCCCGGGGCCGCATTTACGTGAGCAGACAATATGCGAGCGCTGCGAGCGCTGCCAAGCCTGCGATTGTGTTTGCGATGAGCGCGCGCGGAGCGGCGCATGTTGTTGCCAGCCAGAGACAGACCGACGCGATCAACGCGGCAACAAGCGCGCCGGTGTTCGCTTGCAGCCAAAAAAGCGCGCCCAGAAAACCGAGCCCGAGTCCCGTGCGAACGCGGACGAAACGGAAGAATCGCGCGCCAAACACGCCGCAGCACAACGCCATCAAAAGGTCGAGCGCGCCGAGCCAGAAGCATGGGTATTGCAGGAGGGCGTTCGCATTGAGCGCGTCCACACTTTTGAACATGGGGAGCAACAGCGCGAGCGCGCTGCCCGCGAGGAGAACGACAGTGAGTTTCGCCGCGAGCGGAGACGAAGCCGCGGGAAGTGCCGAATTTTTCGCGGTGTTTTTGGGCAGCAACGCGGCCAGTTCGGGCACCTCGAACAGCGATATCCACTGATCGGTGTTGGCGTCGAAGTGGAGCGTGCTCGAATTAAGCCCGCCCGATTCGGCGAGCCGGGAAAGTTGTTCAATCGTGAACGGTCCGCGCGCGTCGGTGTCGGATGGCTGGCGGATGTAATACTCGTGCTGGGAAGGAGGCATTCTTTGTGGCGCAGACCGCCAAGTCTGCTCGTGGTTCGGAAAGGAAGGGAAATCGGCAAAAATGCAGGCTTGGCAGTTTGTGCTACATGCGCTTGAGCGTGCGCACGCCGAGGAGGTTCAGGCCGGTGTTGAGCGTGAGCTGGGTGCGCGCGCAAAGAAGCAGGCGGCGGGCGCGAACCGGCGTGTCGTCAACGAGCACTTTGTCCGCGTTGTTGAACGCGCTGTAATCGCCCGCGAGCTCGTAGAGATAGAGCGCGAGGAAATGCGGGCGGAGTGTGTCGGTGGCGAGGCGAAGCGCGTCGGGAAACTTCACGAGTTTGCGCGCAAGGGCGAGCTCGGTGGGGGTCTCAAGCGGCGAGGCCTCCTTTTCGATTGCGGCCAGGGCTTCCGGCTCGATGCCGGCCTTGCGGAAAATGCTGTGGATGCGCGCGATCGCGTAGAGAAGATACGGCGCGGTGTTGCCGTCGAGGGAGAGCATTTTGTCCCACGAAAAGAGGTAGTCGCTGGAGCGGTTTTGCGAGAGGTCGGCGTATTGCACGGCGCCGATGCCGACGTAGTGCGCAATGGCGCGGCATTCCTCGTCGGTGAATTGCTCGGCCTTGGGGCGGCCCGCGTTTTTTTCGCTCACGATAGTATAGGCGCGTTCCTCGGCCTCGCCAAGGAGTTCCTTCAACTTGATCGTGTCGCCGTCGCGGGTTTTGAGCGGCTTGTTGTTTTCGCCGAGCACGGCGCCGAAAGTGACGTGGGCGAACCGGGGCATGCGGCGTCCGGTTTTGGCGAACCATTTTTCAGCGGTGAGCGCGAGTTGCTCGAAGTGGTCGGACTGGCGGAAGTCGGTGAGGATCACGATGCCGTCGGCGTGGAAATGCTCGACGCGGTAGAGCATGGTGGCGAGGTCGGTGGTGGCGTAGTTCGACGCGCCGTCGCTCTTGCGCACGATGAAGGGTTGTTTCGCGAAGCGCGGATGCTCGGGATGGAAAACGACGAGCGCACCCTGGCTCTCCTCGGCGAGTCCGAGTTTTTGGAGCTCGTCGAGCACGGGTTGGAGTTTGTCGTTGTAGAAACTTTCGCCGAGGTAGTGGTCGAACTTGATGGCGAGCTGCTTGTAGATTTCGTCGAAGGCTTTTTTGCTGACCTCGGAAAACAGTTTCCAGAGTTCGAGGCTGTCGTAGTCGCCGCGCTGGAGTTTCACGAGTTCCTGGCGCGCCTCCTCGAGTTCGGGCGAGCCGTCGGGCGTGGCTTCGTTGCCGAGTTTGTAGAGGCGCTCGAGCTCGGAGATCGGATCGCGCGCGAGGGCGTCCTTGTCGAGCCAGCGCTTGTAACCGTAGATGAGTTTTCCGAACTGCGTGCCCCAGTCGCCGAGGTGGTTGTCGCGGATTACTTTTGCGCCGCTGAACTCAAGCAGCCGGCAAATCGCCTCGCCGATCACGGCCGAGCGCAGATGGCCGACGTGCATTTGCTTGGCGGTGTTGGGCGAGGAATAATCGACGACCCATGTCTGCCCCGCGTAGGCGGACGAGGCGCCGGACGAAAGTTTTTCGATGGAGTCGTAAGTGTTGAGCCAGTCGAAAAGCGCTGCGGGCTTGAGCGTGAAGTTGATGAACCCGGGGCCGGCAATGGCGGTGTCGAAGCGGGCTTTGATTTCGTCGGGGAGCGCGGCGATGATTTGTTCGGCGAGCGCGCGCGGGTTTTGTTTGTTGCGTTTTGCGAAGGCGAGGACGCCGTTGGCCTGAAAGTCTCCGTTGCGCGGATCGGCGGTGCGCACTTCGGGCGCGAAACTTGCCGCGTCGATGCCTGCGGCGGCGACGGCGGTTTTCATGGCGGCGTCGATATCCGCCGCAATATTGAACGAAACGTGCATCCGTTTAAAAGACGGGCAGGAAGGGCGGGGCGGCAACTAGAAAAATTCGCGGAAATCCCCATGGTAATAAAATCCCCAAACCCAACCCGCCGGGATTTTCCCTACTTGGCGTTTTTCGATTTCTTCGGGGTCTTTGGATTCGGTTTTTTCCTTGGCGCGGGTTTCACGTCGGTGCCGGAGATGACGTATTCCACGACCTCGGCCTCGCCAAGCGTGACCTTGCCCTTCTTGAGCTTGTTGCGCAGCTCGACCGGATAGCCGTCCGCGCCAAACGAGCTTGCGCCGACTTCCAGCATTCGCGGTATCGCCTCGGTGAGCGGCGCCGAGCCGCGGCCCGTGTTGTAAATGCTCAGGCGCGTGCGCCACAGCATTGTCTGACGGCGGGGTTTGCCTGCTTTCAGCGCCGCATAGTCGTATGCGCCGAAAAGAATAAAGTAACGTCCGTCGCTCAAATCCGGCAGGTTGTATTTGCGGTCAAAGCTGTGCGGGCTCAGGTCCATTTTGTTCGTGCTGACGATGCCCAGCATTTCCGCCGTGTTGCGTTGCGTCGTGGCGGTTCCCCCCTCTTCGCCCAACTCCATTTCCATTTCGTCGGCGTTGATGCTGCCCCAGCTGTAAACAATGAGCAGCGACGGCTCCGGATGGTCCTTGTCGATTTCGAGGTAGTGCTGCGATGCGAGCGCCTTCTTCACGTGCGGCGCGACCTCCTCCTTCTTCGGAATTGTTTCGCCCGCGTAAACCGCGCCCAGTTCCATCGGCCCCGCCGTGTATATTATGCAATAGTAAGGTTTCTCCGCGGTCGGCGGCACAAAGTTTTTCCCCTCGGCGGTGCGGTCCGGCGCCACGAGCACATCGATGTCGCCTTTTGCCGCGCGCAATGTTCCCTCCGGCAAAAGCAGGGTCGCAATTGCCGCCAGCCCGATTGCGATTTTTGGGAAAACTCCGCAACGCTGCCGAACCAAGGAAGGGAACGTGTTCATGTGGGTTGTTGCGGAGATTGAGAGCGTATTGTCCCGACGGCTGCAAGCCCGCGTGACGATGAAAAACGGCGCGCGATTGTGTTCCGGCTGCGGCTGGATTGCGCTCCGCTTATTCCCGCGCGTTTAGCGGCACTTCACCGCCGAGCAGGCGCAGGGTCACAAAATCCGCCGCCTTGCCGTTGAACTCAAGCCGGGCCTTTTCCTTCGCCATCGCGGGAACCGTGACGTTCATCGGCGCGCGTTGCACACGGGCGACATAACCGGACTTGTCGAGAAGCATGACTTGGTCGGATGCCGCGAGTCCGCTCACACGGATTGGCGCGTCCGTTTCGTTTGCCAGGCCGAGTGTTACGATCACCGTGCCCTGCGCCTCGTCGTCCTCCACTCCCAGAATTTCAAAACTCACCTTGCCTTGCATTTCGGCAAAAGTCGTTGCCACGCTCGCACCGTCCACGCCCGTGGTTTGTTTGCGTCCCTCGTCAATGCCCTCGGAGATGCCGGAGAAAACACCCTTGGCTGTTTCGACAGTTTTTTTTGTCACCGAGCCGACGGCCTTCTTGGTCGTGTTCCCGCTCGGACAACCGGTCAGCGCCAGTATCGCAAATCCCGCGGTCAGGGCTGCAAAACACTTATTGAGCAATGGTTTTTTCATGGCGTGTTCTTTGCCCGCTTCAGCTTTGCCGAGAAAGAAAAAAATGCGCGGATGAAAAATACGCGGCATTTTCCACTCCCAAAAAATCGTAAAACTGATCTGAACTTGCAGCAATTGCGCTTATTATTACGCCAAACGGCGTTCGATAATTTGACTAACCGCGCGGGCCGGTGTCATTTGCAAGCGTCCGAAACCGTCATGCCTGAAAACTCCGCCACCGCCGCCAGCCCATCCGCGCCCCCCGTCATCCTTCTCATCGACGATGATGCCGAGGTGCGCTATTCCCTCTCCCGCGTGCTTTCCTCGCGCAACTACAACATCGTCGAGGCCGCCAGCGGCGAGCAGGGCATCGACATTGTCAAAAAATCTCCGCCCGCCCTTGTCTTTCTTGATGTGCGCATGGGTGGCATGAGCGGCATCGAGGCGCTCCAGCACATCCGCTCCGTAAACCCGCAGCAAATGGTCATTCTCATGACCGCCTTCGGCACCGCGCAAACCGCCATCGAGGCCATGAAATACGGCGCGTTTGATTACATCATGAAACCCTTCGATCCGCAGAAGGTGATCACGCTTGCCGAAAACGCGCTCAAGGCTCGCGCCGACATCCGCGCTGCGAGCGATTACAAACCCACTATCACCAGCGACGATTTTAAGGAGGGCATTGTCGGCAGTTCGCAACCCATGCAGGACGTGTTCAAGATCATCGGGCAAGTCACCGCCAGCGATGTCACCGTGATGATCACTGGCGAAAGCGGCACCGGCAAGGAGCTCGTCGCGCGCTCCATTTGGAAGCACAGTCACCGCGCCAAAAAGCCTTTCATCGCCGTCAACTGCGCCGCTATTCCTGACAACCTCATTGAGAGCGAACTCTTCGGCCATGAAAAAGGCTCCTTCACCGGCGCGACCAACCAGCGCATCGGCAAGTTTGAACTTTGCGACGGCGGCACGATCTTTCTCGATGAAATCGGCGACATGGCCCCGGCCACGCAGACAAAGATCCTGCGCGTGCTCCAGCAGGGTGAAATCCAGCGCGTCGGCGGCGGCGAAACCATCAAGGTCGACGTTCGCATCCTCGCCGCCACGAACAAGGACCTCGAGGCCATGATTCGCGAAAAAACATTTCGCGAGGATCTCTACTACCGCCTCAACGTCGTGCGCATTCGCATTCCCGCGCTTCGCGACCGGCCGGACGACATTCCGCAACTCGTCGATTTTTGCGTGCAAAACCTCGCCCGCCAAAAAAAGACCCGCGCGCGCAAGGTTTCCCCCGAGGCGATGTCCGTGCTCACCCGCCATCGCTGGCCGGGCAACGTGCGCGAACTCGAAAACACAATCTATCGCAGCGCCGTCATCGCCCAGGGCGACACAATCCTCCTGAAAGACCTGCCGCAGGAAGTGCGAGACGCCGTGGAAAAAATGCGAAACGCGGATCTCGAAGCGCGGAATGAAACACACTCCGGCGCTCCGGCGTCCGAATCCGTGATGCCGGCGGCGTCCGCGGCAAACAAATCCGGACCGTCGTTCACAACCGAACGCGCGCTGGATTTCCTGTGCGAAACCCTTTCCGAATCCGACGAACCCATTCTCGCACGGTTGGAACGCGAAATGATCATTCGCGTGCTCAAGGCCGAAAACGGAAACACTGTGCGCACGTCCGAAAAACTTGGCATCACGCGCGCCACCTTGCGCAAACGGCTCGACGAATACGGACTAAAACCGTAGCGCGGCGCGGCTAGGCGGTCTGTGTCACATGGTCGATTCGGCGCGTTTTACGCCGGAGGCGACGCATGCGGGGACGGCGATGCCGTCGCGAACATTGCCAGCGATGACCAGGCCGGGGTGCGCTTGCTCAAATTCGTCGATCAACGACAGGTATTTTTCGTGACCGACGTTGTATTGCGGAATCGCGCGCTGGTGCGTGGTGAGTTTCTGGAAGACGGGTGCGCCCTGAATGCCGAGCAGTTTTCCAAGAGGCGGACTCACAAGATCAACAAGCTGTTGCTCGCCCAGGCTTGCGAGTCCCGGCTGGCGCGTGCCGCCGATCATCACGGTGAGCGCCGCGTGACCCGGCGGGGTGCGTCCGGCGAAGAGGCTGCTGCTGAACAGCACGCCGAGGAACGGCAGCTTCTCGACTTCCGGCACGAGCGCGCCGAACCCGTCGAGCGGATGCGCGATTTGCTCGCGCTTGTAGCCAAGGAAAAGCGAGGCGAGCGGCGGCGAGGCGATTTCGCCGAGCTCGGAGAGCGGTGCGAAAAATTCGTCGGGACGCGCGGCATCGGGCGCGATTTGCAGCGCGGCGAGCGCGTGGGGCGGGATGGCGAGCAGCACCTTGGTGAATGTTTCCGTTTGCGCGGCGCCGTCGCGCATCCAGCGGACGAGCCAGCGCGGTTCGGACGCGCCACTGCTTTCACAGCGCGAGATTGATTTGATGCGCGCGCCGGTTTCGAGGGCCGAGTTTGGCAGTTGCGCGGCGAGCGCGTCGGGCAATTCCTGCAGGCCGTTTTGGAACGAAAGCATTTCGGCCTTCGGAATGCCGGCCTTGCGGCGGGCGCGCATCTGGGCGATTTGTCCGCGGACGATCGAGCCATGCGAGCGCTCCGCTTCCCAAATGAAGGGCATGGCGTGGCGCGCGGAGAGTTTTTCCGGATCGCCCGCGTAGATGCCCGCGACCATGGGGTTGAGCGCGTAATCGATAAATTCGTTTCCGTAGTGCGCGCGCGCGAGTTCGGCGAGCGGGAGATCCTCCGTTCGGTTGCGCGGGCGCGAAAAGAAAAAGTCGCGCGCGATGCGCCATTTTAAGTTGAACGAAACAATACTCGTGGTGGCCGCGCCGAACGCCGATGTGGGCAGCGCCATGAGTTTTCCGTTGCGCACGATGAATCGTTTTTTGGAGAGCGGGTCGGGGCGCAGGCGGCTTTGGGCGAGCCCGGGGAGGTCGAGGTAGCGCTTGAATTCGTTTGTCTTGTCCAGCACGGTGTTGGGGCCGGTTTCGATGAGCCAGCCCTCCGGCGTGCGTTCGCTGCGGATGGAGCCGCCGAGCTGGCCCGACGCCTCGAAAAGGCGGACGCGGCGGGTTTCACTGGCGAGATGGTAGGCGGCGGCGAGTCCCGTGATGCCTCCGCCCACGACGGCGATGGACTGGTTGCTCATTTTGCGTGGAGGGGTAATGCACGGGACGCGTTGGGGGGCACGCAACAAAAAAACATATTTCCGCTTTACACCCGTCACATTGTCCGGTCACATTTCTCCCTTTTCGACTAATCATGCAACCTACATTCCGTCCACATCGCAAGAAGCGCGCCCGCCAGATCGGTTTCCGCGCGCGCAAGTCCACCAAGGGTGGCCGCAAAGTCCTCGCAAACCGCCGTCGCGTCGGCCGCAAACGCCTGACCGTGGTTTGATTCCGTCGCGTTCCGCATCTCGATATCCAACGCGACTTAACTTGCCGGCATCATGCGTTTCCGCCCCGAACAACATGTGCGGCGGCAACGCGACTTCCGCAACCTGCGGGAAAAGGGCCGCCGCTTCGAATGCGGCGGCTTTGCGTTTTGGTATTACAAACGCCCGGACGACGACTCCTCCGAAATCCCGGCGCCCGTCGTTCGCGTCGGAGTGGTCGCCTCTTACGCGGCGGTCGGAAACGCCGTTGCCCGCGCGCGCGCCAAGCGCCGGCTGCGCGAAATTTTTCGCCAACACCAGCAACTCGTTCCGCCCGGCCACGACATCCTGCTCGTCGCCCGCCGCTCGATCAACAAAACGGATTTTCCCGTGATCGGGCAAAAATTTGCCGACGCCTGCCGCAGGGCTTTTCAGAAACAACCAACCGAAACCAAACCGTGAAACCAACCAGGCTGCGCAAGGCGCTCACCGCGCCCTTCCTGTTTTTGATCGCCGTTTACCAGCGCGTCATTTCGCCCGCGCTGCACGTGGTCGCGGGTCCCGCGTTTGGGTGCCGGTTTCATCCCACTTGCTCGTGTTATGCCGCCGAGGCGCTCCGCGCGCACGGTTTGTTGCGCGGACTCGCGCTGGCGGCGTGGCGTCTGTTGCGTTGCTCGCCGTTGAGCGCGGGCGGTCTTGACCCGGTGCCTCCACCCGCGCCGCGCCGCCGGCCCCGCTGCGAGCGCGTCGCCTGAATCTTTCTCACAAAACCAAACACTCTCTCCCAAAAAACGTTCGTATAATGGATAAAAAAAACCTCTTCATCGGCATAGTGCTGCTGGTCGCCGCATTCGGGCTCATGCAATACACGGGCTCGCGCAACACGCCGAGCCAGCAACCGCCGCCGCCCGCGCAGCAACCCGCGACCACCGGCGCGCCCGGTTCCGCCGTGCCGCCCCCGCGCCCGGCATGCAGAGCAACGCGACCTTCGCCCCGGTTGCCTCCGCCTACGAAGACGCGCGCTACGTGACGCTTTCGAACGACTACATCCAGGCGCGCTTCACCAATTTCGGCGGCGCGCTTGAGGACATTGCCTTCAAAAAATACGCCGCCGAAAAAAGCAGCGACGAACCCTTCGTTTTCAACGGCAGCCACGCCGACCCGATCTTCGCGTTCACGACCGACGCGTTCACGTCGAAAAAACTCGACCGTCATGTGTCCTACGAACTCGTTTCGCAATCGGCCACCGAGGTTGTTTACCGCACGGTTTTTGAAAACCGCATCGAGGTGCTGCGCCGCTACACAATCGTGCCCTCCGGCGCGCCCGAGGCCGCGGGCGATCCCTACATCATCCGCCACGAGCTCACGCTCCGCAATCTCACCGGGGAGGCCGTGCCCATGCCGGCGTTTTCCTTCAACATCGGCACGGCGTCGCCCGTCAACGAGCGCGACAACGGCATGTATTTGACCAGTGGATACAACAACGGCGAGAAATCGAAGTTCATCGAGCGCTCCAAGCTCGCCGGCGGCAGCGGCTTCCTCGGCTTCGGGGCCAGCGCCCCCGTCCCCTACGTCAGCTCGCCGGAGCAGATCGTATGGGCCTCCGTGAGCAACCAGTTCTTCACCGGCCTGCTCACGCCCGACCAGCCCGGACGCGGCATGATCACGCGCCGCATTGAGCTGCCGCCGCTCCGCGGCATGACCACGCCCGCCGTCGGCCTCACCGTGAGCGCGGCGTTCGACGTGCCCGCGCTCGCGCCCAACGCCGAGACCACGCTCGGCTTCAACTATTACGGCGGCCCGAAGGAATACACCCGCATCCGCTCGTTCTCCAAAGTCTCCAAGAAAAACGAGGACGAGGTGCTGCAATTCAGCAGCGGCTTTTACCGGACGATCATGCTCAGCGGGTTTTTCTCGCCGATCATGAACCGGCTCATGGTTTTCATGCACAGCTTTGTCGGCCAGTGGGGCATCGCCATCATCATGATGACGCTGATGCTCAAGTTCGTGACGCTGCCCTTCACGCTCTCCGCGTCGCGCTCCGCCAAGCGCATGCAAAAAGTGCAGCCCGAGATGCAGGCCATCCGCGAGAAATTCAAGGACAACCCGCAAAAGCTCAACCAGGCCACGATGGAGCTCTTCAAGAAGCACCGGGTGAATCCACTCGGCGGCTGCCTGCCGATCTTCATCACGATGCCGCTCTTTGTCGCGTTCTTCTTCATGCTTCAAAGCACCGCCGAGCTCCGTTTTCAGAGCTTCCTGTGGGCGAGTGATCTTTCCGCGCCCGACACCATCGCGCGCCTTCCCTGGCTTAATTTTCCGATCAACATCATGCCGATTCTCATGGGTGCCACGATGATGATCCAGATGCGCCTCACGCCGTCGCCCAGCGTGGACAACATGCAGGTAAAGATAATGAAGTTCATGCCGCTCATGTTCATTGTCTTCTTCTACAACTTCTCCTGCGCGCTCGCGCTCTACTCGACGGTCAACGGCCTGTTCACAATCTGCCAGCAACTCATCGTCAACCGCATGAAGGACAAGGAACCCGCCCCCGCCCCCGCGCCCGCGGCGAAGGGCAAGCGCCCGATGAAAAACGTGACGCCCCCGAAGAAAAAATAAACACGGGCTTCACATTCACCCGATAACATTTCATCATTCGAGAATCACCACTCACCCTAATCCAATATTCCCCCGCCATGGCAGGACACAGTAAATGGGCCAAACTCAAGCACTTCAAGGGCGCGATTGACGCCAAACGAGGCAAAATCTTTTCCCGCATCTCGCGCGATTTGACGCTTGCCGCCAAAGCCGGCGGCGGCGACCCCGACGCAAACCCCCGCCTGCGCACCATCCTCCTGAAGGCGCGCGACGCCAACATGCCCAATGACAACATCGACCGCGCCATCAAGAAAGGCACGGGCGAGCTTCCCGGCGTTTCCTACGAGGACGCCACCTACGAAGGCTACGGCCCCGGCGGCGTGGCGATGATCGTCAAGGTCACCACGGACAACAAGAACCGCGCCGCGGCCGATGTGCGCAGCGTGTTTTCCCGATACGGCGGCAACCTCGCCGGGGCGGGCGCGGTGGCGTTCAATTTCACCCACGCCGGCCAGTTCCTGATCGCGAAGGACAAGACAACCGAGGACCAGCTCATGGAAGTGGCGCTTGACGCCGGCGCGGACGACATCATCACGACCGAGGAAGGCCACGAAGTGCGCTGTCCGATCCCCGCGTTCGACAAAGTTTCGCAAGCGCTGGAGCAGGCGGGAATCAAGCCCGACTCCGCCGAAATCGCCTACATACCGAACAACACGGTGGCGATCGACGCGGGGGTCGCCGAGTCGCTCCAAAAGCTCCACGACGCCCTCGACGAAATCGACGACGTGCAGAGTGTGTTTTCGAACGAGGAGTAAGCGCGCGACCGCTTACTTGCATAGGGCGGAAAATCCGCGCATGCGCACGGGGTGAAATCCAATTGCACGGCGCTGTTGTTTGCGTTTTTTCAATTGGCCGTGGAAATGCCTCCAAAAGTCAATGTGCTCGGCGTGGGCGTCAGCGCCATGAACCTGCGCGTCGCCACCACGCTGCTGCTTGATGCCGCGCGCGCGGGGAGGGGCGGGTATGTGTGTGTGACGGGAGTGCATGGGGTTTCGGAGGCGCAACGGGACGCCGGATTTAAACGCATCCTCAACGACGCATTCTTGAACACGACCGACGGCATGCCGCTGGTCTGGCTGGCAAAATGGCGCGCGGGCGGGGATATCGGTCGCGTCTACGGGCCCGACCTGATGCTTGCGCTCTGCGAGGCGGGCGTGGAGGAGGGGCTCACGCATTTTTTCTACGGAGGCGGCGAGGGCACGGCCGGGTTGCTGGCGGAAAAACTTGGCGCGCGTTTTCCGGGATTGAAAGTCGCGGGCGTCAAGACGCCGCCGTTTCGCGAGCTCGACCCGGCGGAACTCGCCGTGCTGGCCGCGCGCGTGAACATGCTCAAACCGCGCTTTTTTTGGGTCGGGCTGGGCGCGCCGAAGCAGGAAAAATTCATGGCGCAATTCGCCCCGCGCATCGCCGGGTCGGGCACGGTGTTGCTTGGCGTGGGCGCGGCGTTTGACTTTTTGTCGGGCCGCGCGCGGCAGGCTCCGCGCTGGATGCGGCGTTGCGGGCTGGAATGGTTTTTCCGGCTGTGCATGGAGCCGCGCCGGCTTTGGCGTCGCTACTTGATAAATAATCCGCTGTTCGTGCTCAGGGTGACGCTCCAGTTGCTCGGGCTGAAAAGATATCCGCTTGAGGAAACGCCGCGCAAAGGGTAAGCAATTTCGCATATGAAAAAGATACTGGTCTGCGGCGCCGGGGGATTCATCGGCGGGCATTTGGTAAAGGCCTTGCTCGACTTGGGGCACAAGGTTGGGGCCGTGGATAAAAAGCCCGTCGAGGCGTGGTGCCAGATTCATGACGCCGCGGAGTCGCGGACCCTGGACTTGCAGTTGCGTGACGCCTGCGCCGAGGCGGTGCGCGGATACGACGAGGTGTATAATCTGGCCGCGGACATGGGCGGCATGGGGTTCATCGAAAACAACAAGGCGCTGTGCATGTTGAGCGTCTTGATCAACACACACCTGCTCGTGGCCGCGCGCGATTGCGGCGCGGGACGTTTTTTCTTCTCGTCGTCAGCCTGTGTTTACAATGCCGACAAACAAAAGAGCGCGGACGTGACGCCGCTGACGGAGGCCGACGCATATCCGGCGATGCCGGAGGATGGCTATGGATGGGAAAAACTTTTCAGCGAGCGCATGTGCCGCCACTTCGACGAGGATTTCGGCGTGGTCGCCCGCGTGGCGCGTTATCACAATGTTTACGGGCCGCACGGCACCTATGACGGCGGCCGCGAGAAGGCTCCCGCCGCGATTTGCCGCAAGGTGATCGAGGCGGTGCGCACCGGCAGGCATGAAATCGAAATCTGGGGCGACGGCAGCCAGACGCGCAGTTTCACATACATCGACGATTGCATAAAAGGCACGCTGTTGCTCATGGGTGGCGACTGCGCCGAGCCGCTCAACATCGGAAGCTCGGAACTCGTGTCGATAAACGGCCTTGTCGGCATCGTTGAGGAAATCGCGGGCGTGAAGCTCGCGCGAAAATACAACCCCGACGCGCCCAAGGGCGTGAACGGGCGCAACAGCGACAACACGCGCATCAAGTCGCTGTTCGGCTGGGAGCCGTCGACGCGCCTGCGCGACGGCATGGAACAAACTTACCGCTGGATTTACGACGAAATGATGCGCGCCGGGCGCGAGGGAAAAGCGTCGCGCGTGAATCTCCATTGACGCGGACGTGCCGCCGCACCGCGGCACGCGCAACTCCCCGGTCGCTTTCCATTCTTGCATCCTCCGCGGACGACGGACTTTATTTTACGTTTTTCCGGACCACTTTTATTTATGAAAAAGACAGCCAAACGCTCATCCGCCACCGCGACAAAAACCGCCCCGCGTGAAATGAACGGCGCCGATTGCGTCGTCGAATGCCTTCTGCGCGAAAAGGTCGGTGTCGTCTTCGCGTATCCCGGCGGCGCGGCGCTCGAGTTGCACCAGGCGTTCGCGCGCAACAAAAAGCTGCGTGTCATCCTGCCCCGCCACGAGCAGGGCGGCGCGTTTGCGGCGGGCGGCTACGCGCGCGCGTCCGGCAAGGTCGGCGTGTGCATGGCCACCAGCGGCCCCGGCGCCACCAACCTCGTCTCCGGCATCGCCGACGCGTTCATGGACTCGATCCCGCTCGTCGCCATCACCGGTCAGGTTTTTTCAAAATACATCGGCAAGAGCGCGTTTCAGGAAACCGACTTTTTCGGCATGACACTGCCGATCGTGAAACACTCCTACCTCGTGCTCGATGTCGCCGACCTGCCGCGCATCTTCAAGGAGGCGTTCGAGCTCGCGCGCAGCGGCCGGCCCGGCCCCGTGGTCATCGACATTCCGAAGGACGTGCAACAGGCGCGCTTCGTGCCGCGTTTCCCGGAAACAGTTTCGTTCCGCAATCCGTTTGTCGGGTTGAAGCACACCGCGAGCGACGCGCAGTTGAAACAAATCGCCGGACTCGTTTCGGCCTCGAAAAAACCGGTGCTCTATGTCGGCGGCGGCGTCATCTCGTCCGGCGCGCACAAGGAGCTGCTCGCGTTTGCCGAGCGCGCGCAAATCCCGGTCGCGACCACGCTCATGGGCCTCGGCGCGTTTCCCGAGACGCATCCGCTCTCGGCGCGCTGGTTCGGCATGCACGGCTCGGCGTATGGCAACTGGGCCGTCGACCAGTGCGACCTGCTCATCAGCCTCGGCGCGCGTTTCGACGACCGCATCACGGGCGACACGGACAGATTTGCTCCGCGCGCCAAGATCATCCACATCGACATCGACGCCTCCGAGCACAATAAAAACAAGCGCGTTGACTACCCGGTTTGCGCCGACGTCAAGGATGCGCTCACGCGCCTGAACAAGCTTATGTCCGCGCGCTCGTTTGCCGCGCCCGACACGGCGGCGTGGATTGCGCAAATCCGCGAATGGCGCAAGGAGCATCCGTTCAGTTATCCGGACAGCCCGCACATTTTGCCGCAGGAGGCGGTGGCCGCGCTCTACGAACTGAGCAAGGGCGACGCGATCATCGCGACCGGCGTCGGACAGCACCAGATGTGGGCCGCGCAATTTTACTCGTTCGAAAAACCGCGCCGCTACATCAGCTCGCTCGGCCTCGGCGCGATGGGTTACGGCCTGCCCGCGGCGATCGGCGCAAAAGTTGCGTGTCCAGACAAGCAGGTCATCGACATCGACGGCGACGGCTCGACCACGATGAACATTCAGGAACTCGCCACCGCGACCATCGAAAAAATCAACATCAAGGTGATGATTCTGAACAACCAGCACCTTGGCATGGTGACGCAGTGGGAGGACCGCTTCTATCAAAGCGTCCGCGGGCAGACGATTCTCGGCGACGTGAACAATATCGGCAGCCCGACAAACACCGGCGGCCTGTATCCGAACTTCAAGCAGATCGCGGAAGGTTTCGGCGTGAAGGCGCGACGCGTGATCAAGAAAAGCGAGCTGCGTGATGCGATCCGGGAAATGCTCGACCACGACGGTCCGTATTTGCTCGACGTGGTCGTGCCGCACAGCGAGCACGTTCTGCCCATGATTCCCGCCGGAAAATCGGTGAAGGAAATGATCATGAAGTAGGGCGCGCCTCGCGTGCGCCCCGCTTGGGCGAAAGACGGCTTGCCCAAGCGCGAAACCGACGAAACGACTTCCTTAAACCCAAAACAAACAACAATGACTGAAAAAAAATCCGTGGTAATCGGCTGTGACGAAGCGGCCTGGGAACTCAAAAACACGCTCAAGGCCTACATCAAAAGCCTGGGCTACGAGGTCGAGGACGTCGGCTCCGAGGAGGGCGTGTCCGTGCTTTATCCCGACATCGCGCTGGCCGTGGCCGAGGCGATTCGAAGCGGGCGCCATGAGCGCGGCGTGCTGCTGTGCGGCACGGGCATCGGCATGGCCATGACAGCGAACAAGGTTCCGGGCATCCGCGCCGCGCAGGCGCACGACACATTTTCCGCGGAGCGCGCGCGCAAGAGCAACAACGCGCAAATCGTCACTCTCGGCGCGCGCGTGATAGGCCCCGAGCTGGCCAAGATGATTGTGCGCGCTTTTCTGGAATCCGAATTCGAGGGCGCCCGCTCGCTGCCCAAGGTTGAAAGAATGGCTGAAATCGAGCGCGCGATGCGCCAGGCGTAATCGCGCGCGAACTACTCGCTCCACACGCTGGTTCCTTGAATAATTTCAAGGAACCGCAAACACTGTGCCGCATGAGTTTTTATCGTTTGTGCAAATGTTTTCTCGGCGCGCTGTCACTGTTGCTGGCCGGATTTTGCGCGGCGTCGGGTGCGGCTGACAAGGCGGGCGCGCAGGATCTTGGCGAGGGGCTTGTGTATTTTCGCATGACAAACCCTGCCGCCGACTTGCCCGCGCTGAAATCCGTGCTCGCGGAAAACAAGGCGGCGGTTGTCGATTTGCGCGGAGTGGATGCGCGCGTGGCCGATGTGCGCGCGCTGCGAATCGCGCTTGTTCCGCCGGTGTCCCCGGAGACTCGGGCCGCGCGTTTTGTGTTGATCAATCGCGACACGTCGTCAGCGGTTCCGTTCACGCTCAACGCCGGATTGCCGGACAACACGCAGGGCGTGCTGGTCATGGCATTGGCCGTCGACAACGTGCCCGCCGACGTGAAGGTGCGGGGTTCCGTTGAGGACGACCGCCGCGCATGCGAGGCGATCTCGAAAGGCGCGGCGGTTTCGACTCTGATCAATCACCAGCCGGACAAGAAGCGCTATGACGAGGCGGCGCTCATGCGCGACTATCAGGGATTGCCGGAGCCGGAGGTGGAGGCAAAAACGGTCGCGGATAAAAAAGCCCCGGATGCGGCGGACTCTGATTCGCAGGCGAAGCCGGGTGAAAAAGAAACCGAAGGCGAATCGTCGTCGCCAGAATCACAACCACCTCCAACGGATTCATTGCTGCAGGCCGCTGTGCAAACGCATCGCGCGCTACTGGCGCTGGGGAAGTTGTAGGGTTTGCAAGAGCAATAAATCCAAGAATCGAGCAATAAAATGAAAGTGTGTTTTATATCTATTTCAACTGGGAGTCGGACAACGGTTGATCCGAAGTTGTGTTTTGAGGATTGAAGACCCCGGGGATTTTCATTTCGGAAGGATGTCCATTTCGATCGCTGGCAGTAATCATTTGAGGACGTGTCAGAGTCGTTACTGCCCGAGATTTGTGATTTGCAAGTTGACGTAGAAAATCTTGGGGGAGTTCTGAAACAGGAGTGCAGAGGATTTGAACTTTCCATTTGTTGCTAAATAATGCTACGCGCGAATACTCTATGTATGCATTGGTGTTGCTTTGTCCTATGTATGCATAGCTGAACATTGAAGCTGGGGAGTCTATCGATTTATACGCATGGACAAATTGATCGGCAGATATGCGTTTAATGGCCGTTGATGCGCATCCAGATACAAAGAGCGCGAGCGAAAAAATGGTTAATTCTAAACCGATTTTTATGGGGTGGCGCATGCACGCATATTTGCGCCCGTCGAAGGGAACGCAAGCGCATTGAACAATGATGGCGCGAACACACCATAGTGGTAGATGGTTCGCCCCGCCAACGGCGCTTGATTCATCCATGACGTGCTCGACGAGCGCGTCATGATGAACTGCGAATGGTTGATGCGGCTGTTGGCGGAATGTCGCTGACGCTTGGAACGGCGAAATCGCCTCGCCTTTTATTCGGCGGCTTCGCCCGCGTTGGCGGCTTCCTGCTCTTCCTCGGACTCGACGACCTTGGCGATGCTTAGGAGGGTGTCGCCTTCGGCGAGGGTGAGGAGTTTCACTCCTTTCGCTCCGCGATTGGTTTCGCGGATCGTGTCCACCGGGCAGCGGATGCTTTGGCCTTTCGCCGTCAGGAGCATGACTTCGTCGGTGTCGTGGACGCTTAACGCGCCGGCGAGGTTGACCTTTTCAGGGAGGTCGATCGCCCACACGCCCGTGCCGCCGCGGTTGATGAGGCGGTAGTCCTCAAAGCGGGTGCGCACGCCGAGGCCGGCTTCGCTCGCGACAAGGAACTTCGCGGTGTGGTCAACCACTTCGATGACTTCGAGGTAGTCGCTCTTGAGCTTGAAGCGCATGCCGGTGACGCCCGCGGTGGCGCGGCCGGTGGCGCGGAAGAGGACTTCGCCGGTCTCGGCGTCGCTTTCGCGGAAGCGCACGGCGAGGCCTTGGTGCGAGACGAGGATGAGCTCGTCCTTGCCGGTCGTGAGCACGCAGCCGATCACGGTGTCGCCTTCGGCGAGGTTGATGCCGATGAGGCCGTTTTCACGGGTGGCGTTGGCGTAGTCGCTGAGGGTCGTTTTCTTGATGGTGCCGCGCTTGGTCGCCATGACGAGGTAGCGGCTGGCGGCGTTTTCGTTGGCGAAGTCGGGCGTGCAGAGCATGGCGGCGATTTTCTCGCCTTCCTTGAGCATGAGGAACGAGTGCACGGACTTGCCTTTCGCGGCGCGGGCGGCCTCGGGGATTTCGTAAACTTTCTTCGCGTAGCACTGGCCGGTGGTCGTGATGAAGAGGATGTAGTCGTGCGTCTCGGCGGTGAAGAGGCGTTCGACAAAGTCGTCCGCGTAGGTCTCGGTGCCGATGACGCCTTTGCCGCCGCGTTTTTGCGAGCGGTATTCGACGACGGGGGTGCGCTTGATGAAGCCGAGGTGCGAGACGGTGATGACGCAGCCTTCGTTGGGGATGACGTCCTCCATGCGGAACTCGCCGAGCGCGCCGGTGATTTCGGTTTTGCGTTCGTCGCCAAACTTTTCCTTGAGGGCGAGGAGCTCGGTTTTGATGACTTCGCGGAGCTTGTAGTCGTTTTCGAGGATGGAGCGGAGTTCCTCGATGAGTTTGAGGAGTTCGAGGTATTCGGCTTCGATTTTGTCGCGTTCGAGGCCGGTGAGCTGGTAGAGGCGCAGTTCGAGGATGGCGTCGGTCTGGCGCTCGGTGAGCGGGTATTTGGCCATCAGTTTTTCCTTGGCCTCGGCGCGCGAGGCGGAGGCGCGGATGATGCGGACAAAGTCGTCGAGGTTGTCGAGGGCGATTTTGTAGCCTTCGAGGATGTGGGCGCGGGCCTCGGCTTGGTTGAGGCGGAACTGGGTGCGGCGGGTGACGACTTCGCGGCGGTGGTCGATGAAGCATTCAAGGAGTTCCTTGATGTTCATTTGCTTGGGGCGCTTTTTGTCGAGGGCGAGGAGGATGGCGCCGAAGGAGGACTCGAGGGCGGTTTTCTTGAAGAGTTGGTTGATGATGGGCGAGGCTTGTTCGCCGCGCTTGAGTTCGATGACGATGCGGGTGTTGGCGTCGGATTCGTCGCGAACGTCGCGGATGCCTTCGATTTCCTTTTCGGTGACGAGTTCGGCGATGCGGGTGACGAGGCTGGCGCGGTTTACGTTGTAGGGGATTTCGGTGATGACGATTTGCTCGCCGGTTTTGTTGTCCTCGGTGTGGGCCTTGCCGCGGACGCGGATGATGCCGCGGCCGGTTTTGAGGTAGGAGAGGATGCCTTCGCGGCCGGCGATGACGCCGCCGGTGGGGAAGTCGGGGCCTTGGATGATGTCGCAGAGTTCGTCAACGGTGGTGGAGGGGTTGTCGAGGAGGAGCGCGGCGGCGGCGGCGACTTCGTGGAGGTTGTGCGGGGGATGTTGGTGGTCATGCCCACGGCGATGCCGGTGGAGCCGTTCAGGAGGAGGGTGGGGAGGCCGGCGGGGAGGACGGAGGGCTCGGTGGTTTTTTCGTCGAAGTTGGGGTTGAAGTCGACGGTGTCCTCGTCGAGGTCGGCGAGGAGGGTTTCGGCGGTGTGCTCGAGGCGGGACTCGGTGTAGCGGTAGGCGGCGGCTTCGTCGCCATCGACCGAGCCGAAGTTGCCTTGCGGGTTGATGAGCGGGTAGCGCATGACCCAGGTTTGGGCGAGGCGCACGAGGGCGTCGTAGACGGAGGAGTCGCCGTGGGGGTGGTAGTTGCCGAGGACTTCGCCGACGACTTTGGCGCATTTGGTGAAGGGGCGGTTGCGCAGGAGGCCGAGGCGATACATCGCGTAGAGGATGCGGCGTTGCACGGGTTTGAGGCCGTCGCGGGCGTCGGGCAGCGCGCGGGAGATGATGACCGACATCGAATAATCGATGTATGCCGTCTGCATGATGTCGGTGATGTTGGCCGTGGAGAGTTTGTCGGGCGGTGTTTGCATTTATGAAAAGGAGTCGGGAGTCGGAATACGGGAGTCAGGAGTCGGAATACGGAAGGCTTGAGGGTTGCCGGAGGTTTTCTCCTGTCTCCTGACTTCCGTATTCTGACTCCTTTTTTTTATTACACGTCGAGGTATTGGACGTTGAGGGCGTTGTCTTCGATGAATTGGCGGCGGGGCGGGACTTCGTCGCCCATGAGGAGCGTGAAGAGGGCGTCGGCCTTGGCGGCGTCGGCCACGCTCACGCGGAGGAGTCGGCGGCGTTCCGGGTCCATCGTTGTCTCGTAGAGTTGCTCGGGGTTCATTTCGCCGAGGCCTTTGTAGCGCTGGATGGTGAGGCCTTTGCGGCCGAGGGCGCGGATGTGCGAAACGATTTCGAGCGGGCTGTGGATTTCGATTTTGTTTTCCGATTTCTGGCCGGCGTTTTCGGTGATGATGTAGCGCGGTTCCTCGGTGGGGCCATAGCGGTTGATGTCGAGTCCGGAGGAGGCGGTGATGGCGCGGAGGATTTTCGACATTTCCGTCGACTCGAAGATTTCGTGGACGGTGATGCGTTTGAGCGGGCCTGTGGGGGCTGCTTTTTTGGCGGCGGGGGCGGCGTTGTCGTCGGTGGTGGTGGCGGGTGTCGCGAGGGGCGCGCCCACGGTGCCGGCGGGTTGCTCGAAGAGGTCGGCGTCGAGGCCGTGATCCTGCACGAATTTGGCGCGTGCGTGCTCGTCCATGAGGAACTGGTGGCTTTCCTTGTTGCCTTCGCGGATGCGCGCGATGTAGCGGGGGAGGGCGTGCGTTTCCTTGTCGTGGCAGTCGAGGTATTCGGCGAGCGAGGCGCCGTATCGGGTGACGCCGCCGCCGAGTTTTTCGAGCGCCGAGAAGTGCTCGACGAGTTTGTCGATTTCGGCGGGGGCGAGGACTTTGTTGTCGCGGAGGCGGGTGAGGGTGACGTCCTCGGAGCCGAGTTCGAGGAGGATGCGGTTCATCTGCTCGTCGTTCTCGATGTATTGCTCGCGTTTTTTGCGTTTGATTTTGTAGAGCGGCGGCTGGGCGATGTAGATGTAGCCTTTGTCAAAGAGGCCGCGCATTTGGCGGTAGAAGAAGGTGAGGAGGAGGGTGCGGATGTGCGCGCCGTCGACGTCCGCGTCGGTCATGA